>CAZCDW010000074.1:0-11727 GCA_964497485.1 uncultured Bifidobacterium sp.
CAACGATCAGGGTAAGTGAGGCAGACATGGGGTCTCATGATAAGGCATCCGCTGCTGCGCCCGTCATTTTCCCAGCGCGGCGCAGTTGAGCGGCCACAGGCAATACAAGCCTATGGGCGCCACCGGCATTCGCATCGCGCTGGCGGTTTGACTCCGGCGCAAAGTCCCCGGTTGACCTAAATCAAGTTACTCCACGGTTCAGGCATGGGTGTTGGCGCGTATCAGCCAAACTTCAGGCATCAATGCATCCAGCAGGGATGTGAGGCGAAGTTTGAAGCGCGGCTTTGAAGAACGAAATCTTCTGCGGTTTCTCAAAGCAAGGCCGGCTGCCAAGTGATGGCCATCGAGCCGGCATCCTCATCCCTGAGTACCAACCGGATTGCCTGCCATGTCGAAGCTATCCAAGCCGGACAGTCGTCGCCTGCCGCTCGCGGCCAACCTGCCGCACGGATCGGAGAGTGAATTGTTCCGCCTTGTCGTCGAAGCCGCACCCAGCGCTATCATCGTCACCAACACTTCCGGCGAAATCACGCTGGTCAACCAGCAGGCGGAGAAGCTGTTCCGTTACTCGCGCGATGAGCTGCTGGGCAAGCAGGTGGAGCAGCTCATCCCCGCGCGCTTTCGCCCGCACCACCCCGACTTGCGCAGTCACTTCATGGCCGAGCCGGCAACGCGCGCGATGGGTGCGGGCCGAGACCTGTATGCCTGTACCAAGGATGGTGAAGAGATACCGATCGAGATCGGCCTCAATCCCATTCATACGCCGGAAGGCATGCTGGTGCTGTCATCCATCATCGACATTCGCGAACGCAAGGCCGCCGAGGAACGTTTCCGCCAACAGACCGAGCAGATCGCCGCCGCCAGCCGTTACAAGTCGGAGTTCCTCGCGAACATGTCGCATGAGCTCCGCACGCCGCTCAACAGCATCCTGATCCTGTCGGAACAGCTCAAGAATAATGTGCATGGCAATCTGACGCCCAAACAGGTTACTCATGCGGACATCATCCACCGCTCGGGCAGCGATCTGCTGGCGCTGATCAATGACATTCTCGACCTGTCGAAGATCGAGGCCGGCCGCATGTCGGTGCTGCTGGAGCCGTTGTCACTCGAGGATTTCACCGAGAGCATCGAGCGCAGCTTCCGACCCATGGCCGAGGCCAAGCAGCTGCGCTTCGCTGTCATCATTGATTCGAGTGCGCCACCCGTCGTGGTCAGTGATCACCAGCGCATCTTCCAGATCGTGCGCAATCTTTTTTCGAATGCACTGAAATTCACCAGCGAAGGGGCCATCACGATCCGGCTTTTCGGCGATGACCATGGTGATGCCCGGCGACTGGGTATAGCAGTGACCGACACGGGCATCGGCATCCCGGATGACAAGCATGAGCTGATCTTCGATGCCTTTCGCCAGGTCGACGGCTCGACCAGCCGGCGCTTCGGTGGCACCGGGCTTGGCCTGTCGATTTCGCGCTCGCTGGCGCAATTGCTGGGCGGCTCCATCGAACTGCGCAGCCAGCCGGGGCAGGGCAGCACCTTCACGCTGTATCTGCCGACTGGCGCGGCTGACAATGTGCAGCAAGCATCGCGTGACGACATCGTCGCAACGGCCGGCAATGAGGTGCTGCTGGTCGAGGACAATCCGGTCGAGGCGCGGCATTACGCCGGTCTCATCCGCGAGCTGGGCTATCAGGTCACGGTGGCTTCCGATGCACGCTCGGCGCTGCAAGCCTGCCGCCGCCGGCCGTTTGCCTGCATCGTCCTTGATCTCGCCTTGCCTGACATGGCAGGCACTCTGCTGATCGATACCCTGCATGCGGAGCAGCTGGTCGGCAAAGCGAACCTGATCCTGAATACGGCGCATACGCTGACCGATACGGAGCTGCGTCGCTTGCGCGAGCTGCGCGTGCTGGTGCTCAGCAAGTCTGTCGATGACGAGCATCGCTTGCTCGATGCGGTACGCCTGCGGCTGGCCGCGCCTGCGCCAGATGCGGCACCGCCTGCTGTATCAGTCGATCCTGAGGTCAACGCGATGCCGTTTGCGGGCAGGCGCCTGCTGCTGGTCGACGATGACGTCAGGAATATCTATGCGATGTCCAGCCTGGTCGAGGAGCTTGGTTTCGAGGTCGAGGTCGCGATGAATGGGCAGCAAGCCCTGGAGGTGGTCGAACGCGAGCTGCCCTTCGATCTCGTACTGCTGGACATGATGATGCCCATCATGGATGGCTACCAGGCAGCGCATGAGCTGAAGTTCAACCGCCATTATGAGAAGCCCGTGATTGCGCTGACGGCGCATGCGATGAAAGGCGATCGTGAAAAATGCCTGCAGGCCGGCGCCGATGACTATCTTGCCAAGCCCGTCTCGCAGTCCGACCTGGTCGACATGCTGGCCAAGTGGCTGGAACCCCAGCAGGTGTGAGCCATGAACTCTCCGGAAAAGCGCACCCACGACGTGGATTACCGGCAGACTATCTTGCTGGTGGATGACCGGCCCGAGAATATCGCCAGCCTCGAAGCCCTGCTGGAAGACGGCCAGCGCCAGTTGCTGTCAGCCAGCAGTGGCGAGCGCGCATTGCAGCTGTTGCTCGAGCACGAGGTCGCGCTGGTCTTGCTCGATGTGCAGATGCCGGTGATGAATGGCTATGAAGTTGCGCGGCTGATGCGCAGCAACCGCAAGACACGCGGCATACCCATCATCTTCATCACGGCCATCGAGCGCGACGAAGCGGCCGCGATACGCGGCTACCAGGCAGGTGCGATCGATTACATTACCAAGCCGGTCAATTCCGTGGTCTTGCAGAGCAAGGTGGCGCTGTTCCTCGAGCTCGACCTCGCTCGCCGGCGCCTGCAGCAAGCCTATCTGCGGCTGGAGAACACCAAGGCCTATTACGAATCCATGCTCAACGCTGCGGGTGACGGCGTGATCGGCATCGACCATGCCGGCATCGTCAAGTTCGTCAACCCGGCTGCGCTGGCCATGCTGGCCAGCGTGCCCGGTGAAGTCATCGGGCAGGATTTCACGCAGTTCAGCCAGGCCCCGCACGGGCCCGAGCGCTCCGGGGAATCGCAGGTTGAGGAAGACTCGATCTTCATGCGGCTGGGCCGCGCATCGTCACCCGAAGTCGAGGAAGCCTGGTTCCGGCGTGCTGACGGCAGCCGCTTCCTGTCGTCCTACTGCCGATCACCCTTGGCCGGCAAGGTCGATGGCGAAGTCATCGTGTTCCAGGACATCACCGAACGGCGCGCTCTTGAGGAGGAGCTGCGCCAGCAGACCGTGACGGATTTCCTCACGGGCCTCGGTAACCGCAATGCTTTCAAGGCGGCGCTGCATGCGGCACTGGAGCATGCGGGCCGTGCCGGCAGCGGCCATGTGGCGCTGATGTTCATCGACCTCGATCATTTCAAGCGCATCAACGACAACCTCGGCCATGAAGTCGGCGACCTGCTGCTGAAGGCCGTCGCACACCGGCTGCGCGAGCAGGTGCGCGCCTATGACGTGGTGTCACGGCTGGGTGGCGACGAGTTCACCATCGTGCTCGGCGATCTCGAATTCCCGGAGGATGCGGCCACCGTCGCCCGCAAGATCCTGAACGCATTGCGCCAGCCATTCGCGCTGCGCGACGATCTTGATGTGGCCGTCGGCGCCAGCATAGGCATCGCCACCTATCCCGAATGTGGCGAGGATATCGAATCGCTGATGCGCACCGCCGATGTCGCGATGTACCAGGCCAAGCGTGACGGTCGCAACCTGTATGCGTTCTACCAGCCCGAGATGAATTCGCGCGGTCATGGCGCGCTGATGCTGGAACAGGCGCTGCGGCTGGCGGTGGAAAACGAAGGCTTCAAGCTGCATTACCAGCCTCAGGTCGACCTGAAGACCGGTTGCATGGTCGGGCTCGAATGCCTGATGCGCTGGAGCCATGGCGACAAGCTGATCGAACCCTCGGTGTTCGTGCCCATCCTGGAAGACACGGGCCTGATGGTGCGTGCCGGCCAGTGGGTGTTTGCCGCCGGTTGCCGGCAGCGCGTCGAATGGGGCGCCTGCCTGCCAAACAATTGCACGATTGCGCTGAATGTATCGGCGCGCCAGTTCGCCGACAAGTTCCTGATCCAGGCCATTCATCGCGTGCTTGAACAGGTCCAGCTGCCGCCGTCGCAGCTGGAGTTGGAGCTGACCGAGAGCATCCTGATGTCGAACACCGATGCCACACGCGCCGTGCTGAAGGCGCTCAAGGGCATGGGCATACGGCTGTCAGTGGACGACTTCGGCACCGGCTATTCGTCACTGGCCTATCTGAAGCAATTTCCGCTCGATGCATTGAAGATCGACAGGCAGTTCATCAAGCACCTGACCACATCGGATAAAGATGCGGCGATTGCGACGTCCATCATCCAGCTCGCGCACAATCTGGAGCTGGAGGTCGTGGCCGAAGGCGTTGAAAGTGCCGAACAGGTCGATGCCCTGCAGCGGCTGGGCTGCGACATCGCGCAGGGCTATTACTTCAGCCAGCCGATGCCGGCCGAGGCCGTGCCATCGTTTCCGATCCGGCAGCCTGAGGCCGTGCTCAGACCGCGACGGGTGCCTTGATCGCGGGATGTGACTGGTAGCCGATGACTTCGATGTCGTCGTAGGTGTAGTCGAAGATCGTATCCGGCCTGCGCTTGAGCACCAGCTTCGGCAGCGGCAGCGGATCGCGCGACAGCTGCTCCTTCACCTGCTCGAAATGGTTCGAGTAGATGTGGCAGTCGCCGCCGGTCCAGATGAAATCGCCGACGTCGAGGCCGGTCTGCTCGGCCACCATATGGGTCAGCAATGCGTAGGACGCGATATTGAACGGCACGCCGAGGAAGATATCGGCGCTGCGCTGGTACAACTGGCAGGACAGCTTGCCATCTGCCACATAAAACTGGAAGAACGCATGGCACGGAGGCAGCTTCATGCGCGGAATATCGGACACGTTCCAGGCCGACACGATCAGCCGGCGCGAGTCGGGGTTGCTGCGGATTTGCGCAATCAGTTGTGCGATCTGGTCGATGTGCTCGCCGTTCGGCGCCGGCCACGAGCGCCACTGGTAACCATAGATCGGGCCCAGGTTG
The DNA here is from genome assembly GCA_964497485.1 of uncultured Bifidobacterium sp. GTDB lineage: Bacteria > Pseudomonadota > Gammaproteobacteria > Burkholderiales > Burkholderiaceae_D > Pernthalerella. Next base: position 5,095 of record CAZCDW010000074.1, read on the forward strand.
CCTTGCTCGTCCGCCCATTCATCCCAGATCGTGACACCGTTGTCCTTCAGGTAGCCGATGTTGGTCGATCCGGCGAGGAACCAGATCAGCTCATGGATGATGGACTTCAGGTGCAGCTTCTTGGTCGTGACCATGGGGAAGCCGTCCTGCAGGTTGAATCGCATCTGGAACCCGAATACCGAGCGCGTGCCGGTGCCGGTACGGTCGGTTTTTTCGGTGCCATGTTCGAAGACATGGCGCATGAAGTCCTGGTATTGGCGCATGACAGTGCAGAGGTCGAGCCCGGAGCATCGACTGGCAAGAAAATCGACCCGGTATTTTACCGCGCGCCGCGCTGCCGCCCTGATTGCCCGAACCGGGAACCGGGCAGCGCGTCCGGCTACCCATATTCGTTGCCGGCAGGCAGCGACCTTGTCCTTGCATTGCCCCTGCCTTGACCTTTCGTTGAACCCAGCCACCCTAGCCACCCTAGCCACCGGAGTTTGACCATGACCATCACCCCCAAACTGCATGATGCGCTGGCCGCAGCTCGGCAGGTATCCGCGCCCCAGTCCGCCGCGCATTCGGAAGCTGGCGCTACTGCTGCCGGCGCCATGGCGCCCTTGTCATTGACGCCGCTGGCGCGGCCGCGCGCTGCAGCCACCGACGAGAGCGCGCCCGCGCAGCCCGTCGATATCCAGCCCGGCATGGTGCCGACGATGCGCCGCGAGCTGTTCGACCGCACGCGTGAGCAATTGCTCGCGCTGCTGGACAAGCGCGACTTCGGCGAGCTGCCGCCGAGCTGGGCCGCCATCTCCGGCCGGCTGTCGCAGGAGGAGGCCACGGCGGCTGCCGCCGCGCTGCAACTGATTGCCGTACAGGTGTCGTCATGACACCCCATCAGCAAGCTGCCACGCAGTCGGCCGTGCTGTCGGCCGAGGTCAGCCTGATCATGGGCCTGGTCAATCAGAGCATCCACGAACTGCCGGACAAGGTGAAGCTGCTGCAGGATACCTATGCCGAGGGCATGAAGCGTGCGGTACTGGAGCCGGTGTCCGATGCCGTGCTTGAGCGGATCTATGAGAAAGCCTACGAGGCTTACCAGCAGCAGCGCTATCACGAAGTCTTGCCGCTGGCGCTGTACCTCGCGATACAAAAGCCGCTGGACCATCGTTTCCTGTTCATGTCAGGCATGACGCTGCAAGTGCTCGGCGATCCGCTGATGGCCGCGACCTTCTATGCGGTGTCCCTGCAACTCGATCCGACGCTGATACAGGCTGCGTTTCGGCTGGCAGAGTGCTATGCGAGCGTCGGCGCGCAAGAGGATGCACGCGAGATCTTTGAAACCGTGATCGACATGGGACATGGCGGCGACGCCGACGAGTTCTACGCGTTGCAGCGCCATGCAATGGACAGGCTGCGCTTGCAGAACTGAACGGCCTGTAGCGAATCGCCTCGGGCCGAGGTATCCGCAGCTGCCTCGGTATCCGAGACTACCGGTCTCAATGCTGACCGAACTGCAGCGCGGCCAGGCTGGCATACAGACCGCCAGCGGCCACCAGTTCCGCATGCGTACCGACCTCGACGATGCGGCCATGCTCCATCACGATGATGCGGCTGGCGCGCTGCACCGTCGCCAGACGGTGCGCAATCACCAGCGTGGTACGTCCCACCATCGCCGCTTCCAGCGCCTTCTGCACCAGCCGCTCCGATTCCGCATCGCGTGCGCTGGTCGCTTCGTCAAGCAACAGCAAGGGCGGGTTCCTCAGCAGCGCGCGCGCAATCGCGATCCGCTGGCGCTGGCCGCCTGAGAGCCGCACGCCGCGTTCGCCGAGGAAGGACTGGTAGCCTTCCGGCAGTCTCTCGATGAATTCATGCGCAGCCGCCAGCTTCGCCGCGGCGATCACTTCCTCATCCGTCGCATCGGGCCGGCCGTAGCGTATGTTTTCCATTGCATTCGCCGAGAACACCACCGTGTCCTGCGGCACGATGCCGATCGCGTTGCGCAGCTGCTCCAGGGCGAGTTCACGAATATCGACGCCATCCAGTCGTATCTGTCCCTGTTGCGGATCATAGAAGCGCAGCAGCAGCTGGAACAGCGTGGTCTTGCCCGCGCCCGATGGGCCGACGATGGCGACCGTCTCGCCCGGTTCGACCGTCAGCGACAGATCCGACAGCGATGCCGTATCCGGCCGCGAAGGGTAATGAAAGTCCAGATGCTCAAGCTGCAGTCCCGAGCCATTCGCGGCACGCAGCGGCAGCGCCTTCGGCTGCGCCGGCGACGCAATCGGCGAGCGCTCGGCCAGCAATTCCAGCAAGCGCTCGCTGGCACCAGCGGCACGCTGCGCATCGCCCAGCACCTCCGACAATGCACCGATCGCGCCGGACACAATCGCTGCATACAGGATGAATTGCCCGAGCTCACCCGCGCTCATGCGGCCTTCGATCACCGCATGCGCGCCCAGCCACAGCACGAACACAATGGCACCGAACACCAGCAGGATGGCCAGCACGGTCAGCAGGGCGCGCGCGCGGACGCGGTCGATCGCTGTCCGGAACGCGCGCTCCACCGCATCGCTGAAGCGCGTCGCCTCGCGCAGTTCCTGTGCAAAGCTTTGCACGATCGCGATCGCATTCAGCTTTTCACCCGCCAGTCCGGAGGCATCCGCGATCCTGTCCTGCGACGCGCGTGACAGTTTGCGCACCCGGCGACCCAGCACCACGATAGGCAGGATGATCGCGAACAGCATCACGATGATGATGGCCGACAGCTTGCTGCTCGTGATGAACATCATGCCCAGCCCGCCGGCCAGCAACAACAGGTTGCGCAGTGCCATCGAGATGCTGGTGCCGACCACGGTCTGTATCAGCGTCGTGTCCGTGGTCAGTCGTGACAGCACCTCGCCGGTCTGCGTGGTCTCGAAGAATTCCGGGCTCTGGCGCAGCACATGCGCATAGACGGCCGCGCGCAAGTCGGCCGTCACTCGCTCGCCGAGCCAGGACACCGAATAAAAGCGTGCCGCCGTCGCGATCGCCAGTACGCAGGCGAGGCCGAACAATGCGAGGAAATACAGGTTGACGTTCGCGGCCTGTTCGCTGCCGGCAGTCGTGAAGCCCAGATCAATCAGCTGCCGGAAGCCATACGGAATCGCCAGCGTCGCCGACGCCGCAACCAGCAGCGCGATACCGGCGATGGCAATGCGCTTGCGATAGGGCGCCAGAAAAGGCAGCAGCCCGGCGAGGGTTCTCAGTCCGCTGCGCGCTGCAGGCCTGTCAGTGGTCGTACTCATGTCGTTATGGTTCTTTCCGTATCGGGTGAATGCACTGCATCGCAGTGCCGGGCTTACAGTTTCAGGGCTTTCAGGTAACCGGTCAGTTCGAGATAACCGCTTCCGGCGGGCTGGCCGTTGCGCAGCGCTCGCACCGCGCCTTCCCAGTACACCGCACCGGTCGACTGGCGTGAATCCAGCTCCTGGTCATCTTGCAGCGGTACCAGTTGCCAGCGTGTGCCGCCCAGGTCTATCGCCATCGCCACCGGATAAGTCGCACCGGTGCGCGGCGAGCGCCATTGCCGCTGCGGCGTGAAGCTCAGCGCGTCACCGCCTGCGCTTCTTTGCCTGCCATCTTTGTCCCTCAGGGTGGCGTGGGCCCACAGGGTAGCGCCTTTCGCGTCGCGGATGCGAAAAGCCATCAGCGCGCCACCATCGTCGAGATTGATGCCAGCCCAGTCCCAGCCAACCGCGGCCGCATCCAGTACCGTGCTCGACCATTCATGATCAAGCCAGGCCGTGCCACTGACGGCCACCGGCTTGTCGCCGCGCGTGACCGTGCCGCTGACCTTCAGCTGCGGATGGCTGTAGTAGTAGCTGGCCTGTTCCTGCCGCGGGCCCTTGCGCGAGTAGCCGGCATCGCCCTGCAGCATCAGCGGCTGTGTCGCTGACAGTTGCAGCGTCAGCACGAAGTCGCGCGCCGGCAGATGGATCACATAGTCACCCGATGGTGTGCGCCGCATTGTCCACCGTCCCAGCTTCAGGTCGGTATCCGTTTCCGATGCACCGGCCAGCCCGAAGCCGGCGCGCGCGACCTTCTGGTCATGCCGCAGGCGGCCGAGGGCAGGGTCAGACAAGGCTGCGTGCGCGACGATCAATTGCGTCGGTGCGAAGCGACTGGGGTTGCGACGGTCGTGTCCTGTCGCCGAGCGGAAGAAGGTGACCTGAAAACCCAGCGGCTGCTGGTCGGGCGTCTGCAGCCATCCGGTCACGTACCACCACTCGGTGCGAAAGCCCGGATGCGCGCCGTAGTCACGCGGGAAGGCCAGTCGCTTGCCCGGTACGACAGCGGAAAAACCTGTGTCGCTTGCCGTGGTGTTTACTGTGCTCACACCGTCAGCGGCCAGGGACTTGCCAACGATGCCCGGGCATGACGATGCCAGTGCCGCCAGCAGCACCAGCCGTAGTGCGGCACGCGCTAGCTGCGCGCGCTGTAGCCAGATGCGCTTTCTCATCACCAATCCTCCCTGACGGCACGTACCGCGCTGCCTGCGACCGCCAGGCGGCCTGACACCAGTGCCGTCATCGCCGCCGACAACAGCAGCGCGCCGGCGACGATGGCCAGCAAGCCCCAGGGCATGTGCAGTTGCATGGTCCAGTGGAAGGACTGCGGGTTGACCACGAACACCAGTATCAGGCTGATGCACCAGCCGACCGCGAAGCCCGCCACGATAGCCAGGGCTGTCAGCAGCAAGCCTTCGCCAGACAGCATGGCCAGCACTTGCCGGCGCGCGATGCCGAGGTGACGCAGCATACCGAACTCCCTGGCGCGCGACAGTGCCTGCGCCGAGAAGGTGGCCGCCACGCCGAACAGGCCGATCACGATCGCCACCGCTTCCAGCAGGTAGGTGACCGCAAAACTCCGATCGAAGATGGTCAGGCTGATGGCGCGTATCTCGCCCGGCTCGATCACCTCCAGCGATGACGCGAAAGGCAAGCGCTGCAACTGTTCACGGAGGGTCCGTGTGCCCGGCGTAGCGGCGCTGCCGCTGTCGCTGCCCGTGCTCGATCCGCGTCTGAGCCACAGCGACACATCATTGACGTCGAACTCGCCCGTCAGTGTCTGGTAGTCCTGCAGCCGCATCTGAATCGAGCCGGTTTGTCGCGCATAGTCGCGCCAGACGCCGGCCACGGTGAACGATCGGGCAGTGCCTGCCAGCGGCAGGCTGACCGCTTGCCCCACCTGCCAGCCATACAAGTCCACCATGGCTTCCGATACCCATACCGGATGTGCCACATCGGCGAGCGATGCACCGACCATGGGCAGTGCCTGGTCGATGTCGCCGCTATTGACTGAGCGCGCAACCACCATCACGTTGGGACGAGCGGCATCCAGCGACAGCGACAGCCAGCGCGTGCGCTCGGCACGCGCCACCGCCGGCAGACTGGCTATTGCCTGTTGTTCGTCCGGCTTCAGCAGTGCTGCATCGCTGCCACCGGTACCGCTGGCCACGCGCACATAGGCGTCGGCCGACAGCAGTTGCTGCAGCCAGTCATCAACGGATACGCGGAAGCTGGACACCATGATCGCCATCGCCACCATCAGCGAAAAGCTGGCCAGCACACCGCCCAGTGCAATCGCGGCCTGATTGGGGGCGTTTGCCAGTCGCGCCAGCGCCAGGCTGCGGATCACGCTGGCACCTGGCGAGAGGTGTCTTGACAGTGCGGCAAATACCAGGGCCGCCGCGCGTGGCATCAGCGCGATGCTGCCAACCAGCAGCAGCACGATCGCAAGGTAGCCAAACACAGGCAATCCACCCACCGGCGGCAGCAGGGCCAGCACGCCACCGAGCGCGATGGCGCCCAGCGCCAGCCAGGGCTTGGCCAGTGGCGCGAGTGCCACCTCTTCGCTGCCGGCCTTCAGCGCGGCTGCCGGCCGTGCGCGTGCCGCTTCCAGTGCCGGCGACAGGCTGCCCAGCAGCGCAACGCCACTGCCGGCGATGAAGTAGGCCAGTGCTGCGATCGGGCTGACATGCACGCTCGGTTTCACACCGGGGAAATAACCGCCGCCGAGGTCGCCACCAAACAGTGACAGCACGGCGCTTGCCAGTGCATGGCCTGCCACGATGCCCAGCGCCGAACCGAGCATGCCCAGCAGCAGGCCTTCGGACAGCACCTGCAACAGCAGCTGCCTGCGCGTCATGCCCAGCGTTCGCAGCAACGCGAACTGCGGCCGCCGTCGCAGCACTGACAAGGCCTGTGTCGAGAACACCAGGAAGGCGCCGGTGAACAGCGCCACCATCGCCAGCACCGACAGGTTCACGCGGTAAGCACGTGACAGCGTCGCCGTGCGCTGGTCGTGGTCGTCGTCATCGACGACAGACACGGCGTTGCCGTAACGCTGTTCCAGCAGTTGGCGCATGTCATGCCGGGCTACACCTTCGGCCAGTCGCAGGTCGATGCGCGACAGCTTGCCGATGCGATCGAACTGCCATTGCGCACTGCCGATATCCATCACCGCCAGCTTCTGTCCGGCGCGCGCACGCACCAGTGTGCCGGCCACGCGCAGCGTCACGGTCCGGGTGCCGCTTTGCAGCACAAGCGCATCGCCGGCCTTCAGCTTCAGCGCGTCCATCGCCGCCGGCGACAGGAACACGCTGTCGGT
>CAZCDW010000075.1:0-11270 GCA_964497485.1 uncultured Bifidobacterium sp.
GAACCAGGACTATGCCTGGGGCCGCGCCCCCTGGGAGCTGTTCCGCAACCCGCTGCTGGCGCTCAAGCCGGACGTCAAGATCACTGCCGAGCTGTTCCCGAAATTCGGCGCCACCGATTACTCGACCGAGATCAGCCGCCTGCAGGCGCTGCGCCCGGAAGTGATCCTGTCGACGTCCTGGGGCGGTGACCTTGACACCTTTGTGCGTCAGGCGGCACAGCGGGGGCTGTTCAAACAATCGCTGTTCGTGCTGCCGCTGGCCGAGAGCTCGCTCGAGCGCCTGGGTACCACGCTGCCTGATGGTGTGATCGTCGGCGCACGGGGTGACCATTATTTCCTGCACCCTGAAAACCTGAACAATGCCAAGCTGAACGGTTTCGTGAAGAAGTTCAAGGACAAGACCGGCAGCTATCCGATCTACTCGGTCTACCACATGATCCAGGGCATCGACGGTCTGGTGGCTGGCTACCAGAAGGCGATCAAGGCCAACAAGGGCCAGTGGCCCAGCACCGAGCAGGTCGCCGAAGCGATGCATGGCCTCGAGTTCAAGGGCCTGACCAATACCGTCAAGCTGCGCGAAGACGGGCAGGGCCTGGAAGACCAGCTGCTCGGCATCACGAAGAAGACGGCAGCCTACAGCTTCCCGACGCTGGAGCACATTTCGATCTATCCGGCCGACATCATCACCACGCCGGTCGGCCAGAAGTCGCCCGACTGGGTCAAGACGGTCAAGCCCGAGCTGATCAACAGCCCTCGTATCCGTCGCTTCTGAACCCGAGGTTTGCACTGGCGCGCCCGGCAGTCCCTGACTGCCGCGCGCTTTTTTGTCTGATCAGACCCTAACGTCCCACGAAAGCAGCAGATGTCGCAGGACCTTTACATACTCGCGGTACTGGACGGCCTGTCCTATGCCGCCTTGCTTTTCCTCGTCGCACTCGGCATGACGCTGGTGTTCGGCGTGATGAACATCATCAATATGGCGCACGGCAGCTTCTATGCGCTCGGCGGCTATATGGCGGCCAGCCTCGGCATCTGGGCCGGCAAGCTGGGTGCGTCGCCGGCATGGGCGCTGCTGATTTTGCCGCTGGCGGCCGTGATCGTGGGGCTCGTGTTCGGTGCGCTGATGGAAACCTCGCTGATGCGGCGCATCTACAGCAAGGACCCGATCCTGCAGCTGCTGGTGACCTTCTCGGCCTTCATGATCTTCGAAGACCTGCAGCGCATGATCTGGGGTGGCGAGCCTTACTTCGTGTCCGAGATCGTCAATTACCTTGGCACCGCCGATGTGCTGGGCATCACCTACACCCGCTATCAATTGCTGGTGCTGCCGGGTGTGGCGCTCGTCGTGTTCCTCGCGCTCAGAAGCTTCCTGAAGTTCAGCTCGGTCGGACGCCAGATCGTCGCGGTATCGCATAACCGCGAGGTGTCGACCGCGCTTGGTATCAATGTCAAGCGCGTATCGCTGCTGACCTTCGTGGTGGGTTCCATCCTCGGCGCACTCGCCGGTGCATTGGCATCGCCGACCGTGTCCTGGGTGCCCGGTATCGGCGGTGAAATGATCGTGCTGTCGTTTGCCGTGGTTGCCACCGCCGGCCTCGGGCAGATCGAAGGCGCGCTGGTCGCGGCCATCCTGATCGGCCTCGCGCGCTCGTTCACGGTCTACCTGTTCCCCGAAATGGAAGTGCTGGTGCCGTTCCTGATCATGGTGCTGGTGCTGCTGTTCCGCCCGCAGGGCCTGTTCTCCGTCGCACAGGCGAGGAGGGTCTGATGGCACGCGCAAGAATTGTCGTCATCGTGCTCGCGCTGGCAGCCTTGCTGCTGCCGGTCGCCTTGCCTTGGCTGAAGACGCCGCTGATCCTGGGTACCGCCTTCGGTATTGCGGCGCTTGGCATCTCGATACTGATCATCTCCGGTCAGATCTCGTTCGGCCATGCGCTCTACGTCTGCGCAGGCGGCTATGCGGTGGCCTTCGTCACGCGCGCGCATCCCCAGGTTGACAGCGTGGTGCTGCTCTTGATCGGTGCGGCCACGGGCCTGATCGTCGGTGCCGTGATCGGCTCCTTCGTGGTGCGTTATCGCGGGATCTTCTTCGGCATGCTGAATCTCGCACTGTCGATGGTGCTGTTTGCTGCGCTCGGCAAATTTTTCACGCTCACCGGCGGCACCGATGGGCTGCAACTGCAGCGCGCACCGTTCTTTGGCATGACCATGACCCGCGACAGCTTCGAATCGTTGCTGCTGGTGATCGGTGTACTGCTGGCAGTCGTGCTGGGCTGGGGCGTGAAGCGTTATCTCGCTTCCGTCGCTGGCCAGGCGTTGGCCGCCGTCAAGACCAACGAGACCCGTCTGGAATACGTCGGCATCTCGGCCTGGCAGACAATGTGGATAGGCTATGTGATCTCGGCCACGCTGTGCGGCCTGTCCGGCGCGATCTTCGCGATTGCGCAGGGCCTGGTGACGCCGGAAATGGGGTACTGGGTGCGCTCGGGCGAGATCGTGTTCGTGGCCATTCTTGGTGGCGTCGGTCATCCGGTAGGTGCCTTCATCGGCGCGGCCATCTTCGAATTCGTCAAGCTGTTCGCCGCCGCCTATCTGACCGGCGCCTGGCAAATGGTGCTCGGTCTCGTGCTGATCGCAATGGTCTTCCTCGCACCGCGCGGATTGTCGGCGCTGCTTGAACAAAAGGACATCCAGACTAAGCGAGGTGACGCATGAGCGCATTGCTGGAAACGCGCGACCTGCAGCTCGCATTCGGCGCCGTGGTGGTCGCCGATCACATCCATTTCACGCTGGAAGCCGGCGAGCGTCTCGCTGTGATCGGCCAGAACGGTGCCGGCAAGACCACCTTCATCAATATCTGCACCGGCCTGATCCGGCCGCAGGCGGGGCAGGTCTTCTTCGAAGGCCGCGAGGTCACCCAACTGTCGCCGCGCGAGATCGCGCTGCGCGGCATGGTGCGCTCATTCCAGTTGCCGCAATTGTTTGTCGAGCATACCGTGCGCGACTGCGTGCGCATCGCGGCAGCCGGCAAGCGTGGCAAGCTGGGTATCTGGACCTCGTTGCATGATGCGGTACCGGCGTCCGATGTGGATCATGTGCTCGACATGGTGGGACTGCTGCCGCGTGCCGATGAACTGTCGGGCTCCTTGCCCGAAGGCCAGCGCAAGCTGCTCGACATTGCGATGGCACTGGTCTTGAAGCCGCGGCTGCTGATCCTCGATGAGCCGACCTCGGGCGTGTCGACGGATGAAAAGCACGGCCTGATGAAGACCATCATGGGCGCGCTGGACGAGCAAAAGGTCACGGCCATCTTTGTTGAACATGACGTGGACATCGTGTCGCAGTACGCAACGCGGGTCGCCGCGTGGATTGCCGGCCGCGTGGCCGCCGACGGCAAGCCGGCCGATGTGCTGGCCAACCCGGAAATCCGCAAGAACGTGATCGGGGAATGACATGCTGAAAATTGATAAGGTCAGCGCAAGCATTGCCGGCATCACCGTCCTGCGCGGCATCAGCACCGAATTCAACGCTGGTCAGTTGCTGGCCGTGGTCGGCCGCAATGGTGCCGGCAAGACCACGCTGCTGCGCGCGATCATGGGCTTGCTGCCGGTCGCGTCCGGTGCGATCACCATGGCAGGCGATGACCTGACGCGCGTGGCGGGTCATCTGCGCAGCCGCTACGGGATCGGCTATGCGCCGGAAGACCGGGTCATGTTCCCGACCTTCAGCGTCGAGGACAACCTGCGCCTGCCTTGCCAGGTGCTGGGCCTGTCGGCTGCGGAGACGGACCAGCGACTCGATCGCGTGCTGGAGGTGGTGCCACAGCTGAAAGAAATGCTGCCGCGTTCCGGCGCCGCGCTGTCGGGCGGGCAGGGCAAGATGGCTGCGCTCGGCCGCGCGCTGATGGTCGGCACCAGGCTGGTGCTGCTGGACGAGCCTTTCCAGGGCCTGGCGCCGGTGCTGGCCGCGCAGTACGCCGAATCGCTGCGCAAGCTGCACCAGGTGGCGCCCGAGCTGTGCATTGTCGTGACCGAATCCAACCGCAGCCTGCTGCGTGACTTGCCGGATGCGACGCTGACGCTGGAGCGCGGTGAGCTGGTGGAAGGCGAACTCTCGCACTGATTGCTGACCTGAATGCCGCCGGTGCATGCAGCACCTTGCATGGCAGGCGGCGTAGAACCCTCTACGGAGAACACGATGGCAACCCTGCTGATCAATGGCCAGTGGCGCGCAGCGTCGGATGGCCAGACCATCCCCGTCATCAATCCCTGTGACGGCCAGCCGTTCACGACCATCGACCGTGGCACCGCGGCCGACATCGACGCAGCTGTGAAAGCGGCGCAGGGCGCCCTCGACGGCAGCTGGGGCCGCATGACCGCGACCGAGCGCGGCCGCATCCTGATGAAGTTCGGCGAGCTGATCGTGAAGAACGCCGAAGCCATCGCGCAGATCGAGGCGCGCGATACCGGCAAGCCCATGACGGTGGCGCGCAATGACATCGTCGCCGTGGCCCGCTACTTCGAGTACTACGGCAGCGCTGCCGACAAGATCCACGGCGAACAGATTCCCTACCTGAACGGCTACAACGTGCAGGTGGTGCGCGTGCCGCATGGCGTCACTGCGCACATCATCCCGTGGAATTATCCGGCGCAGATGTTCGGCCGCACGCTCGCACCGGCGCTTGCGATGGGCAATGCCTGCGTGCTGAAGCCGTCCGAAGATGCCTGCCTGTCGGGCATCAAACTGGCCGAGCTGCTGATGGAGGCGGGCTTGCCGCCGGGCGCGCTGAACGTCGTCACTGGCTATGGCTACGAAGCGGGTGCGGCACTGACTGCCCACCCGGGCATCAACTTTGCGACCTTCACCGGTTCGCCCGAAGTCGGCGTGATGGTGCAGGAAGCGACCGCAAAAAATGCCGTGCCCTGCGTGCTGGAGCTGGGCGGCAAGTCGCCGCAGATCGTGTTCAACGATGTGGACGTCGACAAGGCCGTGCCCATCATCGTCAAAGCCATCACGCAGAACGCGGGCCAGACCTGTTCTGCCGGCAGCCGCCTGCTGGTGCAGCAAGAGATCTATGACAGCTTCATGCAGCGCGTCGCCGACGCGTTTGCGAAGGTGAAGGTCGGCAATCCCGAACAAGACCTCGATTGCGGTCCCATCGTCAACAAGAAGCAGTACGAGCGCGTGAATGGTTTCATCGAACATGCGATCGCCACCGGCGTGCCGCTGCTGGCGCGCGGCTCGCTGGCCGATGGCATTGCCAGCGACGGTTATTTCGTTGCACCCGCATTGTTCGGCGCGGTGCCGCGCGATCACAAGCTGGCGTGCCAGGAAGTGTTCGGCCCGGTGCTGGCGGCGATGCCATTCACCGATGAAGAGGATGCGATCCGGCTTGCGAATTCGTCCGAGTACGGGCTGGTGTCGGGCGTGTGGACCGAAAATGGCGGACGCCAGCAGCGAATGGCGGCGAGGCTGCACACCGGTCAGGTGTTCATCAACTGCTATGGCGCAGGCGGTGGCGTCGAGTTGCCGTTCGGCGGCATGAAGCGCAGCGGGCATGGGCGCGAGAAAGGATTTCTTGCGCTGGAAGAGTTTAGTACCACGAAGACGGTGGTCTTGCATCATGGGTGAGGCCTGATGCCTCACTTGATTGTGAATGTTACAGGTGCTCGGCGAACGTCGCTGGATCCCAGCTTTCGCTGGGATGACAATTTGAGGCCTTCGCTGTGAACACCGTCGTCCCAGCGGAAGCTGGGACCCATGCCCAATAGGGCTGCCACCGTCATCAACTAAAACTAACTGGTATCAGAATTGGTAGACTTCCCATTCTCTTCGGGAAGCAGAAGAATTCAAATAACTGAGCAATGAAATTCGGAGAACAAGTCATGGGACAACTTCAAGGCAAAGTAGCGATCATCACCGGCGCAGGTTCGGGTTTCGGCGAAGGCATGGCCGAGGCCTACATTCGTGAAGGTGCGAAGGTCATCATCGCCGACCTGAACGCCGACGCCGGCGAGCGCGTCGCGAAGAAACTGGGCGCGAATGCGAAAGCCGTCGCCACCGACGTCGCGAGCGCGGATTCGGTGAATGCAATGGTGAAGGCTTGCGTCGATACTTTCGGCGTCCCCGACATCGTCATCAACAACGCCGGTACCACGCACAAAAACCAGCCGATGTTGAATGTCGATGAAAAGACCTTCGACCGCGTGTTCAACGTGAACGTGAAGTCGATCTACTTCATGACGCATGCGGTCGTGCCGCTGATGCGCCAGCGCGGCAAGGGCGGCGTGATCATCAATGTGGGCTCCACCGCCGGCATCCGTCCGCGTCCGGGCCTGTCGTGGTACAACGCGTCCAAAGGCGCGGTGAACCTGCTGTCACGCGCAATGGCCGTTGAACTGGCGCCAGACAACATTCGCGTCAATGCGCTGTGCCCGGTGATGGGCGCGACCGGCCTGCTCGGTGATTTCATGGGCGTGCCGGATACGCCGGAGAACCGCGCGAAGTTCGTGGCGACCATCCCGCTCGGTCGTTTCTGCGAGCCGAAGGACATGGCCGCTGCAGCGGTCTTCCTTGGCACCGATGGCGCCGAATTCCTGACCGGGCTTGAAATGCCGGTCGATGGCGGACGTACCATCTGAATCCGCTTCCACGAAAGCCACGGAGACCTGCATGAAGACCCGCGCCGCCGTATTGCACACCCTGGACAAGGCCGCCCCTTTCGCCGACAGCAAGCCGCTCGTGATCGAAGAGATCGAGCTCGATCCGCCGGGCGCGGGCGAGGTATTGGTAAAGATGACGGCCGCCGGTCTCTGTCATTCGGACTTGTCGGTGATCACCGGTGTGCGTCCGCGACCGGTGCCGATGGCGCTCGGCCATGAAGCATCGGCGACGGTCGTGCAGACCGGCCCCGGCGTCAGCGACCTGAAGCCCGGTGACCGTGTGGTGCTGGTCTTCGTGCCGAGCTGCGGTCACTGCCTGCCATGCCAGGAAGGGCGGCCTGCACTGTGCGAACCGGGCGCTGAGGCCAATGGCAAGGGCACGCTGCTGTCCGGCGAACGCCGTCTGCACCTCGGCCCTCAGGCCGTCAACCATCATGTTGGGGTGTCGGCCTTTGCCGAGCATGCGGTGGTGTCGCGCCGCTCGTGCGTGAAGATCGAGCAGGATATCGACCCGGTCGAGGCTGCGCTGTTTGGTTGCGCTGTGCTGACCGGTGTCGGCGCGGTGGTCAACACCGCGAAGGTGCAAGCGGGGCAGAGTGCTGCGGTGGTCGGCCTGGGCGGTGTCGGCATGTGCGCGCTGCTGGGCGCTGTGGCCTCCGGTGCCACCGATGTGGTCGCGATTGACCTGCATGACAGCAAGCTGGAGATGGCAAAGAAGCTCGGCGCGACATATACCGTCAATGCGCGCGACCCGGATGCGATTGCCAAGGTCAAGGAAGCGACGAAGGGCGGTGTCGATTTCGCGTTCGAGATGGCCGGCGTCACGCAGGCGATGGAACTGTCTTACCGGATCACGCGCCGCGGCGGCACCACGGTCACGGCCAGCCTGCCGCACCCGCAGCACAACTGGGCGCTGCAGCAAGTCAGCCTGGTGGCCGAGGAGCGTACCGTCAAAGGCAGCTACATCGGTTCCTGCGTGCCGGCACGGGACGTGCCGCGTTACATCGCTCTCTATCTCGCGGGCAAGCTGCCGGTGAACAAGCTGATGGGCGAACGCATGAAGCTCAATGACATCAACCGCGGCTTTGACCGCCTCGATGCCGGCGAGAGCATGCGCGATCTGGTCGTATTCTGACCACCGGCGCGGACTGGCTTGCAAGCCAGTCCGTGACCCTGAGGGGGATCCAGTGAGGTTTTCGGCTCAACGATTTTCCTGCTGATGCTCGATCACTGGCTTGGGCTTGCCCTGCGCATCGGACAGCCGGTACTTGGTGCGCCGGTCGCCCATCAGGTCGCGCAAATCGCGGATGCTCATCTGCGTCACCTCATGCATGCGGATCAACAGCGACGCACCGACCGGTAGCGTACGGTGCCGTATCTTGCTGATGACGGGCGGCGCGACTTCGAGCGCACGTGACAGCGCTGCGTCATTCTTCAGTTTCATCTTCTCGCGCAGTGTGTCCAACAGATGGTTCGGGTTATAGCTCTCTTGCGACGACAGCGCGTGTGTCTGCTGCTTGGATTGCGTATGGTGCTGATGGTGTTCCATCGGAAGTCTCCTGAGATTTCCCGGCTTGCACAGGATTGCGCAAGCTTGAGTAATCGACATGACCTCCTTGGCAAGCAACAAGTTCCGCATCAACATCGCCGATGCGCATTTTTTCTTGCGGACGCAAAAAAAGCGACAGCCAGGCTGTCGCTTTGCGCAGGGACGGGAACCTTACCAGTAGCTGAATCTCAATGCAGGGTTGAGCGACATGTTCATCTGCGGCGACAGCATCGTCGCGAACGGATCGAACCCGCCCATGCCCATGCCCGAAGCCTGTGGTGCCATCTGTGGCATTTGCGCCATCTGCCCCATCTGTCCCATCGGACCGATTTGCCCCATGGATCCCAGTGACGCCATCTGCGCGAGCGGCATTTCGCGGTAAGCATGGGCAATGGCCTGCATGGCAGGCGCATTCATCAGGCTGCCTATAGGTGATGAGGCAGCCATCATCGGCTGGCCAACGCCCATGCCGGACGCTTGCGCCAGGCCGACGGCGCGCGGTGCGTCGGGCAGGCCGAAGCCGGTGCGGCGCGGATCACCCAGCATCACCGGCTGGCAGGACATCTTGATGATCTGGAACAGGCGCTCGACTCGCTCGGCCGTGCGCATACGCATCGCCGTGCGGAAGTCCGGGTGATGCGCCAGCACCAGCGCGGCAAGGCCCGTCACATGGGGCGTTGCCATCGAGGTGCCGTCCCACGCAGCAAAATTATTGTCCGGGACGGAAGAGGTGATCGCGACACCGGGGCCGCAGACATCGATCTCCGGACCGTAGCAGCTGAAGCGGGCGGCGAAGAAACCGTTGAGGTCGATCTGCGGCGTGACGGTTTGCGTGTGATAGCTGTCGCCGGGGAATTCATTGATGCGGCCAATCGCGGCCACGGTCAGCACATTCGGCGATGATCCCGGGTACTGCACCGGGCCGCCCGAATTGCCGGCCGCGACAATACACGCAATGCCGGCTTGTTTGGCGCGCAGGATTTGCTGCTCCAGTGCTTCCGAGGGCTCGGCGCCGCCGAGGCTGAGGTTGACGACGTCGATCTGTTTTTCGATGCAGTACTCCAGCGCCTCGATCAGCTGGCTGACCTGGCCGCCCGGGAACAGCTTGCAGGCATGGATTTCCGCATCTGGCGCGAAGCCGCGTATGCCGGTGGCGGAGTCCAGCCCGGCGATCACGCCGGTGCAGTGCGAGCCATGTGAAATCGTATCCACGGTCCAGGTGGTCGTGTCCCTGGCCTTGTTGACGATGTCATAGCCATGGCTGACCTGCGACAGGTCCGCATGGGTGGTCGCGCAGCCGGAATCAATGACGGCGACGCGCACGCCCTGTCCGCGATAAGTCGGCGGCAGCTGGTCGACGCGCATCGCGCGCTGGCCCCAGGTCAGCAATTGCTGGCGCGGGAAATTCTTCAGCGTCGGCCAGTCCGACAGCGGGCGCAGCGCGATGATGTTGACCTCGCTGTCGCTGACATCGGGCTGCTGCTGACAAAAACTCCAGTAATCGGCGCGTGGCTTCACATACAGCTGCCGAACGCTGGACGCGCTCTCGCCATACAGCACCAGCTTCACGCGGCCGCTGGCGTCGCTGACGCCCTGCGCGGGCAGCAGGCTGCCGAACAGGTAGACCTCGGCGCCGGCAACGGGCTTGTCGCCTTCGCCGGTGACGAGGAATTCGGCCGTGAACGCGGCGCCACTGACTGGCAGGTTGCAGGTCACCATCGCCGGCTGCGCATAATTCGCATCGAGCAGCTGGAGCGACTGGTCGCGCTCGACGATCAGTTGTCCCTGCGCCTGCAGCGCCAGCGCGCTGGCTTTCTCGTCATTCATCAGCGCGACCAGCACCCCGCTTTCCTGCATGCCGGTACCGAGGGAGCCGACTGCCTGCCTGGGCGCGATCTTGTCGATGACGTCGATATCGGGCGCGTCGCGCAGGGCTTGCTCGACCACGGAGAAATTCAGCGGCGCCATTCCCATCATCTGCAGCACGCCGTGGCGACGCGGCGCGACCAGATACTGGCTCTTGCGTTGTCGGACATTGCGCTGGCGGGAAGCGCCGCTTTCACGGGCGGCAGGCGTGTCCGGCGCGGTCGAGGGCGTGGTCGAGGCCGGGGCCGTGGTTGAAGCCGACGGTGAGGGCGACGCCGTCAGCGGTGAATCGGGTTTGGTGGCCATGGAAGTCCTTTTCTGGAAAACGTTCGAATGGCACTGTCAGGTCGGCGTATCGCCGAACATCGACAGCGGCTGGTCGGGTTCGATCTTCATGTCGCCACCGGCGGCGAAGCGCTGCGACAGCTGCGCCGCCGTGGCATGGGCCATCTCGTACACCGCAGTGTGCGGTGCACCTTGCGGGCCGATGGTGTCCAGCAGCCGCAGGTCGGGCATGCGCTGTGCCTCGCTGACGAATCCCGACAACTTTGCGCTGTCGGGACAACTGACGAGATAGCGCCCGCGTCCGGGGCCGCCCTGGATGATGGGCATCGTGGCGTCCTTGTGGTCAGTGCTGCGGCAGCGGCGGGCATGGGGCGATGGCTGAGCGCCAGGCGCGCCGCTGCCAGATGCATGAAGTTCGCACCGGGCACGGCGGCTTGCCGTGCCTTGCGCACGGGGTGCGCTCGGTGCGCTCGATGCGCTCAGTGCAGTGTCGGCTGCGACTGCGGGTAGCCTTGCTGTCCCTGCGACGCATAGTTCTGGCCATATCCCTGGCCATACTGCCCATATGCCTGCCCATACGGCTGCTGCTGTTGCTGTTGTTGGGCGGCTTGCTGCTGGGCCCATGCCTGCTGCATCGGGTCCATCTGGAAGGGCAGCATGCGGCCGACCTGACTGGCGATACCGCCGATCTGGTTGCCGAGACCGGAATGCCCGAACATGCCGCCGATCGCGCCGCCGAGAGGCTGGCCGATCTGGCCGATCAGGTTGCCGAAGAAGCCCTGCGGTGCCATCTGCTGTTGTTGCTGCTGCAGTTGTTGCTGAAGCTGTTGCTGGACCACTTGCAGTTGCTGCTGCAGCTGCTGTATCTGCTGCAGTTGCTGCAGCAAGCCTTGCTGTTGTCCTTGTTG
>CAZCDW010000076.1:0-11125 GCA_964497485.1 uncultured Bifidobacterium sp.
CAGCACGGCCGCCATCAGCAGCGGCACAGTCGGTGCCGCGCCGATCGCCAGCAGCACCAGCAGCAGTGCCAACCCCGAGATCTGCATGCTGATCCGACCACCGAAACGCGCCATCAGTCGCGACGACGCCGGAAAGGACAGCGCCGCGCCGAGGCCGCCCATCACCAGCACCATGGAAAGCTCTGAGTGTGTTACCTGCACGCCGTCGCGCAAGGCAGGAATCCTGCCCACCCACGAGCCCATGATCATGCCGAACCAGCCGAACAAGCCGGGCAACGCGAAGCGCTGCCACCGAGTCGTGACATGGGCAGGGGTGGAAAGCAGCGAGGGCGGGTTGGTTGCAGGCAGCAGGGACATGGGCAAAGGAAAGAATTACCAGTGGCAATTCCCCTTTGTTCGTGACCTCTGGAAATAGTTTCTGCGCGTAAGAAAAATTCCTGCGCAGCCGCGTGTCCGCAATGGCAAGGCATCGTCACTGTCGCGTCTGCAGCGCGTGGCTGCATCAAGCTTGCTGCAGGAACTGATTTCCGGGCAGCGCTATTGGCGAACAAGGTCGCGCGCGCGACGGTCAGATACAGGCTTGCCATTCCCTCAACGCGAGCCGGAGCCTGCGTGCAGACCTTGATTGTCTTTTCCCATTTGCGCTGGGACTTTGTTTACCAGCGGCCGCAGCATTTGATGTCCCGACTGGCGCGGCACTATCGGATTGTTTTCATCCAGGAGCCCGAGCCTTCGGAGGTCGCTGACGAGACTGGCTGGCAAACCAGTGAGCCGCTGCCGGGCCTGAAGGTATGGCAATGGTCGGGCCTGACACCTGAGCGAGGTTTTGTGCATGACGCTGCGCGGCAGCTGCGCGCGAAGCTCGCCGAGCTCTGCGAGCAGCATCCGCTGCATCTCGCATGGCTGTACACACCGATGGCCATGCCGCTGCTCGATACGCTGGATCCGCAACTGGTGATCTACGACTGCATGGATGAGCTGTCGGCGTTCATGAACCCACCGGCCGGCCTCATCGATCATGAACGCCAATTGCTGGCACGCGCCGATCTGGTGTTCACGGGCGGTCCGGGACTGTACGCGTGCAAGCGCACGCAGCATGCGAATGTGCATTGTTTCCCCAGCAGCGTGGACAGCGCACATTTCAGGAAGGCGCTCGACCGCAACATCGCTTATGCACCGCATGCAGACTTGCCCAGGCCCCGCCTGGGCTTCTTCGGCGTGCTCGACGAAAGACTCGATATCACGCTCATCGCCGCCATCGCTGATGCGCACCCGGAATGGACGCTGGTGCTGGTCGGTCCGATCGCGAAAATCGATCCGATGTCGTTGCCGCAACGTTCCAATATCTGCTACACCGGGAAGCAGCCATATGAATTGTTACCAGCCTTCCTCGCGTCCTGGGATGTGTGCCTGATGCCGTTTGCGATCAATGAAGCGACTCGCTTCATCAGTCCGACCAAGTCGCTCGAGTACATGGCGGCCGAACGGCCCGTGGTCAGTACCGCGGTGAGGGATGTGATGGCTATGCATGCCGATACCGTCGCCATCGCACACACGGTGCCCGATTTCATTCGGTGCTGTGAGGAGGCACTGGCGATGCCAGCTGCCGAGCGCCAGCAAAAGATACGGCAGATGCGGGCCAAGCTGAAGCTGACCTCGTGGGATACGACCGTGCGCGACATGCACCGCTTGATGCTGGAAGCGCAGGGCATGCCATCGGCGGCTGGCACGGGCGCATCTGGATGAGCCAGCGGCTGGCCTTGTGGGGGGGTATCGAATGCACCATCAATCGCGTGCAGGATCGCTACCTCAGTCAGCTGCACAGAAATGGCCATCTGCACCGCGTCGAAGATCTTGACCGCTTCGCATCGCTGGGCATCCAGGCCCTGCGCTACCCTGTGCTTTGGGAACACATCGCACCCGACGACATCGGTAGCGCCGACTGGCAGTGGGCCGATGCACGATTGGTCGAATTGAAAAAACTCGGCATCGAGGCCATCGTCGGGCTGGTGCATCATGGCAGTGGACCGCGCAGCACCAGTCTGCTCAATCCCTCCTTCGGCGACAAACTGGCCGCCTATGCGGGCGAAGTCGCCGCGCGCTATCCATGGGTATCGATGTATACCCCGGTCAACGAGCCACTGACCACGGCACGCTTTTCCTGCCTGTACGGTGTCTGGTATCCGCATCAGAGCACCGATGAGAGCTTCGTGCGCGCCGTGCTGAACCAGTGCCGTGGCATCGTGCTCGCGATGCAGGCCATACGGCGGGTCAATCCCGAGGCCCGGCTGGTGCAGACCGATGATCTCGGCAAGACCTGGGGTACGCCCGAAATGGGCGAGCTGGTCGCGTTGTACAACGAGCGCCGCTGGCTGGCCTGGGACCTGCTTTGCGGTCGTGTCGACCGACGGCATCCGCTATGGCACTGGCTGGCCGAGACCGGCATACCCGAGCGCGAGTTCGCGTGGTTCTGCGAGCATCCCTGCCCGCCGGACCTGATCGGCGTAAATTACTACATCACCAGCGAGCGCTGGCTGGATCACCGGACGTCCTTGTATCCGGCTTCGCATGTCGGCAGCTATCGCGGCTTCCATTGCGCCGACATGGAGACGCCGCGCGCCTTTGCTGTGCCAACGCCGGGCATCGCGCCATTGCTGCATGAGTGCTGGTCTCGCTATCACCTTCCGATCGCAGTCACCGAAGCCCATATCGATGCACACCGTGAAGACCAGCTGCGCTGGTTGCTGGAAATCTGGAATGCGGCCGAGCGCGTAAGGAATGAAGGCGTGGACCTGCAGGCCGTCACCGTATGGGCCTTGCTTGGTTCCTTCGACTGGAACAGCCTGGTCACGGTCGAGCGTGGTTACTACGAGCCCGGTCCTTTCGACGTGCGCTCGGAGCCGCCGCGCATGACGGTCTACGCATCGCTGATGCGCGAATTGTCCAGCGGCCGCAAGCCATCGCATCCGGTGCTGCAAGGCGAGGGCTGGTGGCGCGGCTCCGACCGCTTCCTGTGTCCGCCGGTGCGGCTGTCCGTCATGGATGAGTGGGCGGCGTCGCGGCCGCCGGCAATACAGCACGCACAACCGCTGCTGATCGTCGGTGCGACCGGCACCCTCGGTCGTATGTTCGCTCGCGCTTGCAAAGCACGCAGGCTGGCTTGTCGACTGCTGGGCAGGGCTGACATGGACATGGCCGACGCGGTGTCGGTAGAACAGGCCATACGCGAGCATCAGCCATGGGCGATCGTGAATGCTGGCGGTTATGTCAGTGTCGATCATGCCGAATCCGAACATGAGCGCTGCCGGCGCGAGAACACGCTGGGCCCGGTGGTGCTGGCCATCGCTTGCGCGCGCCATGGCATTCAGTTGCTGACGTATTCGAGTGACCTGGTTTTTGACGGCAAGGCACGAAAGCCTTATGTCGAAAGCGATCCGGTGGCGCCACTGAATGTGTATGGCCATTCCAAGGCCGAGGCAGAGCGCCGCGTGCTGGCGATCGATCCGTCGGCGCTGGTGATTCGCAGCAGTGCCTTTTTCGGTCCCTGGGACAGCGTCAACTTTGTGTCCATCGCGCTGGCCGAGCTATCGCACGGCAGGCCTTTCGTCGCCGCCGATGACATCATCATCTCGCCGACCTACATACCCGACCTCGTGCATGCGTCGCTGAACCTGCTGATCGATGGCGAATGCGGGCTGTGGCATCTCGCGAACGGAACGGCCTTGTCCTGGGCAGAGCTGGCCATCATGGCGGCGCGTATGGCGGGCATTGCGACCAGCACGCTGGTGACACGCCCGGCGTCGCAACTGCACAGCCCGGCCACCCGCCCGCTATACAGCGCGCTGGGCAGTGAGCGCGGGCAGTTGATGCCGTCGCTGGCCGATGCCATCGCGCGCTACCTGCACTTGCGCGCGCAGGCCGAGATCGAGGATGTGGCTGGTCTCGATCCGGTGCAGGGGCGGATGTGACGCGCTGGGGATGAACGCGCACAAGGAGGAAACATGACCAGAGTGGCGATCGTCGGCGCCGGCTTTTCGGGCGCAGTCCTTGCGCATGAACTGGCGCGGCAAGGTTATGAGTCGGACGTGTTCGAGGCGCGCGCGCATGTGGCCGGCAATTGTCATACCGAACGCGACAGCAGTACGGGCATCCTCGTGCATCGCTACGGTCCGCATATTTTCCACACCAGTCATCAGCGTGTTTGGGACTACGTCCGGCGCTTCGATGAATTCATGCCCTTTACCAATCGGGTAAAAGCGATTGTGAGAGGGCGCGTCTATTCGATGCCGGTCAACCTGCACACGATCAACCAGTTCTTCGGCATGGTACTGGGGCCGGCACAGGCACAGGCTTTCCTTGCGGCGCGCGCCGATACCTCCGTCACCGAGCCGCGGACCTTCGAGGAGCAGGCGCTGCGATACATGGGGCGCGAGCTGTATGAAGCCTTCTTCAAGGGCTACACCCGCAAGCAATGGGGGCTGGCGCCGTCCGAGCTGCCGGCCAGCATACTGAAGCGACTGCCGCTGCGCTTCAACTACGACGACAATTACTATGCAAGCACATGGCAGGGCATGCCGCGCCATGGCTATACGGCCATCGTCGAAAAGATGCTCGACCAGCCCGGCATACGGGTGCACCTGCGCACCGCATTCAGCCGACCCATGGCAGCAGACTATGCGCATGTGTTCTGCTCCGCACCCATCGATGCCTGGTTCGACCATGCCGAGGGACGGCTGGGTTACAGGACGCTGGATTTTGCGACGGAGCGGCACGACGGCGATTACCAGGGCAATGCGGTCATCAATTACTGCGACGAGCAAGTGCCATGGACACGCATCGCCGAGCACAAGCATTTCTCGCCTTGGGAAAACCATGACGCCACGATCATCAGCCGCGAGAGCAGCCGTGATTGCGGACCGAGCGACACGCCTTACTATCCGATACGACTCGCAAAAGAGAAGGGGCAACTGGCGCGCTACATCGCACTGGCCGAGCATGAGCATGGCGTCAGCTTTGTCGGCCGGCTGGGTACTTACCGTTACCTGGACATGCACGTCACCATCGCCGAGGCGCTGGACTGGGCCGATCGGGTCAGGGCCGGCGGCCTGCAGGGTTTGCCTAGGTTCGCCGTCAGCCCGCTGGCCTGAGCGGGAGACGCCCGGGCACTGTCTGGTTGCCCTCCATCGGTACGAGGATGCAGTAGCGATTCAATCTCGATTCCAGTACATTTAGCGTCAATAAAAAATACACTCTTGGGGAAATCGCATGGCATCCGAGTCCGAAAGTCCAGCCGCCGACACCGCACACATTCCGCTTCAGCCTTCGGCGATTTTCGGTTTGTTGGCGGATGGGGCGAGGGACATGCGTGCCACCGGCTTTGCCGGGGTGGCTTATGGCGTGGTCTTCGTGTTGATGGGCTATGCGATTGCCGAGGTTTACCGGCAGGTATGGCAAATGACGATGGGCCTGACAGCGGCATTTTTCCTGATGGGGCCCTTCATCTGCTGTGGCATCTATGATTTGTCGCGGCAAAACGAACGCACCGGACGCGCCGACCTGCGCGAGAGCCTCACCTGCTGGGCACGCAACTGGAAGTCGATTGCGTTCTTCGCGGCCACGCTGACCTTCTTCATGATCGTGTGGGCGCGCATCTCGGTCGTGATCTTCGCGTTGTTTGCGAAGCATACCTATCCGACGCTGACCGACATGGTGGGTAACATTGTCTCCGGCGATAACATCGCCTTCCTTGCCGTCTGGGGCGTCGCCGGACTGGCCTTCGCCAGCCTGGTGTTTGCGACTTCGGTCGTGTCGATGCCGATGATGCTGGACCGCGATGCAGACACGATGGAAGCCATCGGCGCCAGCGCGATCACCTTGTGGAACAACACGGCTGCGATGCTGGTCTGGGCGCTGGCGATCACGGTGCTGATCGGCATCAGCCTTGTGTTCTTTCTGCCATCGCTGGCGCTGACGGCGACACTGGTGGGCCACACCACGTGGAAGGTCTACAAGGCACTGGTGCCGGAGAACATGCCTTCTCTGTTTTCCGAACCGGACGATGCCGCCGCTGCGCGCTAGTCCTTCAGAAGTGATCACGCGCCGGGTCGCCGGAGTATCCGTCGCAGGCGGTGTATGCCATACGCCAGCCATCCCAGCGGCACCAGGATCGTGACGATCAGATAACTGCCCAGCGCCGCCATCCATACCGGATTGCTGCCGCCGACTTGCGGCGCCAGATGGACCAGAGACATCGTCAGCAAGCTTGCCAGCATCACCAACGCCGCAAAGCCCATCGTGCTGTAGCGCTCGGCTGGCGGCGAACGGCCGATGCATGAGCGCACGCGCCTGGCAAACCACCAGGCAGTCAACAAGGTGACCAGCAAGCTGCCCATCATGCAGAAGCTGACGTAGGTGATGAAGATGGCGGCCGCGACGCTTCCCTGCCAGCTGAGGATGACGAATTGTCCGACCAGCGGCAAGCCTGCAAGCTGCAGCACGCACGCTGGGGTAGCTTGGAATCCTGATCGCAGGGGTCGCATGGTGTGCTCCAAGTGGGTCCGAGGTCCGGAGCGTCTCCGGCAGGCTGAACAAGCGACCTTGCCTGCACCCGGTCATGGCATGCCCGATGACTGATCGTGTGGCGGTGACGTTCCGTTCAGGCTCAGTCTCATTTCCTACAGCCCTGTTCCTTTCCACGCCGCAGCTTCCGGAACGAGTCGAGCTCACCCGCTTTGCCGTACGCCTATCCTGCAGCCCTGCATTCCCAATTCGATAACGACAAGCTCTCGAGTGAATATCAAATTAAAAACATCCCCTTCATTTTCGCTCCCGGCCGCGGACTTTTTCACCGCGCAGGTTGACCTTTGCACTAATGCGTGTAAATATTTACTGACAAAGATAAATGTAATTTAAAAATTACATACACATAACAGATTCCGCGGCGGTCTTATCGGAGTTTTGGGAATGGCTTCATTGTGCAGGTCCGGTACGTTTCAATCTTTAACCAGGAGGTACTCCCATGTCTGACAAAGACAAAGTATGGCCGACGGGACTGACAGAAGCAGAGTCTGAAGAGATTCACCGTCATTTGATTCAAGGTACGCAGATTTTCGGCATGATCGCGGCTTTCGCGCATCTGCTGGCGTATATCTATTCACCCTGGCTGCATTGATCAAGGGGGCAACGCTATGATTTACGGAAAAATGTGGTGCGTAGTCAAGCCTTCGGTGGGTATTCCCATCATCATCGGCGCAGTCGCCGTGTCATCGTTCGCCGTGCACCTCGCACTGGCAACGAACACGACCTGGGTGAAGCGTTACCTGAACGGTAGTGCAGCACAGGTATCGGCAGCGTCGTCGACACCCGCAGAGCAAGTCGCGGTGTTGACACTGTCGGATGGGCAGCGCAAGTAATACGCGCCTTTGCGTCATGGTTCGGGGCCCGAACCATGACGTCATCGCTTCTGGCTCGCGCTTTCTTGTGCGATCTATCAAACGCTTCCTGATCCACCGGTCATGAGTTCTGCGCGCACCTTGCGGCAAGAAATGCTGCGCACCTGGGCTCGGGTCGGAACGAAATTCCTGCCATTCGCCGACGCGGCATCGCCGACCTTGCCCTTGTCGCGCTTGCTTCGGCTGTCACTGTTCCAGGTCTCGGTTGGCATGGCGCTCGTGCTGATGATTGGCACGCTCACGCGCGTGATGATCGTCGAACTGCATGTGCCTGCCGCACTTGTCGGCCTGATGATTTCTCTGCCACTGCTCGCCGCGCCGTTTCGCGCCGTGATCGGCTTCCGCTCAGATCATCATCGTTCCGAGCTTGGCTGGCGTCGTGTGCCTTATATCTGGATGGGCACCCTCATACAATTCGGTGGGCTGGCCATCATGCCGTTCGCCTTGCTGGTGCTGTCGGGCCTGGGACATGCCTCGCATGCGCCGGCCTGGGTTGGGCAGGGAGCCGCTGCGATTGCCTTCCTGCTGGTCGGCGCAGGGCTGCACACCACGCAGACAGTCGGGCTGGCGCTGGCGACCGATCTGGCGACTCCGGAGTCCCGTCCCAAGGTGGTGGGCCTGATGTATGTGATGCTGCTACTCGGGATGATGGCCAGTGCCGTCGCGTTCGGCATCGCACTGGCCGAAT
Source organism: uncultured Bifidobacterium sp. (assembly GCA_964497485.1). Classification (GTDB taxonomy): domain Bacteria; phylum Pseudomonadota; class Gammaproteobacteria; order Burkholderiales; family Burkholderiaceae_D; genus Pernthalerella. The sequence continues at coordinate 8,140 of CAZCDW010000076.1, forward strand.
TCAGCCCCGGCCAGCTGATCAGCGTGATTCAGGCGTCGGCGGTGCTGACGCTGGTACTCAATACCGTGGCGCTATGGAAGCAGGAAGCGCGCAGCCGCGCCCGTCAGCCCGACTCAGCGCAGCGGGAAGACTTCCGGGGTGCATGGCGGTTGTACTACCGGGGTGAGCAGGCCGTGCGTCGCCTGATCGCGATCGGCCTCGGCACCATGGCCTTCACGATGGAGGATGTGCTGCTGGAGCCCTATGGCGGCGAGATCCTGGGCTTGTCGGTCGGTGACACGACGCTGCTGACCGCCACGCTTGCGATCGGCGGCTTGCTGGGATTCGGGCTGGCCTCGCGCGTGCTCGCGCGCGATATGGACCCGCTGCGGCTGGCTGGCATGGGCGCGATGGCGGGCTTGCCGGCGTTCGCGATGGTGATACTTGCGGCGCCCACGGCCATGCCATGGCTGTTTGGCGTCGGTACGCTATTGATTGGCTTCGGTGCCGGCCTGTTCGGGCATGGCACGCTGACGGCAACCATGAATCTCGCACCGGCCAGTCAGAGCGGACTGGCGCTGGGCGCCTGGGGCGCGGTGCAGGCCACCGGCGCTGGCATCGCGGTGGCGCTGGGCGGCATTCTGCGTGACCTGGCGGCGATGGTGGGCGGGTCAGCGTTCGGCTATACCAGCGTGTATGCGCTGGAGATCGTACTGCTGGCGCTGACCATCGTCACGCTGCGGCCCTTGCTGGGGCCGGGCGCACGGGAAAATGATTTGGGTAATAATAGGGAATAGGGCGGCCTGAAAACCGTTCGCGCAGATATACCCGAAAGTGGCGCGTGCGGAGCAAGCGCTGGATTAGCTTAGCAACATCGACACCGGAGAAAAAATGAAAACTTGGCACATCCTGATGGCGATCTGGTTTCTGGGTCTCGGCTTCATGCTCATGAATCACTTCCACCGCCAGAATATCGAGCGGATGAAGAAGAAGTAAGCCAGGCTGCACGCGAACAGTCGGCCGGGCAGTCACAAGGCCGACGTTCATCCGGGGGAAGGCGAGGAACCCGCAAACTTGTTTGCGGGTTTTTTCATGCCTGTTCTCTGTGTGGTCGCATGATCGAATCCGTATTTGAAATGTCGGCCATAATGGCATCCGCACGTCGGGTGGGCAGTCTCGCTGTCGATAATGATTTATGGAATCTGAAAGCACATGTCGAAGAAAAATTTGATCGTAATCGCATCTATCCTGAACGCTCTGGCTGCACCGGCGCACGCCGACAACAGGGTGGACATGGGAGTGGACGCCGAAGGCAATGCGTATTACCTCGAGACCGACAACATGACGCGCAAGGGCTACATGGTCTATGCGTGGCAGCAGGTCAATCGTGTCCAGCCGGATGACAAGGGAGCTTTGTTTGTCCGGTCACAGCTGGAATTCGATTGCAAGTATCTGAAATCACGCACGATGTGGTTGACCTTGCAGACCGAGCATGATGGCAAGGGCGCGACCATCAGCTCGGCGGCCAACGGCAGCCCGGAATGGGTGTCCGCTGAAGACGGTACCTTGCTGGGAAAGATGCGCGAATTTTCCTGCGCCCATGTGTTTCGCACCAAGGCCACGTTGATGTGAGGCGCAGGTCAAACCCAGGATCTTGCGCGCGGGCTTTTCTTCGCAGTAGCGTCAGCGCTGGGTAGAGCGCGGTGGTAGTGGCACACAAAAAAGCCCGCAAACTTTCGTTTGCGGGCTTTTTGGCTTTTCGGAAAAACTGAAACGCTGTGCGGTGTAATCAAGATCTGCCAAGCGTTTAGTTCGTTACTCCGCCATCGTGTAGATCGTGTTCTTGGGCTTCGCCATCAGGCGTCGCAGTATCGGTTCAAAAAACGACAGCGGCAAAGTGTCGTAATCCTTGTCAAAAGCCGGCGCGTCATATTTTTCACAGAACTCCAGCGTTCTTTCATAAACCGGCTGGCCTTTGAATTTGTCGCGAAGGTTGCGATCCATCCCCAGGAAATGGAAGAAATAATAGGCCTGAAACAAGCCGTGCTTCTCCACCATTTCAAAGTTTTCGTCGCTGACAAAGGGCTTCAAGATGGCAGCGGCAATATCTGGGTGATTGAAGCTGCCCAATGTGTCGCCTATGTCATGCAGCAAGGCGCAAATCACATACTCTTCGTCTTTGCCATCGCGATAAGCGCGCGTGGCGGTCTGCAGACTATGCGTGAGGCGATCTACCGGGAAGCCGCCGAAATCACCTTCCAGCAGTTTCAGATGCGCGATGATGCGGTCTGGCAGGGCGGCCGAATAGGCTTTGAACTCTTCGCCAATAATTTTCCAGTCAGCGCCAGTGCTGTATTGCATGTCGCTGAACGTGGCTTGAGGATGTTCTTTTGTTTCCAAGTCGCTACTCCCTGGGGTTTGGGACTAATCATATTCGTCTTATTGTGCGGGAAAGCAAAAAAGCCCGCAAACTTTCGTTTGCGGGCCTTTGTATTCTGTGGCTCCCCGACCTGGACTCGAACCAGGGACCTGCGGATTAACAGTCCGTCGCTCTACCGACTGAGCTATCAGGGAACAGAGGCAAGATTATGACGAATCCAGCCGGGGTTGTCAAATAGATTTATCGAAAGCAATCCGACAACCCGCAGCTGACGCTTACAGCACCTTGGCGATCGCATCGACCACGCGGTCGATGTTGCGCGAGTTCAGCGCGGCGACACAGATGCGGCCAGTGTCCACGGCATAGATCGAGAACTCGTCCTTCAAACGCGCGACCTGTTCCTTGGTCAGGCCGGAGTACGAAAACATGCCGCGCTGCTTGACGACGAAATCGAAGTCATGTCCCGGGGCCTTGGCCTTCAGTTTGTCGACCATGGCCTGACGCATTTCCTTGATGCGCACGCGCATGCCGGCCAGCTCCTCTTCCCGCAGCTTGCGCAGTTCCGGCAGCGCCAGTGCCGTGGCGACCACCTGGCCACCGTGGATGGGAGGGTTCGAGTAGTTGGTG
>CAZCDW010000077.1:0-11089 GCA_964497485.1 uncultured Bifidobacterium sp.
AAAAGACCATCCATCGAGAACAAAAGAAAGCACGCGCCGGCGACAAGGAAGCGATCGCACTGTGCGCGCTGCTGGAGAAAGTGCAAGCCCATCTGAACGATGCCAAGCCGGTGCGCGCCATGGGACTGGACAAAGACCAGATGGCGATGCTCAAGCCGCTGTGCCTGATCACCGCCAAGCCGGCGATGTATGTGGCCAATGTGTCGGACTCGGGCTTTGCCAACAACCCGCTGCTGGATCAGCTGACGGATTACGCCAAGTCGCAGAACGCGCCCATCGTTGCAATCTGCGCCGCGATCGAGGCCGAGATCGCCGACATGGACGACGCTGACAAGCAGGAATTCCTGACCGACATGGGCATGGATGAGCCGGGCCTGAACCGTCTGATCCGCGCGGCGTTCAGCCTGCTGGGCCTGCAAACCTACTTCACCGCTGGCGTGAAGGAAGTACGCGCATGGACCATTCATCAGGGCGACACCGCGCCGCAGGCTGCCGGCGTGATCCATACCGACTTCGAGCGCGGCTTCATCCGCGCGCAGACCATCGCCTTCGATGACTACATCGCATTCAAGGGCGAGAACGGCGCGAAGGAAGCCGGCAAGATGCGCGCCGAGGGCAAGGAATACATCGTCAAGGATGGCGATGTACTGAACTTCCTGTTCAACGTCTGACCGTCAAAGTTTGACCTCAGTCAAGGTTTTGCTTTGGAGTCAATGTGATACTCCAAAGCAATTCCTGTGAGCGCCGCTTCGCTGCATCGCGGAGCCACTGATTTCGACCGATTGGTTCTGCGTGATTGATTTTGGCTTGCACGACGCGCAGGACCTTTCACCACGCCCAAATCCCATGACACTGACCCGATTCGCGACCCTCACCAGTCTGCTCTTCCTAGCGCAAGTATCCACCGTTCACGCTGAAAAGATCCGCTACATCTGCAGCGGCACCCATGTCGAATATGACGGCTGGGGCAAGCGGGTCGAACAGATGAGCAGTCTGAAGGAAGATCCGGTCGATCTCGTGATCGACACGACGGCGAAGAAAATCCGCTTCAGCACGCTGTATGGCGGTCCGGTCGAGGCCGAACTGAAGGAGAGCGCGCAGTGGTATGAAGGCGAAGCCAGGCTCGACAAGCAGGTGATGAACGGCACGATAGCCACCGTCAGCGTGAAGGCCGACCGCTACATCTGGGGCGCTCACACCATCTACACGCTGACCAACGGCGAGAACCATCTCGGCTATGCGGGCGTGTGCACGCCCAAGGTGATCGACTGAACATTCAGCGTACCCGGATGTCGGGTATGCCACCCCCAGACGCGCGCCGCACTCATCGCGCCCGCCGGCCAGCTACGGCAGCCCTCCCACTGCGGCCACGCGCCGATGTCGGCCTGACAGCAAAGGTCAGGGACGCCGCACGAGTGTCGGCAACGACACCACAAACCTGACTGACGCCCGGTCCATTGCCAAAATAACAGTCCACTGAAGCATTACTGCGGTCGACAAGCTCATTTTTGTCGTATTAGAATAAAATTTCTTTTCTTAATACGACATATTAGGCTTGATCGGATAACTCTATGGCCGCAAACCTTCATATCCCTGCTCATGAAGTTCAAAGGCGGCTCGGATTGGATAATCCTTGGTGGAAAGCTGGTCAGGGCATCGACCCTGAAGAAGCCGGTTGGCAGAGGCGGGCGTACTTTCAGCAGTTTGCGCGTCTGACGCTGGATACCTCCGTACGACGCGCGGTCGTGCTGATCGGGCCGCGCAGAGTCGGCAAGACCGTGATGCTCAAGCATCTCGTCGCGCGGCTGCTGGACGAAGAGATCGCGGGAACACAAGTGCTCTTCCTGTCGCTCGACACCCCGCTGTACTCAGGTCGCACGCTGGAAAGCCTGGTGCGAATGTTTATCGACTTGCACCAGCACGCCGCACAAAAGCCCTTGTGGGTCTTGTTCGATGAGATTCAGTACCTGAAAGACTGGGAAGTCCACCTCAAATCACTGGTCGACACTTTCGCATCGATACGCTTTGTCGCAAGCGGCTCGGCCGCCGCCGCGCTCCGGATGAAAAGCCGCGAATCGGGCGCGGGCAGGTTCAGTGAGTTCATTCTTCCGCCACTCACGTTTGCGGAGTACCTTCGATTCGCCGGGCAGGAAGACTACCTGATCCGCGACCAAGACAATCCATCGGAACGTGCGCCTTCCTATTTCGCCAATGACATCCACGCGCTGAATGAAGAGTTCATCAACTACCTGAATTACGGCGGCTTTCCGGAAGCCGTGATGAATCCCGGCGTTCGCGCCAATCCGTCAAGATTCTTACGCCAGGACATCGTGGATAAAGTGTTGCTGAAAGATTTGCCCAGTCTTTACGGGATAGGCGACACGCAGGAACTGAATCGCTTCTTCAATGTGCTGGCATTTAACACCGGCAATGAAGTCGGGCTGGAAGACCTCAGCAAACACTCAGGCATCACCAAGGCCAAACTCGGCGACTATCTTGAATATCTTGAAGCAGCGTACCTGATCCGTCGGGTTCATCGTATCGAAGACAATGCCCGACGCCTGCAGCGGGCCCGCACTTTCAAGGTTTACCTGACGAACCCGTCAATACGGGCGGCGCTGTTCGGCACCGTACAGGCTGATGACGAAGCGATGGGCAGTCTGGCCGAGACTGCGGTCTGGAGCCAATGGCTGCACAATGCCGAGATCAGCCGATCGCTGCATTATGCGCGCTGGAAGTCAGGTCGGCAGGACCTTGAAGTCGATATAGTGTCGCTCGATGCGCGCACGCAGAAACCGAGATTTGCTGTCGAGATCAAGTGGTCGGATCGCGCACCCAACGAGCCGAAGGAACTGCGAGGCCTGCGCGAACTGGCAAGTCGGCACCGGCTCGCTCGCACACCACTGGTCACAACGAGAAGCTATTCGGGGACCATCGAGGTGGATGGCCTTGCATTCGAATGCATGCCGGTCTCCCTGCATTGCTACACCATCGCACGCAATCTGCTGCGCCGGGAATGAACAGGGTCAGCGCTTGTCTTTCTGCAGGCGCTCGTACTTCTGCAACAATTGTTCGCGGCTTTCCTGATGCGCAGGGTCGAGCGGAATACAGGCAACCGGGCACACCTGCTGACATTGCGGCTCATCGAAATGACCGACGCACTCGGTGCATTTGTCCGGATGGATCTGGTAGATCAGCGGGCCGAGGAAGATCGCTTCATTCGGGCACTCGGGTTCGCAGACGTCGCAGTTGATGCAATCGTCGGTGATCATCAGTGCCATGGAGGGAAGCTCGGCTGGATATTGCGGAAGTTTTTGAAGCTGCCAGCGCCGCTCAAGCCTGGTTTCCGTCTGCCATGGCCTTCTGCTCCGCGATCTTCTTGTTCAGCCATTGCTCGACCGACGGGAACACGAACTTCGATACATCGCCGCCGAGCACGGCAATCTCGCGCACGATGGAACCGGAGATGAACTGGTACTGGTCAGACGGCGTCAGGAACATCGTCTCGACATCCGGCAGCAGGTAACGGTTCATGCCGGCCATCTGGAATTCGTATTCGAAGTCGGACACGGCGCGCAAGCCACGCACGATCACGCGTGCGTCATGCTCGCGCACGAAATCCTTCAACAGGCCGGCAAAGCCCTCGACTTTCACGTTCGGGTAATGGCCGAGCACTTCGCGCGCGATATCGAGACGCTCATCCAGCGAGAAGAAGGGTCGCTTGGCCTTGCTGTCGGCGATGCCGACGATGAGCTGGTCGAACAGGCCTGAGGCCCGGCGCACCAGATCTTCATGACCACGCGTCAGCGGGTCGAAGGTTCCGGGATATACGGCTGTGACCATGGGGCTGTCCTTCTGGGTTCTTTTATACGGGCGAGATCTTTGCCTGCCCGGTCTCAAGGAAGGCGAATTATGCCCTAATTCACGGCCTTGTCATCGGACATCAGCAGGCCGAAATACACCTGTCCGGCCTTGTCGGCACGCACCACGCGCCAGCCCTGCAGCCAGGCTGCACGCGGCTCGGCAAACGGCTGGTCGGATTCAGCATAGACCAGTCCGCCGGGGCGCAGCAAGCGAGCGCACTGCGGCAGCAAATCGGGCAGCAAGTTCAGCGCATAGGGCGGGTCGAGGAAAATCAGGTCATACGGGCCCGGCAGCGCTGCGAGTTGGGCACGCGCATCGCCACGGGCGACCTTGATGGTCGTCGCCCGCAATTTGTCGCAGCTCGCCTGCAGCTGGCGAATCGCAGTGGGATGGGACTCGATCATGGTGACGGCGGCCGCGCCGCGACTTGCGGCCTCGAAACCAAGGGCGCCGGTACCGGCAAACAAGTCAAGGCATTGGCGACCGCTCCAGTCGCGCTGCTGCAGATGCTCCAGCCAGTTGAACACGGTTTCGCGCACGCGGTCCGGGGTCGGGCGCAGACCTTCGATGTCCGGCACCGGCAGCGGCGTACGCTTCCAGTCACCGCCGATGATGCGTACCTGCCGCGGAGCACCGCCATGACGGGCAGGGCTGGCTTTTTTCAAAAGAGCATTCCTGTTTGATTCGGATTGTTTCTGATTATTGTGTCGTAGCGGCGCCGGTACCGGCGCTGCTGTCTTGCGTCTCGGCGCCGACGATCACGGTCACCATGCGATCGAGTGAGAGCTTGCGCGCAAACGCAGCACGAATATCGGCGACCGTGACTTTCTCCACCTTATCAGTCCAGGTATCCAGGTAATCGAGCGGCAAACCGTAGTAGCCAATCACCGATATGTTGTCGAGGATCTTGCGGTTGTTATCAATCCGCAGCGCGAAACCTCCGATCAGGTTGTCCTTCGCCGCTTTCAGCTCCGCCTGCGTGGGGCCGTCACGCAACCAGCTGGCGATACTGTCGCGCACAACCTTCAGCGCTTCATCCGCCTGATCCTTGCGCGTCTGCAGCCCGGCCTGATACGGCCCCTGCTGCAGCATCGGGCTGAAATAGCTGTACGCGCTGTAGGCCAGCCCGCGCTTCTCGCGCACTTCCTTGGTCAGCCGCGACACGAAGCCGCCACCGCCGAGGATGTAATTGCCGACCGTCAGCGCATAAAAATCAGGATCGCCACGCGACAGCGCCGGCATGCCGACCAGGATGTGCGACTGCGACGCCGGATGCGGTATGCGTTCTTCTGCGCGTTGCGGTAGCGCGACTTCCGGCAGCGCCGGCAGCGGCTTGCCTTCGGGTGTGGCCCTGGGCAGGCGCACGGTCAGTTCACGCGCGATCGCTTCAGCTTCCACACGCGAGATATCGCCGATGATGGAGATCACCGCCGTACCCGTCACATAGTGTGTGCGATGGAAAGCCTGCAGATCATCGCGGGTGATGGCCTCGACTGACTCTACCGTCGCCTCGACGCCATACGGATGGCTGCCATAGGCAAGACGCCAGAACGCCTTGTTCGCGATCGATTCCGGCTTGGTCAGCGAATCACGGATCGCCGACACCGTGCGCGCCTTGTCGCGTGCGAACAGCTCGGCCGGGAAGGCGGGCTGCGCCAGCAGGCGCGCGAGCATGCGAATCGCCACGTCGCGCTCGGCCTTCGAGACCAGTGTGCGCATGGACATACCGGCGCGATCGGTGCCGGCACCGCCTCCGCGCTGCGCGGCCACATCGGCCAGCGCATCGGAGATCTCGGCCTCGCTCATCGCCGGCTCGTCGCGGCCGTCAGCCAGCGCCGCCTGCTGCAGGCCACGTGCAAGCATCGCATTCGTCAGTGACGCCAAACCGGACTTGCCGGCCGGGTCACGCCGGCTGCCCGCATCGAATTCAATGCTGACATCGACGATGGGAATGGTGTGGCTTTCAACGAAATACACCCGCGCACCATTGTCCAGCGTCCAATGCTGGATGTTGAGCTTCGCCTGTGCAGGACTGGCGACGGCGGTGAATGCAAAGAACGCGACGAAACTCACGCAGGTGGTGGCGCGCAGGCGATGGACGATGCGGGACAGGGCGTTCATGGGCGCGATAGTAGTGAAGTTCAACAGGGTCATCGTGCGCTCCGGATCAATGACGCAGGCCGGGAACGCTCACTGGCCGCGCGGCCTGCGCTGTCATGGGCAGTGGCGACAGGGTGGCCACGGTCAGCTGGTCGTCGGAGAAATACTTGCGGGCCACTGCCTGCACCTGGGCCGGCGTGACCGCTGACAAACGATCGATGACACGATCGATCAACTTGTGCGAGAAACCGGCCATTTCCATGGTGCCGATCTCCATCGCCTGCCCGAACACGGAATCGCGCTTGTAGACCTGGCTGGCGATCAGCTGCGCCTTCACGCGCCGCAACTCTTGCTCTGACACGCCGTCATTCGCCACGCGCGTAATCTCGGCACGCAAGGCAGCTTCCAGCTGCTCGACCGTGGTCCCCTGCGTGGGCTCGCCGGACATCATGAACATCACCGGCCCGCGTTCCATGCCGTCATAGCCGGCATCGACCGAGTTCGCGACGCGCTCGGTGCGCACCAGCCGCGCAGGCAGGCGTGCATTGTCATAGCCATCGAGCACGGCGGCCAGCACTTCCAGCGCGAAAGGCTCGTCATCCTTCTCGACATCATTCAGCTTGGGTACTTTCCAGGCCATCACCAGGTAGGGATTCTCGGCCGGCGCCTTCACGGTCACGCGCTTGACGCCGGTCTGTGCCGGCTCCTGCTGCGGGCGCGTGACGGGCAGCGGCTTGGACGGGATACGGCCGTAGTATTTTTTCGCGAGTGCAAACACCTGATTCGCATCCACATCGCCCGACACCACCAGGGTCGCATTGTTCGGCGCATACCAGCGGCGGTACCAGTCGAGCGCATCACTGGCCTTCATGTTCTGCAAGTCATCCATCCAGCCGACGACGGGGTTGCGGTACGGATGTGCGACCCAGGCCGTCGCGTTCAGCGCTTCCTGCAGCAAAGCCAGCGGCTGGTCGTCAGTACGCAACCGGCGCTCCTCCATCACGACGCGGATTTCCTTGCCGAACTCGGCCGCATCCATTGTCAGGTTGTGCATGCGGTCGGCCTCGAGCGCCATCACTTTTTCGAGGCGGCTTTTCTCGACCTGCTGGAAGTAGGCGGTGTAGTCCTTGCTGGTGAATGCATTTTCGCGGCCGCCGAGCTTGGCCACGCGCTCGCTGAACTCGCCGGGCTTGAGCTGCTTGGTCCCCTTGAACATCATGTGCTCGAGCACATGCGCGACGCCTGTCACACCGTTCTGCTCGTCCATGCTGCCAACGCGATACCAGACCATGTGCGCAACGGTCGGCGCGCGATGGTCTTCATTCACGATCACTTTCATGCCATTCGACAGGCGGAATTCCTGCGCGGCGGGGCCTGCAGCCGCGCTGCCTGCAGGCAGCAATGCAAGGCTCAGAAAGCTGAACAAGCTGGCAAGCACCAGCGCTCCGGGGCGGAAAATCATGGTCTTTGCTCTGTTAAAATCGCGGTCTGATTACGAATGAAAACGCTGCGTCGACGCTGCAGGGTCTGCCGACCCCAGCCGCCGGATTGTAGCCGCCAATTTTTTTCCTCGCAGGGCAGCCCCGGATCCCGATGTTTAGTTTTTTCAAGCGCAAACCCAAAGAGCCCATTTCTGCGCCTGCCACCGCGCCCGAATCCGCCGCGCATGAGCCGGCCGACGTCGCATCCCTCCCGTCCGTTCCGGTCACTGTTGCCGCACCTGCGACTGCGCCCCATGCAGAGATCGTGGGCGCCGAAGCCACCGACCCGGCCGCAGCAGCCGCGAAAAAGACTTCGTGGCTGGGTCGGCTCAAGGCAGGGCTGTCACGCACCTCGTCCGGCATTGCGACGCTGTTCACCGGCACGAAGATCGATGACGAGCTGTACGATGAACTGGAAGCCGCGCTGCTGATGGCCGACGCCGGCGTCGAGGCCACCCACTACCTGCTCGACGCGCTGAAGGCGAAAGTGAAGCAGGACAAGCTGGCCGAAGCCGCACAAGTGAAGGCCGCCTTGCGTGAGCTGATGATAGCGTTGCTGCAGCCGCTGGAAAAACCACTGGTACTCGGCCGCGAGCAACCTCTGGTGATGATGATTGCGGGTGTCAACGGCGCCGGCAAAACGACCACCATCGGCAAGCTGGCCAAGCACATGCAGGCACATAGCCAGAAAGTGCTGCTGGCCGCCGGCGATACCTTCCGCGCCGCGGCGCGTGAGCAGCTGACGATCTGGGGTCAGCGCAACGGCGTCGACGTGATCGCGCAGGAATCGGGCGACCCGGCTGCGGTGGCCTTCGACGCGGTGCAGGCCGGCCGCGCGCGCGGTGCCGACGTGGTGATGATTGACACCGCAGGCCGTCTGCCGACGCAGCTGCACCTGATGGACGAACTGAAGAAAGTGCGCCGCGTGATCGGTAAGGCAATCGAGACTGCGCCGCACGAGGTGCTGCTGATCATCGACGGCAATACCGGCCAGAATGCGCTCACCCAGGTGAAGGCCTTCGACGACGCGCTGACGCTCACAGGCCTGGTCGTGACCAAACTCGACGGTACCGCCAAGGGCGGCGTACTGGCCGCCATCGTCAAGCAACGCGCGGTGCCGGTGTACTTCATCGGCATCGGCGAAGGCATTGACGACTTGCAGCCTTTCGTCGCTGAGGAATTCGTCGATGCCCTGCTAGGCTGATACTCCCCATCAACGCCAGAAGAAAGCTTCCTCACACAGCGAATCGAATGAGCATCATCTCCTTTTCCCACGTCTCCAAGACTTACCCGGGCAATGTGCCGGCGCTGGCTGATGTGACGCTCGACATCCATGAAGGCGAGCTGGTATTCCTGGCCGGCCCATCCGGCGCGGGCAAATCGACGCTGCTGAAGCTGATCGCCGGCATCGAGCGGCCGACCGGTGGTGTGCTGCTGGTCAGCGGGCAGGACATGCGCAAGCTCAACCGCGCGACGCTGCCCTACCTGCGCCGCAAGCTGGGTCTGATCCTGCAACAGCATCGCTTGCTGAATGACCGCAGCGTGCTGCAGAACGTGATGATGCCGCTGGTCGTCAGCGGCGCAATGCCGGCCGAGGCCGAGCAGCGTGCGAAGGTCGCGCTGGACCGCGTGGGATTGGCCGCAAAAGGCGAGCTGCCACCGCAGGCCTTGTCAGGTGGCGAGCAGCAGCGCGTGTCGATCGCACGCGCAGTCGTTCACAAGCCGCGCATCATCCTGGCCGACGAGCCGACCGCGAACCTCGACCGCGACAGTGCGCGCGTCGTGCTCGACATGCTGCAAGCCTTCAATGCGGCAGGCGTCACCTGCATCATCTCCACCCACGACGAACGGCTGCTGCAGCGCGCCGACCGCGTGGTGCTTCTTGAACACGGCAAGGTGGTCGCGATGCACGACGCCAGCAGCGAGGTGGGCGCATGAAGACCTGGATCCGTGAACATTCAATGGCGCTGGGCGCAGCGCTGGCACGCATCCGCAACATGCCGGGCAGCTTCGGCTTTAATGTGCTGGTGATTGCGCTCGCACTGATGCTGCCGCTGGCCGGCCTCACACTGCTGGAAAATCTGCGGCCGGTGTCGCGCGAGCTGGCGGTGGAGCCCGAGATCAGCGTGTTCCTGTCGACCGAGGTCGCCCGCGACCGCGCGCAAGCCATCGCGGACGACATCCGCCAGGCCGCACAGATAGCGGGCGTGAACGTCAGGCTCGACTACATTCCGCGCGAGAAGGCGCTGGATGCGATGAAGGCGCGCGCCGGCCTGGGTGACGTCGTTGCCGCACTTGGCAGCAACCCGCTGCCGGATGCCTATGTGGTGCGGATCGCCGGTTCCGGCGATGCTGACGGTGACGACGCGGGCGGCGCCGCACCGGCGCGGATCGAAAAGCTCGCCGCAGCACTGCAAAAGATCGATGGCATCGAGACCGTGCAACTAGATGCCGCGTGGGTCAAGCGCCTGGCGGCGCTGTTGCAGCTGGCATCATCGGTACTGGCGCTGCTGGCCGCGACGCTGTGCGGCGTGGTGCTGGCAGTGGTGTTCAACACGATACGGCTGCAAATCGTGACCCAGCACGAAGAGATTGGCGTTGCGCGCCTGCTGGGCGCCACCGATGCGTTTGTGGCCCGGCCGTTCTACTACATGGGCGGCTTGCTGGGCCTGACCGCCGGCGCGCTGGCGCTGATGGCCGTGGTCGGCGCGCTGGCCTTGCTCAATACCTCGGTCGGCCAGCTGGCCAGTCTGTATGGTTCGGCCTTCGTGCTGCAGCCGCTGAATGCACAGACCGTGACCGGGCTGCTGGCCGCCAGCGCGGCACTGGGCGTGCTGGGCGCCGCCTTGTCGGTGCGCCGCGCGCTGCGGGTCGCCGGCTGATCCTTGTCAGGCCTGCTCGAGGCCAGCCATTGCTGCCGGCCATCGCCGCCAGTCATCGCAACCAGTCGCTGTCGGGCGCAGCCTTACCGTTGCTCGCGCTGACGTGGGCAAACCACCTGCTTCGCCCTGGCGCCCGCTCCGGGGCACCTTTCCTGTCCTTGCCTGTCTGATAAATCCGGCACGTCGGGCGTCAGAAATACTGGCCGGACTCTCGTAGCCCGGCGGGGTTAGCACTCGTCGCCCGAGAGTGCTAATATTGATCTGTCGGGACTGCCATGGATGGTGTCCCCAAGTCCAATCCAGGAGAAACTATGACAGCTCTGTCCGCATCGTCTGCCCTCGTGCCGGCCGGTCGCTCGGCACTCGCTCTCGGGTTTTCCGGCAGCCTGGGCAATCTGGATGCTTATATTTCCTCGGTCAACCGCCTGCCGATGCTGTCGCAGGAGGAAGAGGCCGCGTACGCCCGCAAGCTGCGCGATGACGGCGACCTCGCTGCCGCACAACAGTTGATCCTGTCGCACCTGCGGCTGGTGGTATCGATCGCACGCGGCTACCTGGGCTATGGCCTGCCGCATGCCGACCTGATCCAGGAAGGCAATGTGGGCCTGATGAAGGCCGTCAAGCGCTTCGACCCCAGCCAGGGCGTGCGCCTGGTGAGCTACGCCATGCACTGGATCAAGGCCGAGATCCACGAATACATCCTGCGCAACTGGCGCATGGTCAAGGTGGCCACCACCAAGGCCCAGCGCAAGCTGTTCTTCA
>CAZCDW010000078.1:0-11035 GCA_964497485.1 uncultured Bifidobacterium sp.
GGCGGCCAGCGTGCTGGCCACCGTCAAGCGCGACGGTATCGAGGCCAAAGGCGGCAGCTGGAGCGCGGAAGAAGAAGCTGCGTTCAAGGCGCCGATACGCGAGCAGTACGAGGCGCAGGGCCATCCGTATTACGCCAGCGCGCGTCTGTGGGATGACGGCGTGATCGACCCCGCCGACACGCGGCGCGTGCTGGCGCTGGGATTGTCGGCGGCATTGAACGCACCGATACCGGAGACGAAGTTCGGTATCTTCAGGATGTAAGTCAGCCATGGATCGAATGAAGCCTGCCAACGACTGGGTGGCACGCAGCCTCGCCAGCGTCTGGCATCCGTGCACGCAGATGCAGCATCATGAGACGCTGCCGCTGGTCGCGCTCAGCCATGGCAAGGGCGTCTGGTTGTATGACCATGCGGGCCATCGCTATCTGGACGCGGTCAGCTCATGGTGGGTGAATCTGTTCGGCCATGCGAACCCGCGCATCAATGGCGAGCTGAAAGACCAGCTCGACAAGCTCGAACATGCAATGCTGGCCGGCTTCACGCATGAGCCAGTGGTGCAGCTGTCCGAGCAGCTGGCAGCGCGCACGGGTCACGCGCTCGGCCATTGCTTCTTTGCGTCCGATGGCGCATCCGCTGTCGAGATCGCTCTGAAGATGAGCTTCCATTACTGGCGCAACCACGGCAAGCCGGCGAAGCAGGAATTCGTTTGTCTTTCGGGCAGCTACCATGGCGAGACCGTCGGCGCGCTCGGCGTGACCGATGTGCCGGTCTTTACGGAAGCGTATGGCGGCATGTACAAGCGTGCGCACGTGGTGATGTCGCCGGCGTCGGCCACGGTCGGTGCCGCTGACGCTGATGCTGATGCTGACGCTGACGCGCAGGCCAGCGCCCCTATCGACGCTGCGTTACAGGCGATGCGCACCTTGTTCGAGCGTCGCTCGGACCGGCTGGCCGCAGTCATCGTCGAACCGCTGGTACAGTGCGCAGTCGGCATGCGGATGTATGCACCGCGCTACCTGACAGCGTTGCGCGCGCTGTGCGATGAATTCCATGTGCACCTGATTGCCGACGAGATCGCCGTCGGCTGTGGCCGTACCGGCAGTTTCTTCGCTTGCGAACAGGCCGGCATCTGGCCGGATTTCCTGTGCCTGTCTAAAGGCATCAGCGGTGGTTATCTGCCATTGTCGCTGGTGATGACGACAGACGACGTGTACCAGGCCTTCTATCATCGCGACGTCGCGCGCGGTTTCCTGCATTCGCATTCGTACACCGGCAATCCGCTGGCCTGCCGCGCAGCGCTGGCGACACTGGCGATCTTCGATGAAGACCAGGTGATCGCAGCCAATCGCGCGCGTGCCGACAAGATCAGAGAAGTCTTGCAACCTATCGCTGCGCATCCGCACGTGAAGAATGTGCGTCAGCAAGGCATGATCGCCGCCTTTGATGTGGTGCCTGAGCAGGCAGAGGGCTTTTCGCGCCGCTTCTTCAGTGAAGCGCTGTCGCAGGAATTGCTGCTGCGGCCGATTGGCACCACCGTGTACTGGATGCCGCCGTATGTGATGACAGACGACGAACTTGCGCTGCTGGGCGAACGGACGCTGGCGGTGATCGCCGCGACCGCAGCCTGACGGCACCACCATAACAACGATAAAGACCAAGACCGCAGCGAGACATGTTCAACACCATCCTGATCGCCAACCGCGGGGAGATTGCGTGCCGCGTCGCCACTACGGCGCGGCGACTCGGCGTGCGTACGGTGGCCGTGCATTCGGACGCGGATGCACAGGCCAAGCATGTGGCGCTGTGCGACGAAGCGCATGCGATCGGCCCGGCAGCGGCGAAGGACAGTTACCTGCGCAGCGAGCGCATCATCGCGGCAGCGAAGGCCAGTGGCGCGCAGGCCGTGCATCCGGGCTATGGTTTCCTGTCCGAGAACGAAGCCTTCGCCGCAGCTTGTGCGGAGGCAGGGCTGGTCTTCATCGGACCGCCGGCATCGGCGATCCATGCAATGGGCTCGAAGTCTGCGGCGAAGGCGCTGATGGAAAAGGCCGGCGTGCCGCTGGTGCCCGGCTACCACGGCGACGAACAGGATCCGGCCTTCCTGCAGCAGCAGGCCGATCACATCGGCTACCCGGTGCTGCTGAAAGCCAGCGCGGGTGGCGGCGGCAAGGGCATGCGCATCGTCGAGAAGGCGGAAAATTTCGTCGCCGCGCTCGCTTCCTGCAAGCGCGAGGCGGCAGCCAGTTTCGGTGACGACAAAGTTCTGGTCGAGAAATACCTGACCCGGCCGCGCCATATCGAGATTCAGGTATTCGCTGATACCCATGGCAATTGCGTGTACCTGTTCGAGCGCGATTGCTCGGTGCAGCGCCGCCATCAGAAAGTGCTGGAAGAAGCGCCGGCGCCCGGCATGACGGAAGAGCGGCGCCGTGCGATGGGTGAGGCGGCGGTTGCGGCGGCCAAGGCGGTCGGCTATGTCGGCGCCGGTACGGTCGAGTTCATCGCAAACCAGGATGGCAGCTTTTACTTCATGGAGATGAACACGCGCTTGCAGGTCGAGCACCCGGTCACCGAGATGATTACCGGTACCGATCTGGTCGAATGGCAGTTGCGCGTGGCGGCCGGCGAGCGCCTGCCTTTGCTGCAGCATGAGTTGCAGATTCATGGCCATGCGATCGAGGCGCGCATCTATGCAGAAAATCCGGAGAAGGGCTTCCTGCCATCGACCGGTTTGCTGCAGCACCTGCGGCTACCGGCGGCTGTCGAATTCATGAATGGCGATGTGCGTATCGACGCTGGTGTACGCGAAGGCGATACGATCTCGCCCTATTACGACCCGATGATCGCAAAGCTGATCGTCCATGGTGCCGATCGCGCGCAGGCACTGGCGCGGCTGTCGCAGGCTTTGGCGGCATGCGAGGTGGTCGGACCGGCAACCAATGTGGCCTTCCTCGGCCGGCTCGTCGGTGGCGACGCGTTTGCGAACGCTGAGCTCGACACCGGCCTGATCGAGCGCCACCATGACGAATTGTTCCCGCCGGCGCCCGAGGTGACGACGCCGGCACTGGCGCTGGCCGTCGCCCATCTGACCGATGCCGGCGCGCCGCGCAGTGCAGATCCGTGGGCTGCGAATGATGGCTGGCGCATGAATGGCGGCTATGCGCGCACGCTGGTCTTCAGCTTGGACGATGCCGAGCTGTCGGTCATGCTGGTTTACCAGCGCAATGGGCTGTTGCTGCGGCGGGGCGTGGACGAAGCCTTGCTGCACGACGTCGTCAGGCAGGATGGGCGGCTGAGCCTGATGCTGGATGACAGGCGCGTGTCCGGCCATGTCGTGCGTAGTGGCGATGTATTCCATGTGTTCGTCGGTGGCCAGCACTGGCAGCTGGCCTGGAACGACAGACTGGCGCATGCCGGCGAGCATGACGCCGAAAGCGGCCGGCTCACGGCGCCGATGCCGGGCAAGATCATTGCGCTGCTGGTCGACGCCGGCGCGACGGTGGAGAAGGGCACACCGCTGCTGATCATGGAAGCGATGAAGATGGAGCACACGATCAGCGCGCCGGCCGATGGCAAAGTGGCCGAGCTGCTGTATGCGGTCGGTGACCAGGTGGCTGAAGGTGCACAATTGCTGTCCTTCGACGTCACCGAAGCGGCGGGCGCGTGACGGCCTGCGCGACACGGAAGATAGGCAACGAGAACCTTATGCTGAACAACCAATCCCGCCAGATGGAGCGTGCGTGATGCCGTACCCCGAATTCGTGAAACTGGTCGAAGTCGGTCCGCGCGACGGTTTGCAGAACGAGAAGGAAACCATACCGGTTGATGTGAAGGTCGAGCTGGTCGACCGCCTGACTGCCGCCGGCGTTCCCAACATCGAGGCCGCTTCCTTTGTGTCACCGAAATGGGTACCCCAGATGGCAACGTCGACCGAAGTGATGGCGCGCATACAGCGCCGTCCCGGCGTGATCTATTCGGCGCTGGTACCGAACATGAAGGGCTTTGAAGCGGCGCTGGCGGCAAAAGCGGATGAAGTCGTGATCTTTGGTGCGGCATCGGAAGCTTTCTCGCAAAAGAATATCAACTGCTCGATCGAGGAATCGATCGCGCGTTTTGCCGATGTCGCGGCGGCGGCAAAGCAGCATGGCTTGCGGCTGCGCGGCAGCGTCAGCTGCTCGCTCGGCTGCCCTTATCAGGGCGAGGTGGCGCCGGACGCAGTCGCTGATGTCGTGCGTCGCATGCGCGACCTTGGTTGTGACGAGATCGATATTGCCGATACGATCGGTGTTGGTACTGCGGGCAAGGTACAGCAGGTGTTCGAGCGCGTAGCGCGTGAATTCCCGCTGGCGCAGCTGGCCGGCCATTTCCATGACACCTATGGACAGGCGCTGGCCAACATCCTGGCGGCGCTGGAAGTCGGCGTATCCATCTTCCATGCCTCCGTTGCCGGTCTGGGTGGTTGCCCGTATGCGAAAGGCGCGACCGGCAATGTATCGACCGAAGACGTGCTGTATCTGTTGCAAGGCCTGGGCATACGCACCGGCATCGATCTCGACAAGGTGGTGGATGCAGGCCAATTCATTTCGAATCATCTTGGCCGCAAGGCTGCCAGCCGTGCCGGCAATGCGATTGCCACGCGTCGTGCGCAAATGACGGCAAACCATGAATGATTCCGTTGCGACTCGGAATGCGCTGAACACTATTCAACAGTAACGATGACAGCATCCTCGACTTCTTCCGACGCTTTCGACCCGATGACGCACGCCGGGCCCTTGCCTTCGCCTTGCACCGGTATTTGCCAAATGGATGTGCAGACCGGCTTGTGCAAGGGATGCCAGCGCACCATCGACGAAATTATTGACTGGGGTGTTGCGCCGGAATCAAAAAAACAGCAGATCTGGCGCGCAATTCTTGCGCGACGTGCAGCGCAATGACCATCCATGTGATGATGCTCCGCAGCTGACGCACAATGCGCGCATGAGCTATCGACCGACCTCCACCATCAGCGGCCCCACCTACAGTGCCTGGTTCAAGATGCTGGCCACCTTGTTCATCTTCGGCCTGTGCGCGTATGGCGTCAGCTTCGCGATGCGATTCCCCTTAGTCGACTGGAGCAACAGTCTGATCGTGTTCCTGTCGGCCTCGCTGATGGTCATGGCGCTGTCCTTCACCAGCTTCCTGGGCGCGACGACCACCATCGACGATCGTGGCATCATGCAAACCTCGGTGCTGAATCGTCAGGTCGATTGGGTCGATGTTCGCAGCGCCAAGCTGATCGGCATCCCCTATGCCGGCTGGCTGTCACCCCCGCGACTGGTGGTCCGAACTGGAACGACCTTTTACACTTTCAACGGCGGCACGCCCGAGTTGCTTGATGAATTCGCACGTATCTCGCTGGCCTTCCAGATGAAGCCCGATGACTGAAACCATGGCCGACAATTTGATCGCACGGCCGAATATGTCGGGCGAGGCAGATATTGCGCTGCCACCGGGCATGCATGTACTGCAGCGCGGCTGGCTGTCGTCGAACAATATCGTGTTCATTGATGCACAACGAACTGCGATCGTCGACACTGGCTATTGCGCGCATGCGGAGCAGACCTTGCAATTACTGCGCCATCTGTTGCAAGATCGCCCGCTGGATGCCATCTACAACACGCACCTGCATTCGGATCATTGCGGTGGCAATGCGGTGTTGCAGCAGCATTACCCATCTGTGCGCACCCATGTGCCTGTGGCCGAATTGCCGCGACTGCAGCACTGGGAAAGGATGAAGCTGAGCTTCGACGCCACTGGCCAGCGCTGCGATGCTTTCCATGCCGAGGCTGCGGTTCATCCCGGCGAGCGCGTTCTGCTCGGCGGCATGGAATGGGAAGCTTTGTATGCACCCGGCCATCATCCGTATTGCTACCTGCTGTATTGCCGTGAACATCGCATCCTGATCTCGGCCGATGCGTTATGGGAAAAAGGTTTCGGCGTCGTCTTTCCCGCGCTGGATGGCTATGGCGGTTTCGGCGAGGTGCGCGCGACACTCGACATGATCGACGACCTGGCGCCCGCCGTAGTCATCCCTGGCCATGGCAAGCCATTCACGAATGTGAAGCAGGCGCTGAAGGAGGCGTATTCACGCGTTGCCTACCTTGAAGCCGACCCGACACGCAATGCGCAGAATGGCATCAAGGTCTTGCTGAAATTCCTGCTGATGGAAAGGCAGTCGATTCCTCTGGCCGAAGTACCGAAGCTGTTGCAGGGAATACCGCTGGTCAGAGCGGCGAACCGCAATTTCCTGAACTACGGTGACATTCATCTTGCGCACTGGACGGTGACGCAACTGTTGCGAGCCGGCGCCGCGCAGATAGACCATCAGCTGCTGGTCAATAGCTGAACTGACAGCATTCCGTACTCGGCAGGTACACATTTACGCGGATCAAGCAGTCGCCTTTAGTCTGCAGTACCTGATCCGTAATCCCTAGTCCCTGACTCGGGGTGCGGAATTTCAGCTTCCGGGAGCAGGCTTGCGCATCGTTTCCGTGTGTGCCTTCACCACTTCTTCGACGCCCCGCTGCTCGCGCAGGTCCGTGTCCTGCTGGCCAGCCATCAGGTCATCGAAGGCTTGCCGGATATCGGCGCGCACCGCGCTCTCCTGACTGTCGTCGGATTCATCGCGCTCGTTCGGCAGGCGTGGCGTCGCCTGCTTATGGCGTGGTCGCTGCGTGCTGACCTGAAAGGGTTCCTTGCCGGTGCTCATGCTTGCCTGCTCCCATCAACATGAATCATGGATATCCGGCTTGGACAGTGCGCACTGCATGGAAATCCGCAGATACAAAAACGGCCGGGGCTGCAGAGCGCAGCGCCGGCCGGTATGAACCATCAAAGGCTCAGATGAACAGGAAGAAGCCGTTCAGTGCCGACAGTGAACCCAGCAGGCCCACGGCCAGCGAGATGCCCAGTAGCGCATTGCTGGTGATGACGATGGCGATCGACGCCAGCACGATTGCGATCTGCAGAAAGCTGGAGCCGTAGTCGAACCACGGATCCTTGCGCAGGTGATGGTCGCGCTCTTCCTGCTCGGCCTTGGCCTTGGCCAGCAATTCCTTCTTGCCTTCACCGGTCTCGGGCTCGGTCTCGTAGCGCTCGATGTTCTTGCGGTAGTCCGCGATTTTTTTCTCGACCTTGTCGCGTGCGGCCGGGCTCAGCTTGTCATCGCGGACCAGCGACAGCTCCAGCTCGTCGGCGGCGATCTTGTATTGCGTCTGCCGCACGTTCTTGGCCTGGTAGAAGGAGAACAGGTTGGTCGCAGCCAAGTCATGCACCTGCGCTTCCTTGGTCGAGTTGTCGCCGCCGAGGTTGGTGATCGCGAGGATCATCGCGAGGATGGATATCTGCAGTGCCGAGCGCGCCTTGAACGGGCTGCCGTGCTCATGTTCGATGGATTCGTGCGCTTCCTGAGCTTCCATGTGCTTGTTGTCTCCGAAGGATGCGGCCGGGCCGCGACGCGCGGATTATACGCGCCGCATGTTCAGGATCGACGACGGCATCTTTGCATGCGCGACCCTCGCCGCGCATGCAGCTTCGATGCTGTCGCCTGTGTCAGCCGCGCGGATACGCGGTGGCCATCACACGTTCGCGTGCGGCGACGTATTCACGGCGCAGGCGCTGCACCACCTCGGCCACGGTGGGCACGTCTTCCATCAGGCCCACGCCCTGGCCGGCACCCCAGATGTCGCGCCAGGCTTTCGCGCTGCCGGACGAGAAATTCATCGCCGTCTTGTCGGCCTCGGGCAAATTGTCCGGATCGAGGCCGGCCTTGACGATGGACTTCTTCAGGTAGTTGCCGTGCACACCGGTGAACAGGTTGGTGTAAACGATGTCGGCGGCCGTCGATTCGACGATGGCCTGCCGGTAGCCTTCGCTGGTATTGGCCTCTTGCGTGGCCAGCCAGCGCGAGCCGATATAGGCAAAGTCGGCACCCATCGCCTGAGCCGCGAGGATCGCATCGCCGGACGCGATCGAGCCCGACAATGCGATCGGGCCACTGAAGAACTTGCGCACTTCACCAACCAGCGCAAATGGCGACAGGCCACCTGCATGGCCACCAGCGCCAGCCGCGACCAGGATCAGGCCATCGACGCCGGCTTCCAGCGCCTTCTGCGCATGGCGGATCGAGATAATGTCATGCAGCACAATGCCGCCATAGCTGTGAATGGCATCCAGCATTTCCTTGGGCGGCGCGCGCAGCGACGAGATGATGATCGGAATACGGTGCTTCACGCAGACCTCGACATCATGCGCGAGGCGGTCATTGGACTGGTGCACGATCTGATTGACGGCAATCGGACCAATCACCGCTTCCGGATGTGCTGCCTTGTGATCCGCCAGTGCCTGCTGTATCTGCGTCAGCCAGGTGTCCAGCATTTCCGCCGGGCGCGCATTCAGCGCGGGGAAGGAGCCGACGATGCCGGCCTTGCACTGCTCGATCACCAGTGCGGGACAGCTGGCGATGAACAACGGCGAACCAATGACGGGCAGGGAAAGATGCTGCAGTACAGTCGGCAATGCCATGCGTGTCTCCGAGTCGTGTTGATTATCCGCACGATTATAGGTGACGACCGTCCCGCATGCCGGCGTGCGCGCCGGCGGCGCGCACGCGAGCTACAACCGGATGCTCAGCTACTGACGGGCTGTACTGCCAGTTGACGCAGCCATTGCATGAAGCGATTCATGCGTAGTGCCACATCGGTGGGTGAATCCGGTTCGGCGAGACCGGCATTGAAATGAGCGAACAAAGCGCGCGCCTCGTCATCCATGCCTTGCTCGACGGCCGCTATCACGCTGGCACGGCAGCCCTGGCTCGGCAGGCCGGGCTCGGCGCCGACGAAGCGATAGCCCAGCTTACGCTCTTTCCAGTCCTGGGCTACCCGTGCCGCAGATTGCTGCAAGGTCAGCACCGGTACCGGTACCGTGATGTGCCACGCATGTTGCGGCGGATACAGGTCCTCGTTTTCGCGTGGCGTCAGCCAGCGTATCGGCCATTCGTTGACCTGGAACTTGTCTGCATGCAGCCTTCCTCCGGCGTGCAGGTAGCGGGTACCGACGGCCGTCGGGCGCTGCGTTCGGTCCGGCGTGACCGACAGCACATTGCCAATCCAGACATGGCCCAGCGCGACGCCGGTCAGCGGCATCACCTGTACCTTGCCGAAGCGCGGCGACTGTGCGATCAGTCGCTCTGCTGCGTCGCGCATCGCGGCCGACGGCAAGGACGGCGGCTGTGCGGCGATGTCGTCGATCGTGCGATACAACAGCATCCGGTTCGCCGACGACAGGCGCAACGGCTGACCCTGCGAGCCGAACATGCGGCGCGCCAGCACCGCTTCCAGCAAATCGCGCAGCACGTAGTTGATCATGCGTCCGTCTCTATCGTTTAGCAGCGCGGCGTACGCGCGCACATCAAGCACCAATCGCCCTTCGCGCCAGTCCACAGTACTGGCATCAAATACGCCCTTCGCGACCGTCATCTCGCCCGGCCCGGTCGACAGCCCGAATGCGCCGCACAGGTCTTCGCAAATCTGTCCGAAAGTCGTCAGCAATTTGTCGGACGACGCCCACCGTTGGGCCGCGTGTCCCAGGCAGTGCCGCGCAAAGCGCAATTCGGCCGGGTTGGGCAGCGTACTAGGCTGCAGCCTTTTTTCCGATGCGCTGACTTCATCGGTCAGGTGCGCAAGCAGGCATTTCCAATCTTCCGGCAGCATCAGTGTGCGTTGGCGCTCGCTGAGCGGCCCGTTCGCGAAACCGAAATCCTCATAGACCGCGTCCGTCCAGAATGACTCGGAGACCACGCCATCGAAGCCTGCGTCTTTCAGGCACGAGGACAGAGTCCTTAGCTCAACCGCGTCCAGTCCGGACAGGTGCATGGAGAGCAGCTCATTGAAATAGCTGCGGCTCTCGAAATCATCCTCTATGCGCGGGCACACCGATGCCATCAGCGAATGCATCGCGTCTTGCAGCAGTTCGCTATTAGGCCGTACGCCGAGCGGCTCGGCGCCCGGCTTGCAAGCGCGTAGCAGTTCTCTCAGCGTCAGTGCAGTGTGGTGCGCGGCATCGAAGTAATAACTGCGGAACTGCTCACGGGTCCAGCCCGCAGGCGGCCGCGCCGAGGCACGCGGCTGCATGGACGGGCCAGCAGCTTTCGTGCGATGGGCTGGATGTATGGCTACAAAGTTCGCCTGCCGCACGGTAGCGGCTCGGTTTGCGATGGCAAGCATGAGAAAGGTCTCCTGATAGTTGGATTTGCCAAACAGCGATCACCCCATGCATCGGGGTAGTGCTGAGTGCTGCTATCGGAGATCGGGTTTGAGAAAGCGGCCTGCAATGGCTTGACTGGCCGCAAATGGCTCACCGGAATGGTGCGCGTATCGAGCGCGCTGCGGTGCTGAAGACTTCAGGATTTCTCATGCAAGCAGACAAGCATCCGTGACCCTGCGATGAAGGATACCAATACTGGCTACTCACTGATGACCGTTTATTGATAACTGCGCGCATCCTCGATGACCTTGCCATCATTGGGCAAGCTGCCCGCAGCCACCAGTGCCACCTCGCCGCGTAGCTTGGTCACATCGCGTATCGATGCGACGATCGCAGTGATCTCGGATTGCGCCGACGCGATATCAGCGACTTCACAGTGCAACGTCATCATGTCATTGGCCATCTCGCCGGTGATCACAAGGCGCGCCTTTTGCACGACAGGATGACGGCGCACGATGTCGGCCACCTGAGAAGGATGCACGAACATCGCGCGCACCTTGGTGGTTTGGTCGGCGCGACCCATCCAGCCCTTGATGCGGGTATTGGTGCGGCCGCAGGGCGAAGCACCGGCCAGCACCGCCGACATGTCGCCGGTGGCAAAGCGCACCAGCGGGTAATCCGGATTGAACGAGGTGATCACGATTTCGCCGACTTCACCCTCGGGCAGCGGGTCGCCGGTGCCGGGGCGCACAATCTCCAGCAGCAGGGTCTCGTCGAGCACCATGCCCGGGTT
>CAZCDW010000079.1:0-11016 GCA_964497485.1 uncultured Bifidobacterium sp.
TATGCGCGATGACATTCCTGGACTTGATCGGGTAGCGCTTGATCAGCTCGGCCACGGGCGACGCAATCGCCGATTCATGATCGACGAACAAGCGTACGCCGGCACCTTCGAAGAAAGCGATGCCCCAGCCGTCTTTGTGCTCATCCGTGCGGCCGCCACGATGCGCGAATCCGGTGAAGCTGAACACGATGTCGGTCGGGACATTGCAGTTCATGCCGAGCAGTTGGCACCTGGCAGGGTCTCAGTGGCTGTCGCCAACGGCAACGTTATCACGAACCGCATGAATGGCCGTCGATGTTCCCAGCTGCAGCCGACAGGCCCACAGTGCGTGGCCGGAGCGCTGGTATTTGTCTTCGAACGGTGTCAGCGGACCGTCTGCACCGGCAGTCACGGCTTCTGTAGTGGGGGCCTTGCCGGTCAGCTGCGCCAGCGCGGCGGAAAATTCATCAACATAGGTTTGCCAGTTGCTGCGGCACTCGATGAGCCCGCCAAGGGCAACGATGGTCGGGAACACCGGATGGCCATGCCAGCGCCGACCCAGCTGGACTTTCTTGGGCCAGGGGTTGGGGTACAGCAGGTAATGACGTTCCGGATACATGCGGTGAGCGAGCATGAGTCGCCAGAAGTCCACCAGGTCGGCGCGCAGTGTCAGGCAGTTGGTCGGACGCTGGCCTTCCCAGCGAAGATCTCGCGACAGCCGGTCGGCCGACTGGTCGATGCCAAGCACGAAATGCGAGGGAAAGCGCGCGGCCAGTCGCAAGCTTGACATGCCGACGCCGCAACCGGCATCGACAATCAATGGCGCATGACTGGCTTGCCATGCGATGAATGCTTGCTCGAATGCGGCGCGGGTATGCGCCGATACGGGTTTCAGGAAAGTCGATGCGGCGTGACGTGCCACCACCCGGGCGAGGTGTTCATGGACGCCGGGCTGGTTGCTGGTAACGGGACGAGAGACGGAATTCATGGGGCGGGCCGGTTCAGGCCCGCCGAGCATACCTTATGGACAGTAACGCCGCAGCTTCAGTGCAGCACGACGGGCTGCGCCATCAGCGCCCCATAGCTGCCGAGGAAGTCATCGATTTCCTCGACCGTCGGCTCGGACGCGATCAATTCACGCACATGCTGGCGAAAGGATTCAGCCAGCGGGCCCGCGATGAAAATCTCGCGCTTACTCGGCTTGTCGAGGATTTCATAGCCGCCGAATCGCATCGCTTCCAGACCGGCTTCTGCGCCGAATTCGACCACGCTGTAGTGCTCGCTGTTGTAGATGAGGTTCATGCTGGCTCCCGGAGTAAGGTCGAGGAAGGGTTTTCTTCCCCGCTGCTGCACATGGCACTGACCAGAGTTTTTTCAATAGCGA
Source organism: uncultured Bifidobacterium sp. (assembly GCA_964497485.1). Taxonomy (GTDB): domain Bacteria; phylum Pseudomonadota; class Gammaproteobacteria; order Burkholderiales; family Burkholderiaceae_D; genus Pernthalerella. The sequence continues at coordinate 1,364 of CAZCDW010000079.1, forward strand.
GGTTCGCAATTCCCGTGCCTGTTCGCGCGCTGCACGGCTGGTGCCTGCCTTCAGCTGCAGTCGAGTTCGGGGCCCAGTTCCAGATGCTGTTGATACTGCGGATCCTGCAAAAATTTCCGTACCCCGGCCTTGTGGCTGGCATCGGCGATGGACAGGAACAAGACGGCCGGCCGCTCGCGCAAGACCCGGTTCAACGTGGTCCGTATCGTCAGGTTGCCGGTGCAGCAGGGGCAGCCCGGTGCGACCCGGATGACTTTCATTACGGCAGATGCCTGGAGTTCCTGAAGGGCACCTGATCCGCCGGCCAGTCCCTCGACGATGGCGGCACCCGGCTTGCTGCCATCGATGGCCAGGCGCGAGGCTTGTGCCGCGATCGCTGCTTCACGCGTATCGCCGCTGCCGCCATGAACCAGGGTGACCAGGGTCATCCGGTTTTTTTGACGGCTTTGCTTGAATCTACGCCGAGTTGCTTGAGTTTCCGATAAAGATGCGTGCGCTCCAGCCCGGTACGTTCGGCGACCCGCGTCATGCTGCCGCCCTCGCGCACCAGATGGTGCTCGAAGTAGGCACGTTCGAATGCATCGCGCGCCTCTCGCAGCGGCAATTCGAAGGACACTCGGAATTCATTCTCCGGCGGGGCATACCCATGGCCATTGGACGCGCCGGGCATGCCATTGCCGTTGTAGACCGGCGGCGGCTGCAATGGCGGCACCAGCGTCATTTTTTCCTGTGACACCACGGGACGCGCTGACGGCGGCACCAACGTGCCGCGCGCCGCCTGCTCTTGCCCGCGCGACAGGCCTTGCTGCACGGTGCGCAGCAGCTTTTGCAGCGAGATCGGCTTTTCGAGGAAATTCATCGCGCCGATGCGGGTCGCTTCCACAGCGGTGTCGATGGTCGCGTGTCCGGACATCATGATGACGGGCATGGTCAGCAAGCCGTCACGCTGCCATTCCTTCAGCAGGGTGACGCCGTCGGTGTCCGGCATCCAGATGTCAAGCAAGACCAGATCCGGCGCGCTCGAGAGGCGCAGCTCGCGCGCCGCGTTTGCATCCTCGGCCGTGGTCACTACGTGCCCTTCATCCCCGAGGATTTCGGACAGCAGTTCCCGTATCCCCATTTCGTCGTCTACGACCAGAATATTTGCCATGGGTGCGCCTCTTCAATTTTGCTGCCGGCGGGATCGCCTTGCAGAAATTGTAATTTTTGCAATATGTAATGTCAAACCGTTAAATTGCCGCGAGCTTCATCAATAAAATCACAATCCTGGCGCCAGGCCCTTCCTTGCGGTTGTGCAACTCGATCCGGCCGCCGTGCTCTTCGATGATTTTCTTAACCACCGGCAACCCCAATCCAGTACCGCGCGGCTTGGAGGTCACGTAAGGCTCGAAAGCCCGGGCGATCAGCCGCGCGTCGAAACCGGGGCCATTGTCCAGCAGCGTCAGTCTGACCGCGATTCGGTCGGTGCCGTCGATGTCCGGAAAATGGATGGCTTCGGTCCGTATCACAATGTCTGGCTTGCGCAAGTTTTTGTCGATCTCGGCCGTTGCGTCTTGTGCATTTTGTAAGAGGTTGTGTACCACCTGTCGCATTTGGGTTGCATCACCAAGGATGCGCGGCAGCGCCGAATCGAGTTGCTTGTGGATGGCGTCCGCAAATTCGCCGCCGGCATAGAGCTCGAGGATTTCACTGATCAGCGCATTCAAGTCCAGCGGCTGCAGCACCGGCGGCGGTGTCTTCGCATAATCGCGGAAGTTATCCACCATCTGCTGCATGGCAAGAACCTGATTGACGATGGTGTTGGTGCCCCGCTCCAGCAGCGATGCGTCGGCGCCTTCGAGCTTGTCCTGCAACTTCATCTGCAGGCGCTCTGCCGACAGCTGGATCGGTGTCAGCGGGTTCTTGATCTCGTGCGCGAGCCGGCGCGCGACCTCGGCCCAGGCCACCGAGCGCTGGCCGGAGATCACGTCGCTGATATCGTCAAACACCACGACGTGCCCGGTACCGGAACCCACAGGCAGCTGCGAGCCGCGCACCAGCAGCGTGATCTCGCCATCCGTCGATTGGCCAAGGCCGTGGCGCCGGATCTCGATCTGCTGCTGCCAGTGCAGATGCGGATCACTGTTTCCGGGGTCGACGCTGTCGCCGGCGGCTTGCGCGCTCTGGCTAGTAAAGGCCTCCGTTACCGGCGTGCTGAATTCCGTGAGGCCCGGCAGGCTGGCGAATGGCTGTCCCAGTGCCGGCTTCAGGTCCTGGTGAAGGATACGGCCGGCCGACGCATTGAAGGTCACCAGTCGCAAATGATCATCAAAGACCATCACACCGGCCGACATATTGGCCAGCACCGATTCCAGATAGGCCTTCGCATCTTCCAGCGCGCGCCGGTTGCGTTCGACAGCTTCGCGCGCATCGGACAGCTGCATCGTCATCGTATTGAAAGACTTGGTCAGCGTGCCCAGTTCATCGGAGGTGGCCGAGATAGGGCGCGGCGACAGGTTGCCTTCAGCGACGGCCTTGGTGCCTTCGGCCAGCAGCAGCAAAGGCTGCGCCAGGTCGGTGGCGAGCAGGAAGGCCGACACCATCGCGGCGAATACGGCCAGCAGCAACACCAGCGTCAGCGTGACAAGGTAGAAGTTGCGCAGGCCCGAGCGGGCCAGCGAGCGCTCCTGGTACTCGCCATAGGCGGAGCGCAGGGCCTCGGCATTCTGCGCCAGCTGCTCCGGAACAGGTTGCAGCACCTGCAGGAAACGCTGGTGGCTGCGCAGGTTCAGCAGCGAGCCATCCCCATGCAGCGCGACGATGATGCGAAAGCGCAGGCCGCCGCTGTCATTGCCTGTGGCCCGGCGCGCGTCCTGAGCGTTGCCGTCCCTGGTCGAGGTACCGGCGCCAGCGCGGCCAGCATCGCTGCTGTCCTCCCCACCTTCGATGGCGCCGTAGCCATCCATCGAGCGCGCACGTGCCAGCATCGCCGGGGTCGGGGCATCGGGCACAAGCTCGGTCAGCTTGCTGCCGGTGCTGGCGATGACTGTCCCGCTACCACTGATCACCATGGCCTCTTGCAGCTGGTTTTCCTCCATCACGCGCGCCAGTTGGAGGTTCAGGCTCGTGTCCGACATCTCGGACAGGTCGGCCGCCGCACTGCGCGTCTTCTGGCGCAAATCTTTCAGCGAGGACTCGAGCGCGGTGCGACCCAGGGTCAGGCCGGATTCGAGCGCCGCCTCGACCTTCACGTTGAACCAGGATTCGATCGAGCGCGACACGAATTGCACCGACACGGTGTAGATCACGATGCCGGGCAGGATGCCCATCAAGCCGAACATCAGCACCAGCCGCGTCATCAGCCGCGAGCCGAAGCGTCCGCGCCGGTAGCGGCTGTACAGCCGTGACAACAGCAGGCAGACCAGCAGGAACAGCCCGATGCCGACGACAATATTGGCGCCCAGGATCCACGAGTAATAGGTCTCGAACATGCTGGTGTTGTCACTGGCCGCTGCCAGCAGGAACAGCAGCACGCCGACTGTCAGCGCAGAAGCCAGCAGCACATAGCGCAATGCGCGCGTCATTTGGCCTCGGCTTTGTAGGTGAAGCGCGCCCAGCCGGAGGCCAGTCGCCAGTCATTGCTGCCGATAGCGCTGACCTGAATCGGCTTGGGCAGTTGCGACACGTCGAGCGCCAGCTGCACGGCGACCGTATAGCTCGCGTCTCGCTTCAGGGCGCCCGGCTCGGCGACGATCCAGCGGCCGGGCCGGCGCAGCAACGCCAGCAAGTCATCGAGCCGGCTGAAGTTGCGGTGCAGGCTGCCATCGATGGAGGCGCGATACTGCTGGGTCAGCACGTTGTACGACAGGCGAAGGGTGCGCGTCGCTTTGACGCTGACTTCATCGAACCAGTACCAGCGCGGCCGCGAGATCTCGACCTGCAGCGCAAAATACAGGGGCACGCCGCGCATCAGCGCGTCTTCCAGTGAACGTGTCAGCTCGACATTGAAGGAGGACGACAGTCGATAGCCCTCATCCGTCGCCTCCAGTGCGGCATCGACGAACTCGATGCCATCATTGGCCTGCGCGCCGACCGGCGCGAGCGCCAGCAGCAAGGTCAGCCAACAGCCGATGAAGAGTTGTCGTATCACGAGAGACGGCGATGCCACGGGGAAAAATTCACCGGATAGTATCAAACGCGGGGCTTTTCCAGTAGCGCGTAAAACAGCCCGTCATGATCCTCGTTGGCAGTGGCGACCGGCAATAGCTGGCCCGGCGCATCAAGCCAGCGCGCGCCAGTGCGCTCGGCGAAGGCCCTGGCCTGAAGAGCGGATTCTTCCGGCCACAGCGAGCAGGTGACCAGAAGGAGCTTGCCACCCGGTTTCAGCATGCCCCACAGATTGTCGAGGATGGCGGCAGACAAGGCCGCCAGTTGCGAGCCATCTTCTGGCCGGCGCAACCAGCGAATATCGGGATGACGGCGCACGATGCCCGATGCCGTGCATGGCACATCTGCCAGGATGCGATCGAAGGGACGCCCATCCCACCAGTCGCTTGCCGCGGCGTCGCCTTGCCTGAGTTCAGCCTTCAGCTGCAGCCGGTCCAGGTTCTGTGCAACGCGTTGCAGCCGCAGCGGATCCTGGTCCAGCGCGAGCAAGTCGAGCGCTGCGGTTTCCAGCAGGTGGCCGGTCTTGCCTCCCGGCGCGGCGCAGGCGTCGAGCACGCGCATGCCGTCCCGGACATCCAGCAGTGGCGCCGCCAGCTGCGCCGCCGCATCCTGTACGGACACGCAGCCTTCGGCAAACCCCGGGATTTCATGCACCGGACGCGGTCGCTCCAGGCGCAATGCGACCGGCCCGACCTGTTGTGCTGAAATGCCAGCCTGAGCAAAAGCGTCCAGCATGCCGGCCAGCGTGGCCTTGCGCAGGTTGACGCGCAAGGTCAGCGGCGGCTGTGCATTGCCAGCCGCCAGCACCTGCTCCCATTGCTCCGGATTAGCCGAACGTACGGCGTCTATCCACCATTGCGGATAATTCCAGCGCAGGTCTTCACTTTGCCGCAGCTGCGGCAGCAGCGCGCCGCGCTCGCGCAGCATGCGACGCAATACCGCATTGACCATGCCCTTGGCCCGCATCAGTTCGCGGTCGGCGGCGCAGGCGCTCACCGCCTGATCGACGAGCGTGTGATCGGCATAGACAGGTTCCGCTTCGGCCAGCAAGGCCAGCGCGCACGCGAGCAAGGCTTTCAGCCGTGGCGGCGACGGCGGCTTGTCAGTCAGTGTGCTGACCAGCGCCTGCGCGATGCCCCACTGACGCAGGCTGCGATAGCACAGGTCTTGTATGGCGCCGCGCGCGGCGGCCGGCATGTCGGTGCCATCGAACACTTGCGAAAGCGCGCGGGGCAGTGCGTTACCCGCGTCGACTGACGCAAGCGCGCGTGCCGCGTTCGCCAGTGCAAACGCGAGGGAGTCGGGCCGCAGCTTCATGCAGCGACGCGATCCTGCAGCTCGGTCAGCCAGGCGTCGAGGTCGCCGAACACCTTCCCGGCGTCGATCTCGTTGAAAAGTTCGTGATACAGCGCAGGGTATTCGATCAGCCGCGCCGGTGCAGATGTCAGGCGTGCGTGAAAGTCGCGGCTGCCTTGGGCATCGACCAGCCGGTCTTGTCCGGACACCAGCAGCAGCACCGGTATCGATAGCGAGCTCGCCTGCTGCTGTGCGCCGGCGATGGCAGACAGCATCGCATTGAGCAAGCGTGCGCTGATCTTGCCGTGCACCAGCGGATCCGCCTTGTAAGCCGCGATCACCGCAGCATCATGCGACAGGTAACGCAGCTTCAGACCATTCGCCACGGCCAGCCCCGGTGCGAGCGCCGTCAACAGGGCCAGCAGCAGTTTTTGCGCCCCATTCAATGGCAGCGCGAGCGCCGGCGATGACAGCACCAGTCCTGACAACGGCATGCGTGTGGCAGTGGCGAATCGTGCGGCAAACAGGCCGCCCATGCTGTGCCCGAGCAGCAGCGGTGCCGATGGCGGCGTGCCGGGCTGCGCAATCCAGTCGGCCATGACCGCATGCGCATCATCGAGCAGCGTCTCATCGCCGGGCACGTCGCCGCGCTTGCCGTCCGAGCGGCCATGGCCGCGGTGGTCATAGGTACGCACTGCATAACCACGTGCGGTAAAGAATGCCGCCACATGCCGATATCGGCCGGCGTGCTCGCCCAGCCCGTGCAGGATGACGACACTGCCCGATGCCGGGCTGGCGGGATGGTAGTCGACGACATGCAATCGCGTGCCGTCCTGCATCGTCAGCGACGATGCGATTGCTCCAGTCATCAGACTCCCCACATCACGAATTCATGCTCACGGTTGGCCGCTCGCAGCATCTCCAGCAGCGGATAGGCACGCGTGCCGAAACTGATGTGGTTGCCGCGCGGATCGGGCGCGTCATCGTCATCATGGCCATGGGCCCTGGCCGCTTTCTCTTCCTGGTCATGGCGCACCGCGATTTCGGACTCGATGCGTCTTATCGCTTCGCCGGCCTCGTCGGCCGTGATCACACCGCGTTCGATATCCTTGCCAAGCAAGTCCAGTATCGGTTTTGCGTGTATGCCATACATCAGCACCTCGGCGGCGGCTTTCGATTTGAACGTGACTAGCATGATGCCCTCCTTCTGCCTGCAAGCTTCAGATGCCGCATTGACGATACTGACGCGGCGAACTGTATTCATCCAACTGTCATCATGTCAGCGACATGATGGGACGATGTGCCAAACATAGCATGCGTCACCGGCGGCCGCATGCCTTATCTGTGGCGGAGAAAACGATCGCTGACATGATCAGCTGCCATGCGTCGCGGGCGCTGTCAGTGCCTTGCCGCGAATAAATATCAGCAGTGCCGCCAGCTGCATCGCAAGGTAAACCGCGAAGGCCATGCGCAATGCCGACGGATCGCTGCTGCCGAGTGCGTGAAATGCATCGACCAGCAAGCCTATGCCCCACTGCACCGAGAACGCGCCGATGAACAGCGTCAGGTTGAACGCACTGTTGGCTCGTCCGACTTGCGCCGGCGGATAGGCGAGGCTGACATGGGTCTGCGCCAGCGTCGTGACCGTGATGAAGACGGCAAACACGATCCACAGCAGCCAGCTCCAGCTGTAGGGCAGCAGGATCATCAGCCCTTGTACCGCGATCGATCCCGTCAGTCCTAGCGTCACGGCGCGCAGCACCGGCACACCGGCACGCGGCATCGCCTGGCCGTCATAGCGCACATGGCGCGGCGCCCACCACGACAGCCCGAGATAGGACAGCATCAGGAAAAAATTGAAGGCGAACAGTACCTGCGAGGTTTCGGTCGTCGTCAGTCCGAGCACACGCACCATCCACGGCCCTGCCCACAGCGATTGCATCGCCATGAAGCCGCCCTGGTGAACCGCACCGAGCAAGGACATGCGACGGAAGTAAGGGTCGCGGAAGATTTGCAGGTAGCTGATGCCAGCTTGTGACGCCATGGCCGGTACGGCATCGGCCATTTGTCGTTCCACGGCTTGCAGCCGGAAGAACACCAGCCCTGCGGCGAGAAGCAGCAGCGCGGCGATCAGCCAGAATACGCCGCGCCAGCCTATCAAAGGCATCACTGCCGTGACCGGCACCGTGGTCGACAGCGCGCCGAGGGTGCCGAACACCAGCATCCAGCTCGCCAGCTGGCTCTGCTTCTCCGGCGCATACCAGCTGCGGTAAGCCTTCATCGCCGCCATCAGGCAGGACGAGACGCCGACGCCGATCAGGGCCCTGCCCACCCACAGGCTGGCCAGCGTGTCGCTGCTGGCGAACACCGCTGCGCCGACGGCGGCGAACATCAGCAGCGACGCTTCGGTACGGCGTGAACCGTAGCGGTCCAGCCAGATGCCAATCGGCAGCTGCATCGCGCCGAAGCCAAAGAAATAGGCCGATGACAGCAGACCGAGGTCGGCATTGCTCAGCTGCAGGTCGGCCATCAGATCAGGCGCGATCACGGCATTGATCGCGCGCAGCGCGTACGACAGCACATAGGCCGTCGCAAAGACCAGCACGACGCGCAGCGCGAGCCTGCCCTGCAGGTAGTGGGTCGCTGCAGTCATCAATGCAGCACGAACGAAGTCAGGAAGGTTTCGGCAGTCTCGTCGCTCAGATGGGCAGTGGGGCCGAGCGCGATGACCTGATAGACGCGTTCGCCATGCATCGCGAAGCGCGCATGCAGCACCACCGCCGTATTACCAGCGTTGCCGGTCTTGCCGCTGGCGACCACTTCCGTGGCGGGTATCCCGCCTTTCAGCGTCACTGCTTTTTCACTGTGCTGGACGCTTCCGATATTGCGCAACATGGCCGCCTGCATCGCCGCCAGGGCTGCCTGCCGCTGCGCTGGGTCAGTGACCTTTGCGCTGGCCACGGCGAAGTTCACGTCGTCGACTTCGGCGGCCGTCATGCTCATTTCGACCTGGATGCCGCCGAGGTTGACCGGGCGCGCAAAACTGGACGGTTTCGCAGGCAGCAGGACGACATAAGGTGCCTCATCGCCGCGCACCTCGCGCCAGTTCAGCGTGGGGCTGCAGGCGGCCAGTGCCAGCACGAGCAACAAGGACGCGAAGCACCATCGAACCGGAACGAGGACAGAAGGCAGGGCCGGATCACGGTGCCGGCGAGCGAGGAAAGCGGGAAACATCCCGCGATGGTATCAGTATCAGGATTGGCGGCTGTCGGTCAGCGCGCGCCGGTATTGAATCGCTTCACCAACGTGGGTCGCGGTAATCAGGGAACGGGTCTCGCCGTCAGCAGCGAGGTCGGCGATCGTGCGCGCGACTTTCAGCACCCGATGCGCGGCGCGTGCCGACCATCCCAGCCGCTGTATCGCCGAGCGCAGCAAGGCGCTGCCGTCATCGGTCGTCGCGCAGCAGGCGCCAATATCGCTGTCGGCGAGCTGCGCATTCGGCCGCGACTGCCTTGCCAGCTGCAGTGCGCGTGCGCGACGCACGCGCGCCGCGACCGCAGCCGAACCTTCACCGGCGCCCTGCGCCATCAGCGATTCGGGCGGCACGGCGCCGACCGTCAGCTGCAGGTCGATGCGGTCCAGCAGCGGGCCTGACAGGCGCCCCTGATAGCGCGCGATCGCGTCCGGCGTGCAGCGGCACGCGCGGGTCGGATGGCCGAGGTAGCCGCAAGGGCAGGGATTCATCGCGGCCACCAGCTGGAAGCGGCAAGGAAAATCTGAAGTCCTCGCCGCACGTGAGATCGTGATGCGGCCAGACTCCAGCGGTTCGCGCAAGACCTCCAGTACCTTGCGGTCGAATTCCGGCAACTCGTCGAGGAATAGCACGCCATGATGGGCCAGCGAGATCTCGCCCGGGCGCGGCACCTGACTGCCGCCGACCAGCGCCACGCCTGATGCCGTGTGATGCGGCGCGCGGTACGGCCGCTGGCGCCAGTGCGCGACATCGAAGCGCCCGGCCAGCGAGGCCACCGCCGCAGCTTCCATCGCTTCTTCATCCGTCATCGGTGGCAGGATCCCGGGCAGACGCGCGGCCAGCATGGACTTGCCGGCACCCGGCGGACCCACCATCAACAGGCTGTGAGCACCGGCCGAAGCAATCTCGAGTGCGAGGCGGGCCTGTGGCTGGCCCTTCACCTCGGCCAGATCCGGGA
>CAZCDW010000080.1:0-10965 GCA_964497485.1 uncultured Bifidobacterium sp.
GCCAACACCTTCAATATCTCGACCGCGTCGATCTTCGTTGTGGCTGCGGCGGGTGCGCGCGTGGCCAAGCACGGCGGCCGCAGCGTGTCCTCGTCGTCGGGCAGCGCCGATGCGCTGGAAGCGCTGGGCGTCAATATCAACCTCCAACCGGAGCAGGTCGCACACTGTATCGAAGAAACCGGTATCGGTTTCATGTTCGCGCCCAACCATCACGCGGCGATGAAACACGCAGCACCGGTGCGCAAGGAGCTGGGCGTGCGCACCATCTTCAATATTCTGGGACCGCTGACCAACCCGGCCGGCGCACCCAACATCATGATGGGCGTATTCCATCCCGACCTGGTCGGCATACAGGCGCGCGTGCTGCAACGCCTTGGTGCCAAACATGCGCTGGTCGTCTGGGCACGCGACAACATGGATGAAGCCTCGCTGGGCGCCGCCACCATGGTGGGCGAACTGGTGAATGACGAAATCCGCGAATATGACATTCATCCGGAAGATTTCGGCCTGCAGATGACAGCCAGCCGTAACCTAAAAGTGGCCGGCGCGGCGGAATCGGTACAAAAGATCCGTGAAGCGCTGGATAATGCGACGGGTCCTGCACGCGACATCGTGGCGCTCAACTCGGGAATTGCGCTGTACGCAGCCGGCATCGCAGCCAGCATCGCCGATGGCGTGGCGCGCGCGCGCGAATCCATCGCGTCCGGCGCCGCCCGCGCCAAACTCGAACAATTTGCGAAGTTTACGCAAGGCTTCGCAGCAAAATAAGCCGAACCCGGAAAATACAAGCATGTCCGACATCCTGAACAAGATCCTGGACGTAAAGGCCGACGAGGTCGCGGCCGCAAAAAAAATCCAGGACTATGCCAGCCTGCGCCGCGAGGTCGAAAGCGACAGTGAATCGCGCTCGCAAATCCGTGGCTTCGGCAATAGTTTGCGCAGCAAAATTGCGGCAGGTCATGCTGGCGTGATCGCCGAGATCAAGAAAGCCTCGCCGTCCAAGGGTGTGCTGCGCGAAGATTTCCGCCCGGCCGAGATCGCGCAAAGCTATGCACAGCATGGCGCGGCCTGCCTGTCGGTGCTGACTGACGTGAATTTCTTCCAGGGCGCACCCGACTACCTGAAGCAGGCGCGCGCGGCTTGCAATATTCCGGCGCTGCGCAAGGATTTCATCATTGACCCTTACCAGGTCTACCAGGCGCGCTCGTGGGGTGCGGATTGTATTTTACTGATCGTCGCCGCGCTTGACCACGGACTGATGACCGAGCTGGAAGCCTGTGCGCTGGAGCTAGGCATGGATGTGCTGGTGGAAGTGCACGATGGTGAAGAACTGACGGCCGCGATGAAGCTGAAGACGCCGCTACTCGGCATCAACAACCGCAACCTGCGCACCTTCGAGACCACGCTCGACACCACGCTGAACCTGTTGCCGCGTATCTCGCCGGACAAGCTGGTCGTCACCGAATCTGCAATCCTGAAGACCGATGACGTCAAGCGCATGCGCGACGCCGACGTGCACGCCTTCCTGGTCGGCGAAGCCTTCATGCGCGCAGAGAACCCGGGCGCCGAGCTCGCACGCCTGTTTGCATAAGCTCCTGCCATCAAGCGCCTGAAGGATTTCAGGCGCCCTGAACGATCCTGCGCAAAGGATCAAGCCGCGCAACCCATTCAACGCCGATTGGCAAAGGCGCGCCGCATATCATCGCTGCCAGGAATTCTCCGCACAGTGGCGCACACGTGATGCCACGCGCGCCATGGCCGAGGCTGACATACAAGCCCTCGTCCACCTTGCCGACCAGCGGCAGCCGGTCCGGTGTCGTCGAGCGCCAGCCAACCCGACCGCTGCGAAGTTCAGAACTGTCGGCGAAGCCCGGCAGCAGGCGCTGCAAACGCTCGAAATTCTGCTCATCATCGCTGCGGCGCGCAGACCCATCGTCATCGTCATGCTGTACGGTAGCGCCGACCACATGCAGGCCCTGCACCGCCGGCGTGATGTAGCCGTCTCGGCAAACGATTTTCTGCAATGGCCGCCCGTCACGCTCGGGCAGCATCGACAGCTGTCCCCTTGCGCGCCCCATCGCCAGCCGCGTCGACCCCAGTCCTGAATCAAATGCCGTCGCCAAAACGACGAGAGGCGCCTGCAACTTGGTGCCATCGGCCAGCTGCAGCTGCCACCCATCGCCCTCCTTGCGAGAACTGGTCACCTCGCTGCCGCTCCGCACCTGAATGTTCGGATGGTCCAGCATGGCAGTCACCAGAGCAGGTGGCACGATCCAGCCTGACTGCGGCAAATGAAAGCCGGCTTCCGCTGGCGCTGCTCCGCATAGTTGGCTCGCATCATCGATGTTTACCGATTGCAGCCACGCCGGGTCGGTAGCGTTGGCGTGCAATGCCATTTTTTCTCGCTTGCGCTCATCGCGCGCAATCCGCAGTACGCCACACCAGTCATGCGGCACCCGCTCGCCATGGCTCGCCACCCAGCGCATCAGCCAGGTGACACCTGCAGCACTCAGCTCCGTGATCGGGTTGCCGGCACTACCCGGTTCCGGGCGCACCACGCCGACGGGATTGCCCGAGCCGCCCGATGCAGGTTGATCTCGCTCCAATACGGTGACGCGCAGGCCGCGACGCGCAAGCTGTCGCGCAATACTTGCGCCAGCAATGCCGGCACCGATCACGACCGCTTCGGCCGGCACTGAAGCATTCAAGGTAGTCGGCGATGTGGGCATGCTCGCCGCAGGCCACTGTGCCGATAAACATGCACGCTTGCCACCATAACCCGGACGCTTTTCAACCTGGAACCCGGTATTGGCCAATGTGCGGCGTACGGCACCAGCAACACACCAGCTGGACAAGCGCGCGCCGGGGGAGGCCAGAGCAGCAAGCGCTGACAGTACTTCTGCAGACCACATGGCCGGGTTGCGGTCAGGTGCAAATCCATCCAGATAAATCGCATCAAAGCGACCTGCCACTTGCGGCAATGCAGTGGCGATATCGCCGAAGACCAGTGTCAGCGTGACGTTTTCATCCAGCTCCAGCGCATGAAAGCCGGGAATCATCGGCGGCCATGCCGCCAGCAGCTTGTCCGCGAGCGCTCGCAGTGACACCCGCATTTCATCCGCCGCTGCCGCGATGCTCAGCGCCAGCGCCGCGCGCAAATCGTCACGGGTGAACGGATGTTTTTCTATCGAGACGTAATCGAGCCGCGCCCGCTTGCCATTGGCTTCCTTTTGTTGGTAGATCTGCAGCGCGGCCCAGGTGGCGAGGAAATTCACGCCGAGGCCGAAACCCGTCTCGATCAAACGAACGTTCTCGCCCTCGCGCCAGCGTTGCTTCAGTTCGCAGCCTTCGATGAACACGGCACTCGCCTGCCCCCAGGCGCCGCTGCGGGTTGCATAGACATCGCCGAATCCGGTCGCAAAGATGCGGCCATCATCGCTGCCTTCCCATTGCGCGGGCTGTAACTGCAGGCTGGACATGGAGCGCTACCTGTGGGGCCTTACTTGCACTGCCCTTCGAAGACCAGCATCGAGGTCGGCAATTCCATCGTGTCCTTCACGGCGCCGGTGGCGCGGTTGATCAGCAGGCGACGATAGGCCTGCTGCGGCGTCAGACCATGACAGCCGATCTCGGCATCGGAAATCTCGCAGGGCATGCCCTCGAATTGATTGCCTTCGAAGCGATAGCTGTGTGTGGCATCGGCCGGCACTGTAGACGGCGCACCGCGATGAATGAAGTGGGTCTTGCCCGCGCATTCGTAAGCCGGCGTCGCCGCTGTGCTGGCCAGGGGCGCAAGCAGCAGGGCTGAGAACACGAAACGGGACAGTGAGGAGCGAGGAAGCGAGGAAACAATCATTGCAGGTGGGTCCGTGGAGGGCCGCTCGAAAATCGCGGCCGGTGAGCCGCATCATACATCGACGCACGAGAAGCCTCGCGGGTCCGGGCAGATCGTCAACCGCCTCTTTACCAGCAACTGACCGCAGCATTACCGGCGTGGCTGCTCCTCCGCCTCGCCCATCATGTCCGACATCGATACCGATGCCGCGCGCGGTGCCAGCCAGCGATTGAATTCGATCACATCCGACTCGCTGAGGACGCCCGCGCGCATGCGCAGCCCGATCAGGTCGCGCAGGTAATCATAGCGGGCCTTGGCCTGATCGACCCGCGAGCGCAGCAGCCGGCGGCGCGCATCCAGCACCTGTATCACAGTCACCACGCCCAGCTCGTAGCCGCGTTCCTGTGCGCGCACGGTGTAGCTCAGTGCCTCGACCTCGCCGTTGGTAGAAGCTATGCGCGCGCGATTGGCCGCAGCGCTCGCGTACAGAATTCGCACATCGCGCTCGACCTCGCGCCGCGTCGAATCCATTTGCTCATTGGCGATGGCCAGCTGCGCCATCGCCGAATCGGTGGCTGCATTCACACGGCCACCTTCGTAGATGGACAGCCGCATCTCGAGCGAGATGCTGTCCACGGTGAAATTGCGCCGCGGCGAATTGTCGATATCCTGGTTCGACTGATTGCGCTGCAGGTTGAGCGCAATTTGCGGATAGTGATCTGCTCGCGCCGCATCGACAGCAGCGCGCGCCGCATCGACTGCGGCCCGCCGGGCTGCCACGGCAGCGTTCGACGCCATCGCGCCATCGATCCAGAATTTCAATGATTCTGGCACTGCAGGGAAATCCTGCATCGCCATCATCGACAGCACGCCGGGTGCGCGGCCGGTGAACTCCTGCAGACGCGTGCGCGCCGCCTCGGCCTTGTTGATCGCATCGATCTCTCGCGTGACCAGCTGCTCACGCCACGAGATGGCCTCAGCAAGATCGGTGACCTTGGCCATCTCGCGCTCGCGCATGGCGCGCAGGCGCTGCACTTGCCGGTCGGCCGCTTCTTTCTCTACCTGCAGTTGCATCAGCTCATCTTCGGCCTGCAAGGCCAGCAAGTATTGCTCCGCCAGCTGGCCGAATAACTCGGCGCGCGCCTGCTCTGCCTCGCGTTCAGCCTGAGTCACCGTCGCCTTGGCGCCGGCCAGCCGATGTTGCGATGGCAGGTCCAGCACCGCCTGGCGCGCGGAAAAGATCGTGCGGTTGCCATTGAAGCGCTGCTCGAAAAGGACATCGCGATAGTCATTGCGCGAAGCCGAGGTTTGAACACTCAGCTGTGGGTAGAGCTTGCTGCGCGCCTGTTCGACATCGGCTTGTGCGCGTCCGACAGCCAGCAAACGCGCGCGCAATCCCGGGAAATCGGTGACGGCAGTGCGATACAGCGACAGCAGGTCCTCTGCCTGCACGGCTCTGGCTGACAAGAACATGCTGCCCACCAGAGAGGTGACCAGACATGCATGAAACAGGCTGCGGCCAGCGCGCATGTCAGTCCTCCTTCAGCGAGCGGGCGAGGATGTCGGTGACGGGCGCAGTCAGGTAATGCCAGAACGTGCGCTCCCCTGTCTTGACGATCACGTCGGCCGGCATACCGGCCACCAGATCGAGCTTGAGCTTCTGCAGCTGTTGCACACCCTCGGGGGTGATGACCACCCGACCGAGGTAGTAAGGCGTCTTCTGGCCATTGACGTCATCCATCATGCGGTCGGCCGACAAGGTCTGCAGCTTCCCTTGGATCTTTGGCATGTCGCGCTGACGGAACGCGGTAAAGCGCACCTCGGCCATCTGGCCGACGCGGATCTGATCCACGTCCTGCGGCGACAGCTTGGCCTCGACGATCAGCTTCTCATTGCCGGGAACGATGTCGAGCAGATGCGCGCCCGGCTTGATGACTTCGCCTGGCGCATGCACCGCCAGCCCGTGCACGATGCCATCCTGCGGCGCGGTGATCACGGTGCGCTTGACCGTGTCCTCGAGGCCCAGCATCTTCTCCTGCAATGTGAACAGCTCGGCCTGCACCTCGGCCAGCTCCTTGTTCACCTCACGCTGGAAGGTCTGCTCCAGTTGCAGGATCTTCACCTGCGTCGCGCTGATCTCCACATCGGTGGCTGCAATGTCGCTGCCCAGCGAACTGCGCTGGCCGTCATTCAGCGCCAGATTGCGCTCCATCTCGCGCACCTTCTGCCGCTCCGCATAGCCTTCGCGTGCCAGTGCCTCGAAATCGCCGCGCTCCTTTTCGAAAGAATCAACCAGCTGCCCGCGCATTGCGCGCTGCTCCTTTAAACCAGCTGATTTTTCGCGCAGCTGAGCGATCTGTCGCTCATACAGAGTGATTTCGCTTTGCAGCGCGCGCTGGCGAACACTGAAGGTCTGTTCCTGCACGCGCATGGCCTCCGCAGCACGCGGATCACGCGCATTGTCGAGCAGCGCCTTGGGGAAGCTGACCCGACCCTTGCCGTCGCGCTGCGCGATCAGCCGCGCTTCGCGCGCCACGGAAACGAACCATTGGCCCTTGATCTGTTCCAGCTGCGCGCGCGGCTGCACATCCTGCAGCGTAACCAGCACCTCGCCCTTCTTTGCCCACTGCCCTTCGCGCGCATGCACTTTTGCGACGATGCCGCCTTCCAGATGGTCCACCGCCATCCGGTAGTTCTCGAGCACCACCACGCCCGGGCCGATCGCGGCACTGTCGAGCGGCGCCAGCGCCGACCAGGTACCGAGGCCGCCGAACAGCACCAGCATGCTGATGACGCCCATCGTGCGCAAACGCCGTTCACGACTTTCTATTTTCGGATCGAGCGCGAGGGTCGGCTTGCGCGAGGGCAGTGCATGGATTTTGTCAGGCGCGTTCATTGCCGGGTCTCCACGGTGGGTGCGATGGGCGAAGGTACCGATGACCTGGTGCCATTGCCATTGGAATGAGCAGCCGGCGCCTTGCTGCCGTTGGCGGGCATGCCCGCGCCGTTCGCCTGCATGGCCTGCCGCCGTTGCTGCAAGGTTTCGGCGACTTGCGAAGGCGTACCGAGGCAAGAGATGCGACCGTCCACCAGCACGAGCACCGAGTCCATCTGCTCGAGCAGCTGGGTACGATGCGTGACCACGACCACGGTCGTGCCAGTGATACGCAATTCGGTCAGCGCCTGCTGCAGTGCTGCGTTGCCGGCTTCATCGAGGTTGGAATTCGGTTCGTCGAGGATCACCACGGCCGGGTCGCCGTACAGCGCGCGCGCCAGTGCGACACGCTGGCGCTGGCCTGCCGACAAGGTGAAATTGCCATGCAGCCGGGTCTCATACCCTTCCGGCATCGCACCGATCATTTCATGCACGCCGGCTCGCTGCGCCGCCTTGACCACGGCCTCCGGGTCGATGTATCCAAAGCGCGCGATGTTCTCCGCTATCGTGCCGTCGAGCAGTTCGACATCCTGCGGCAAATAGCCGATCGATCGTCCGAGCTCTTCGCGCGAATACTGCGCGAGCTCGACTGCATCCAGCCGCAGGCTACCCGACAGTGGTCGGTGCAAGCCCAACAGTGCGCGCAGCAAGGTCGACTTTCCGGCAGCGCTGGGCCCGATCACGGCCAGCTGGCTGCCGGCCGGGATCTGCAGTGAGATTTCCTTGATCACCGGGCGACGCATGCCGGCCGGCGAGATCACCAGCTTGTCGATGCGGAAGTCGCCACGGATGGCCGGCAGCGGCATCGCATCCGGCTGTGGCGGATGCGACTTCAGCAGTTCGGACAGGCGGCCATAGCCGATACGTGCTGCCGTCAGCGTGCGCCAACTGCCTGTCAACTGGTCTATTGGCGCCAATGCACGGCCCAGCAGAATGGAGCCGGCAATCACCATGCCGGGCGAGATCTCGTGTCGTATCGCCAGGTAAGCGCCAAGACCGAGGATCAGCGATTGCGATGTCATCCGGTAGGTCTTCGACAGCGCAGAAATCAGTCCCGCACGCGCACTCGCTCGGTGCTGTGCATCCAGCGCTGCATGTCGTTCGCCCAGCCAGCGCTCGCGCAGACTGGGCAACATACCCATCGCCGCAATCGCTTCCGCATTCCGCAAGTGCGAAGCGGTCTGCTGGTTGGCAGCGATGTTGGCGCGGTTGGCTTCCTGCAGCAGCGCGCCGGTCGCCATCTCGGTCCAGACCGTGAACGCGACCAGCACCGCAATCGACACCACGGCGGCTGCGCCCATCCAGGGGTGGAACACGAACATGATGGCCACATAGATCGGCACCCATGGCGAATCCAGCAGCGCGAACAAGCCGGGGCCGGTGATGAACTGCCGTACCTTGTCCAGGTCTTCCAGCGGCTGCGCGCTGGCCAGGCGGCCTGCAGTAGCCAGCGTGCGCGCAAAGATCGCATCATGAATGGTGGGGCCCAGCATTGCATCGAAACGCATGCTGGCGACAATCATCACCTGCGACCGCAGCCACTCCAGCCCGCCGAAGACGATGAACAGGAAGGTGGTGATCAGCGTCAGCATCAGCAGCGTCGGCACACTGCCGGTCGATAGCACGCGGTCGTAGACCTGCAGCATGTACAGCGATGGCACCAGCAGCAACAGGTTCATGAACAGGCTGAACAAGGCGGCGGTGAAGACTGCGGTCCGGCTGGCCGCCACGACTGCGCGGAGTTCGGGCGCCGTGCTTGCGCTGTGGCGCGCAGAGGAATTGGGCGTGGACGTGGTCGTCATGGGCGGGCCGGGGTGAGTGGATGAGGCCGGCGGCATCCAGAGAGCCGCCGGGGTTGGCAAGGACTTGCGTGCTTACTGAAGACTGGCGTCGGGCGGCATCATGTGCTCGGCCGGCGAAGACGCCGCAGTCGTCGGCGGATTGGCGTTGGTCAGCACTTGCTGCAGCTGGCGCGCGAGCTGGGCCAGATCGCCAAGACCCATCGCAATGCGGCACTCAAGGCGACCGTCGGCGACCTGCTTGTGCTCGCCGCCGTTGCGTGCGGCGCGTGCAGCCTCTGACAACACTGACTGCTCGACGAAGCCGAAGTCGATGAAAGCCATGCCCGAGCTGAGATGCACCGAGCTGATGTTGGACACGATGGCCCGACCACTGCTGTCGGAAGCGCGTAGCCGCAGCCCGATCTGTACTGCGCCGGCAGCTTCAGGGGCTGCGCGATTGGTGGATACGGCATCGCGCTCGTTCGTCATGGGTTGGGACATTTGCACTCTCCTCGCACGTTAGGGGACATTCCCCGATAGTTGCAAAGATCGTAATTCCCGCGCAAACCGCCCGGCAAGGATGCTTCAGAGTAAATGAGTCGGCGCTGTGCGGCGATTGCCACATTCGGCGCAACATCCGAACTAAGAGTGAGTAAGCGCTCCCGGCTTATTCCTCAGTTTTGAACAGATGGCAGCTACGCTCGTGGGTGTGCGCCTAGTACATGCAGAACTCACCGCATGGCACCTGCGATGAACAAAAAACGGAGGCCCGAAGGCCTCCGTTCCGCCACCACCTGCCTGGTCAAGGGGCAGGCTTCAGCTGAAGTGGACGTGCTGCTCGGCGTGCTGAATACCGATGGCGCCCAGCAGCATGGCAGGCTCGGGCAGGCTGGCGACAGCATCGTCATCCCCGCCCGTGTCACCACCGATGCCATTGGGCGGCATCATGCGGTCACCCACGGCCAGCATGTCGCCCATCTCCTCGTCGGACATCCCGAGCACATGACCCATTTCATGGACGAGTACGGAGAGCATGTCGACCTTGTTGTGAGCGACGCCGCCGACACCGGTGGACCAGCCAAGGCCGGCGCCATCGTCATCGAGCGTGATTTCGCTGCCGTTCGTGACGCCGAGAATCCACTTGCCGTCGCCATCCTGGCCAAGGTCGGACAGATCGACCGAAACATCCTCGAGCGCCGTAACATCCTTGCCTTGAGCATCCCACCAGGCCATGGCAGCCTTGATCAGCACATTGAGCTGGTTATCGTTGGCAGCGTGCGCACCATCACCACCGTCGCCGGACAGCAGCATCTTGCTGCCAGTGCCGGGCTTGGGCGCGAGGTCAACACCGCCCTCGTAGGTTTCGATGATGCTGCCGCCAATGACAGTATCGAAGTTGTAGTTTACGGTCGGGTACACGCCACCGGTTTTTACCACCTGATTGCCCACCACGGTTGATGTCTGGTACTTGACGCCGATCACGTACATCGAGCCGACCTGATCGGGCGTGAAGGTGATGAAGACATCACCGTTCGAATCGATGACGATCTGGTTACTGTTGAGCTTGATGGTTGTCAGTGAATCTCCGGCATCGACCTCGCCGTTGTTGTTCAGGTCATTGACCTTGTAGAGCTGAACATTGCTGACATTAAGTGGATTGAACGCCTTGGTGGTTTGATCTGGATCCATCGTTTGGTCGATCTTGACGGTCATCGCATCCGCCTTCGTATCGGCATCTGCACCATCGACGCCGACGATGTCACCCGAGGCACCCGTAAAGTAGAAGAACACACCCGGATTGGTCTGGCTGATCTTGCCGGCCTTGACGCTGTACTGGATCACGCCGCCTTGGTCCGCGTAGTAGTCCTGGAAACTCATTGCCGTACCGCTGATGTACTGGTAGGGCGTGGTGTTGGTCGGCGCGATCAGGGCTTCGCGTGGGTTGGCTGTGTAACCACTGATATCCGTATCTGTCACGGTCTGCCCATCAGAGGACATCCCGCTGACGGTGCCAATATTGGAGTAAGTACCAGATACCGCTATGCCACTTGCAGTGAAGATCCAGGTCTCTCCAACATCCAGCATTTGGTCGCCATCGGTGTCGCCGCTCTCGTATTTTGCGGCAAAGTCATCGGACGCATTAAGCGGGGTTCCATTGTTGTCCGTGACTGTGATACCTGATAAAGCTGTGTTGCCGATATTGGTCAATGTGTACAGCCATCCGATAGCATCCCCAGAGTGAATGCTTGTCAGGTTATCGCCGCTGGCGCCACCAAAGACAGTGACCTTGTCGATGTTGATTCCAGGATTTTGATCAACCGTCACTGTCGCATCATCATCGTCCGGCGTCGCCCCGTCGCCGGTCGCCACCGCAATGTTCGTGATCGATCCGCCCGCATCCAGCATCGCCTGCG
>CAZCDW010000081.1:0-10887 GCA_964497485.1 uncultured Bifidobacterium sp.
TTCGCCGGTGCGGGTCTCGCCGGTGAAGGTGATGCCATCCACTTGCGGATGACGGGTCAGGAATTCGCCGGCCGAGTTCGGGCCGAAGCCATGCACCACGTTGTAGACGCCCTTCGGTATGCCGACCTTGTTCATCACTTCGCCCAGCAGCGTTGCGGTGGCCGGAGTCTCTTCGGAAGGCTTGACGATCACGGCATTACCGCAGGCCATCGCCGGGCCGACCTTCCAGGTCATCAGCAGCAGCGGCAGGTTCCACGGACAGACCACGGCAACCACGCCGAGCGGCACGCGCACGCCATAGCTGATCGCGGTGCCGCCATCGGGCGTGGTCATCTGGAAGCTTTCAGTCGGCACGTTCTTCACCACATCGGCAAAGATCTTGAAGTTGGCCGCGCCGCGCGGGATATCAATGTGCGATGCCAGCGAATGCGGCTTGCCGGTATCGGCCAGCTCGGCGGCGAGGAATTCATCAAAGCGGCGGTCGATTTCATTCGCCACTTCATGCAGCAGCTCGACGCGTTTGACGACCGACATCTTGCCCCATTCGCCATTGAGCGCCGCGCGCGCGGCCGCGACCGCCGCATTCACCTCGGCCTGGCCGGCCTCGTGCACATGGCCGATCACGGCATTGCTGACCGGCGTGCGCTTCTCGAAGGTCTTGCCGGTCGAGACGAATTCGCCGTTAATGAAGTTCAGGAACTGTTTCATGGGTCGTCCTTGTTCTGTTTCTGTTCGTTGTAGGTAAGCGTTGTCTGTGCCTGATGCGTGTTCGGGATAGGCCTGAGGACTGTGTGGCGCTTCTCGCTCAGGCGAGACCGATCGCGGCCAGTCCCGCCTTCGCGCATTCCTCGTCCTGTTCGGCCGAGCCGCCCGAGACACCAATGCCGCCGATGCGTTTGCCGTCCTGCACGATGGGCAGACCGCCACCGAAGATCACGAGGCGCGGGCGTTCGGCGAGGCCAAGGCGCAGCGTTTCGTCGTTGGCCAAGACTTGTTTCCACATCGCGGTCGGAAAGCCGAAGCTGGCCGAGGTGTAGGCCTTGTCGATCGCAATCTCGACCGAGTGCAGGAAGGCGCCCGGCATGCGCAGGAAGCCGGCGAGGGTGCCGCCGCTGTCGCAGATCGCGACATTGATCGCGATGCCCAGAGTCTTCGCATGGGCGACTGTCGCTTCGAGGGCGATGACGGCCGCTTCGGCGGAAATCACGGCCTGTGCGACGCTGGCCGCTGAGGTGAGTTTGTTCGAGGCGCTCATGATGGCTTTCCCGGTCAGGTTGACGAAGAGGTTACGGCGACAGGGCGATACTGTCCAATACCGAATTTTTGGTTCACAATACTTTTTCGGTATAAATGACCAAACAGCGGAGGGCAGTCATGGACTTGAAGCAGATGCGTTATTTCCTGGCGCTGGCCGAGGAACGCAACTTCACGCGCGCGGCCGAGCGGCTGCACATGGCACAGCCGCCGCTGACGCGTCAGATACGCGCGCTGGAAGAGGATCTCGGCGCCGAGCTGTTCGTGCGCAGCACCAAGGGCGTGACATTGACCGAGGCCGGCGAGGCCTTGCTGGCCGAGGTGCCCAACCTGCTGTCGCTGGCTGCGCGCGCGAAGGAGAGGGCGCTGAAGGCCAGCCAGGGGGAGAGCGGCCAGCTCGACATCGGCATCTTCGGTTCCGGCGTGCTGGACGTGATACCGCGGATACTCGCGCGCTTTCATGCGGCGCGGCCCGAGGTGAAGATCGTGCTGCACAACCTGACCAAGACCGAGCAGATCGCCGCGCTGCGCGAGCGCCGCATCAGCGTCGGCTTCAACCGGCTGATACCGCCGGAAGATGACCTGAAGGTCGAGACCGTGATGCGCGAGACGATGATGGTGGCCTTCCCGGAAAGGCATCCGCTGGCCAGACGCAACGAGGTGACGATACCGGACTTGTCGGAGCAGCCGCTGATCCTGTATCCGCGCTTGCCGATCGCGGGGCTGGCGCAAATGGTGATGCAGGCTTTCGCGCGCGAGAAGGCCGTGCTGCAGGTGGAGCAGGAGGTCGAGGACGTGCTGACCGCCGTCGCGCTGGTCGCGGGCGGATTTGGCGTCTGTGTGACGACCGCGTCGACAGCCAGCCTGCGGCTGCCGGGCGTGGTGTACCGTCCCCTCGTCAGTAACCATCTGCGTGAAATCGAGTTGAGCTGCCTGTACCGGCAGTCTGATCATTCGCCATTGCTGGCGGCATTTGTTGCGGTGGTGCGTGAGTTTGCTTCGGCGTCGCGTCCTGCAGCGAGGCGCCGGTAATACAGTGCTTCAACGACTGGAAAAACCGGACCCCGGCCGTAGCCGGGATCCGGAAACCCTCATCTCAAGCGGAGATAAGCCTGATCAGGTGTACACATCCGTGAACGACGGCGTCACTTCACCGGTGTGGTAGAAGATGCCGGTCCACAGCTTGTCTTCGGTCCAGGTCGTGACCGGACGGTCCGGCTGCGCGAGGTAGCCGAGGCCCGCGAAGGTCTCGTTGCGGTTGCCGCTCGGGTCGAAGAAATAGATCGTCTCGCCGCGCGTGATGCCATGGCGGGTCGGTGCGACATCGATCTTGACCTTCTTCTTCGCCATCACGTCGGCTGCCTTCAGCACGTCATGCCAGGAGTCGAGGAAGAACGACACATGGTGGATACCGGCACGCGGGCCGCCGACGAAGGCGATGTCGTGCGGGGTATTGGTGCGGGTCAGCCAGGTCGCGGCCTGGATCGCGCCGCCCGGGCCCACGCAGACTTGCTCGACCAGATAGAAGTCCAGCACGTTCTTCATGAACTCGGTGTTCTCGGCGACCTTGTTGACGCCGGTTTCGGGGTTCAGCTCGCACATCAGCAGGCAATGGTCGACCCAGTGCGCGCCGGCGCCGGTGATGTTGTCCGGCCACGGATCGGGGTTGGTGGTACCGACTTCGGTGCCCACGTATTCCTTCTGTGCGTACAGGCGCATCTCATGACCGCTGGGCAGCTTGAACTGCAGCATGCGGCCGGTCGCCGGCAGCGCGCCTTCGGCCAGTTCGGTGACCTTGATGCCAGCCGCCTCGATACGCTGCTTGAAGGAATCGAGATCGCTATCCTTTTCGCATTTGTAAGCGACATGGTTCATGCCGGCCTGGTCGGACGGTGTCAGGATGATCGAGTAGCGATCCCATTCGTCCCAGCACTTCAGGTAGACATTCCCCGACTTGTCTTCCATCGTCACCTTCATGCCCAGCACTTCCGTGTAGTGTTTCACGGCCGCCGGCATGTCCATGACTTTCAGGCTCACATGCCCGATACGCATCACACCCATCGCTATCTCCTTATTTTGATGTTGCAGGTGGGGTGACCTGCCCTGCGAACCCCTTGTTAAATGGTTTGGCCATCTTGCCTGCCACCTCCAGGCTGACCTCGGCGGTCGGCCCCACCCGGCAGGCGAGGGTGTATCCCTGTGCTTCTTCGTCCGCACTGACATGCGCGCGGCTGACCGGGCCCAGTACCTCGGTCTTGCCGCTGATGATCTTCACCTTGCAGACCCCGCAGCCGCCATTCACGCAGCCGACCGGTATGCCCTTGCGGCCGAGACGCATCATTCCCTGCAACAGACTCTCGCCGACGGCGCAGGGATAGCATTCGCCGGTTTGCGGAATGCTGACCTGTACCTTGGGACGGAAATCGAACATGGTCGTCCTCGTCGTCTCAAACGCGCTTGAACAGCGCGCTGCGCGGCTTGGACGCATCGGCGGCGGTGATGAACTTCTCCGCATAGATGTCGCGCTCGTACAGTCGTCCCTGCATCAGCGTGCCAAGGCAGGCCTCGATCATGGCCGGCGGGCCGCACAGGTAAGCCTTGTGGCCCGAGAAGTCGCCATTGAAACGCTGCTGCGCTGCTTCATGCACGAAGCCCTTGAAGCCATCGAAACCGGCGGCGTCTTCCGACAGCGCGGGCACGTAGGTGAAATTCGGGTGTGCGGCGGCCAGCGCCTTGAACTCGTCGTCGTAGTACAGCTCGGCCTGGTTGCGCTGGCCATAGATCAGCGTGATCGGCAGCGTGCAGCCGTCGGCCAGCAGGTCGAGGATCATCGAGCGCGGGCTCGACAGGCCGGAGCCGCCGGCCATGAAGATCATCGGCGCGTTCTCCGACCTGCGCACGAAGAAGCGTCCGTACGGGCCGGTGATATGCAGCTTGTCGCCCACTTTCAGCTGCTCATGCAGATAGGCGGTGCCGGGGCCGCCCGGGATGATGCGGACATTGATTTCCAGCTCGCCGGTGCGTGCGATGGCTTCCGGCGAGTTCGCGATCGAGAACGGACGGTCGCCTTCAATGCCCGGCAGCGAGATCTGCACATACTGGCCGGCCTGGAAGTCGATCGCCTTGTCGAGCTTGAGCCAGATCGCCTTGATGGTCGGCGTCAGCGTCTCGATGCGGCTGACCGTGGTGTTGAAGTCGGTCACCGGGATGATGCGGGCATCCGGTTCCTCGTCGATATCGGCCTCGATCGTGACATCGCTCTGCAGCGTCGCGCAGCAGGCGAGGGTTTTGCCCTCGTCGCGCTCGAAGTCCATCAAGGCGAAAGGATTGGCCTCGCCATGCTCGACCTCGCCGTCGGCCACCTGCACCTTGCAGGTGCCGCACAGGCCGTGGCCGCAGGCATGCGGAATGTAAATACCCTGGCGCAGCGCGGCGTCGAGGATGGTCTGGCCTTCTTCCACCTCGATGGTGGCGCCAAGTGGTTCAATCGTCAGTTGCTGGGACATGATGTTTCTCTGTCGTTAGCGTTGTTGGTGGTCGTTCGATGGGTCAGGCGAGCGCCGATCAGAAACCGGTACCGCCTTCCTCGATCGTCGAACGTATGCCTTCCAGCGCCGGCGTACGGAAGCTGATCACAGACTTGTGGCCAATGCCGTGATGTTCGAGCGACTTGCCCACGTCCGGAATGAAGCGCTTGCCGGAGCTGAACCACAGCGTGCGCTTCCAGTCGATGTCCTCGAATTCCGGATGCTCGCCATACAGCTCCGGCAGCACTTCCATGATCACCGCGCCGAAGGGCAAGGTGCGCGGCACCGGGATGCAGAACGGCGCCGCGAACATCAGGTGGTTTTCCCAGCACAGGTAGAGCAGCTGCTTGCCGTGGAATTTGTCCTCGGCATCCTGTTGCATATTCGGGTAGTCACCGAGATGCACCATCACGTCCTTGCTTGCCATGGTCTTACTCCTCGTGGCCTTGCGGCTTCATGCGGCCGCTCCATGCGCGGAAATGCTTGCGATCGTCGCTGTTGGCGAAGTCGCCGTTGTCCTCGCCGGCATGCACGTCGTAGTAACGCATCACCTCGCGCACCGGGCTGTCGCCGGGTGACGCCGGGTTGATATCGTCCGGATAGCAAGTGCCCTGATAGATCTGATGCACCGGCAGCCAGGACTGCATGTACTTCTTCGGCTCGTGCTCGAAAATCTCGCAGCAGTGGTCGGAGCAGAAGTGGTACTTCTGACCCTCGTGGTCGAGTTCGCGCAGGCTGAGCTTGGTCGCATCGCCCGGCTCGGTGAACATGCAGGGCACCTGACAGACCTGGCACAGCATCGGCAGCACCTGGTTGTACCAGCGGCCTTCCTTGCCCTCGGCCTGCTCGCCCCAGTGCTCGAGGCGCGGACGGTAGTAGCGGTCGAAGCTGTTCGGATACTTGGTCGACAGCCAGTCCATCTCGTCGTCGCTCGGGATCCAGGTATGGAATGCCGCCGCATGGCCGTACTGGTAGAAAGTGGCCCAGGCCTGGTGGCTGATGTGGTCCTTGCCTTCGCAAGCATCGTCCCAGCCTTTGGGCTTGCGGATGCCATAGCGCGCGAGGTCGGCGAACAGCGCGCCGCCGTTTTCCTCGGCATACATTTCCCACGCTTCTTTCCAGCTCATCACGCGCTTGGGCAGCATGTAATCCTGCATCATCGCGACCAGGGTCAGCAGGCGGTAGCCGCGCCAGAACCACTTGTCCATCCAGCGCTGCACGATGGGCACGTTGGCCGGGTCCTGCTCGAGCATGAACTTGATGCACTCGATGCCCAGGGTCATGTGGCGCGATTCATCCGATTGCGCGGAGAAGCCGAAGGTCACGGTCGACAGGTCGCCATTGTGCGCGGCGCCGGACATGAAGGGCACGAACAGCAGGTTGGTCAGCACGTATTCGAACGAGAAGCTGACTGCAGTCAGGAATTCGAACGGGCCACCGGCGTAGGCATCCTCGAAGAAGCTCTTCGGCACCGACAAGTACCAGACATTGTCGAACCAGTGCACCGAGTTGTGCATGCCGTTGTAGTACTTGTTGTAGTGCGAGATCGCATGGGTCTCGGTCTGGCAGTGGCGCAGCTCATCGACCGCCTGCATCTGCGCAGCCACGCGGGCGCCGGCGCCGGTGAACTGGCGGCCTGCGTGCGCGAAACCACGGTGCGCGTAGTACTCGAGCGGGGTCACGCCCTGGATGAACAGCTTCAGCGCGTTGATATAGCGCGCGTCGGTCACACCAAGCTCGCCATGGTTCTGCGCGAAGGCCTCGATGACGGCGTACAGCTTGCGTTCCTTCTCGCCCTGATACTTCCAGTAGGCTTCCATCGTCAGGCGGAACGGGTCTTCCCATTTGTCCCAGTCATGAACCTTGATGCCTTCGTACTTATCGTAAGGGAAGACCTTGTCCATCGGCTGGTAGGTGGTGTCCCAGTGCAGGCCGCGGGTCATCGCCGCATAGCGCTCTTTGAGGCCCAGTTTCTTCTTGACGACTCGTGTATCCATTTACTTATCTCCGCAAAGTCTGTGTTTTTTTGTTGTTATCGGGTTGGGGGAACAAACAACAAACGACTGCCTGTGATACTGCTGACTGACATTTAAAACAGGTGATTCGCTTACAGGCCCACGGCCTCCTTGCTGCTGACCGGGAAGTAGGCGCGGTGCAGGATCTCCGGATCGTCGCGCAGCCTGCCCGGCTCGCCGTCATAGGACACTGTGCCGCGCGACATCACGTACACATGGTGCGCGAGCGCCAGCGCGAGCTGCGTGAACTGCTCGATCAGCAGCACGCCAATGCCGCTGTCCGCGATCTTGCGAATGATGGGCACCAGACGCGCCACGATGGTCGGCGCCAGGCCGAACGACAATTCATCGATGACGAGGAAGCGCGGCTCGACCATCAGCGCCTGCGCGATCGCCACCATCTGCTGCTGGCCGCCGGACAGGTCGCCGGCTGCCTGCGGCAGTTTCTCTTTCAGCTCGGGGAACAGGCCCAGCACGCGCTCGATCGAAGCATTGGTCTCGCCACGCGACAGGCCGCCGGCGGCCACCAGCAGGTTGTCGCGCACGGTCAGTTCGCGCAGCACCTGATGGCCTTCGGGCACGGTGCCGATGCCGGCGCGGCGGATCTCGTCCGGCTCCATGCCCACGAGATCTTTACCGTCCAGCCAGATCTCGCCGAACACCGGCTCGACCACGCCGGCGATGCCGAGCACGGTGCTGGTCTTGCCGGCGCCGTTGGCGCCCGCCAGCGCGGTGATCTTGCCGGGTGCGATGCGCAGCTCGATGCCTTCGACGGCCTTCTTGGTGCCGCGCACCATGACGAGGTCGCGGACTTCGAGCCAGCCCGGACGCAGATTGTCGGGTGCGATCTTGGCGCTCATGCTGCCACCTCCAGGTCATCGAAGTTGCCCAGGTAGGCCTGCTGCACTTCGGGTTTCTTCAATACTTCCAGCGTCGGGCCCAGCGCCAGCAGCTTGCCGAAGTCGAGCACCATGGTCTCGTGACAGCAGGCGGCGATCAGGTCGACGTCATGGTCGATCAGAAATACCTGCGCCTTGCAGTAGCCGGGGATGCCCTTGATCACCTTTTGCAGGTGCTCGGATTCGGAGCCGCTCATGCCGGCGCCCGGTTCGTCGAGCATCACCAGCTTCGGGCTGCCGATCAGGGCCTTCGCGATTTCGGCCAGATGACGCTCTTCGGTGGACAGGTTGTCGCCCTTGCGGTGCAGACGGTGCGACAGGCCGACGAAGTCGATCGCGCCATGGACGGCCTTGCGCATCGCATCGCGGCTATCGAAGTGCGCATGGTCTGCGATCGCCATTACGTTTTCCAGCAGCGTCAGGTCTTCGGCGATCTGGTCGGTCTGGAAGGTGCGGCGCAGGCCGAACTCGGCGCGCGCATGCGGCGGCACGCCGGTGATCATCTCGCCGTTCACCTTGACCCAGCCGCGGCGCGGCTCCACAAAGCCCGACAGCACGTTCAGCAGGGTGGTCTTGCCGGCGCCGTTGGGGCCGATCAGGCCGACGATGGGCTTGTTCAGCGTGACGGTCAGGCCATCGATGGGCTTGACGCCGCCGAACTGCACCACGAGGTCATGGATCTCGATCATTGCGTCACTCCCGTTAGCGATAGGCCGCGAAGGGCTTCGGATACTTCTCGTCGATCTTTTTGCGTAGCGGCAGGATCGCCGGGTACAGCAGCAACTCGATCAGGAAGCGGATCGCGATCGCGCTCCAGATGATCGTGAACGCGACGTTGTAGTCCACATCGAACACGCCATGCACCACCCAGCCGACGAAGAAGCCAATGAACAGCACGTTCAGCGTGCGCTTGAGGATGCGATGGTCAGGCATCAGGCCCATCGCTTCGATCACGCGCGACAGCCGCAGCGACAGCCAGGCCTCGGCGTCTTCCGCAGCATCCTGTACGCGCTTGCCGAAGAAGCCCAGCAGCAGCCAGCAGACGCCGGGAATCGCCTGCCGGAACAGCAGCGCAATCAGCGACAGGAACAGCGCGCCGGCGAAGCCCATCGCGCCATAGTGTGCGGCGGTGAGCGCGAGACCGACCGAGATCACGCCCCAGATCACCGAGCCTTCGATGATGCGGCTCATGCGCACGAACTTGTAGAAGTCGGCCAGCTGGCCCGCGAGACCCTTGCGGCCCTGGATCAGCGACACCAGCAGCGCAAAGCCGTAGAACGCATTCGACAGGTTGCCATCGACGCCGTGGTCGTTCAGCAGCGCCGGCAGCGCGCGGATCAGCAGACCGGCGAAGACCGCGCCCATCCAGTGATAGGCGCCACCGACGATGGTCAGCGCGAACAGCAGGATGGATTGCGCGACCGGGAAACCGGTGTTGTCGAGCTGACCGTTCAGGCCCGCAAGCAGGCCACCCGCCAGGCCAGCTAGCGCGCCGGCCATGCCGAAGGCCAGCGCCTTGTAGCGCACCACCGATACGCCGGCGGCGATGGCGGCCGCTTCCGATTTGCGGATCAGGCCCCAGGCGCGGCCGGGCAGGCTGCAGCGTGCCCATTCGATCAGGCCGAGGCCGACCGCGAGCCAGAACATCGTGTAGCGGAAATAGTCGACGTCGGTCGGCGCGAGCACGGGGCGCGAGATCATCGCGCGCTGGCCATTGACCACATGGCCGGCCCAGCCAGGGCCGCCGTCAGGGAAGCCGATCACGTTGATGATGACTTGCACGGCGGACGCAATCATCAGCGTCAACAGCGCGAGATACAGGCCGCGCATGCGCAGCGCTGGCAGGCCGAGGACCAGGCCGAACAGGCCGGCGATCAGTGCGCCCAGCACCAGTGCCAGTTCGAACGGCATGCCGGTGCCATGGATCAGGCGCAGGCAGAACCAGCCACCGACACCGGACAGCGCGAACTGCGCGAGCGACACCATGCCGAGCTGTCCGTACAGCAGCGCCACGGTGCCTGCCGCCAGCGTCAGCGCGGCGACGGTCGAGAAGGTGTTCAGCCAGTACGAGGAGAACAGATGGGGCCCGAGCACGGCGACCACCAGGAAGGTGACCAGCATCGGCCGCACGCGCTGGAGCGGCGTGCCGGGCGGAATATCGGGTTTGTCCTTGTTGCGTGCCATTGCGGTTACTCCAGGTGGCTGTTGTCACGGGACAGGCCGATGCCATGGCGTTGCTGCCACATCACGGCCAGGATCGCGACCACGAAGGCAGTCGCCGATCCGTAACGCTGTACTTCCGGCACCAGGTTCAGCAGCGACTCGATGACACCGATCACGAGTCCGCCGATCACGGTGGCGGTGAGGGAATTCATGCGTCCTACCATCGCAGCGGCCATGGCAGGGATCACGAGGAAGGTCAGCACGGTGGGGTTCAGGCGCACCATGTTGCCCATGAAGAGGCCGCTGATGCCGGCCAGCAGGCCAGCCAGCGTCCAGGCCCAGGTATCGATGCGCTTGACGCGCACACCGACCAGGCCGGCGAGGATACGGTTGCTCTGCAGCGCACGCATGCGCAGGCCGAGCGGCGTCCTGGCCAACAGCCACAGCATCCCGACGGTCGCGCCCGCTGCGAACAGCAGCGCGGCGACGCGGGTGTGGCTGATGAGGCGACGGCCGTCGAACTCGATGCCGCCGGAATCGGTCGGCAGCACGAGTCGGCGGGGATCGTCGCCCCAGTACCACTGGGAGATACCCATGATCATCAACGCGAAACCGAGCGTCGCCATCGCGCGCACCACACGGTCCTGGTGCGTCAGCGACGGCGCGATGTAACGTCCGTACGCCCAGGACAGCAGGGTGGCAGCGCCGATGCCGGCGGTCCAGCCCATCCAGTCGTCATACTCGAGGTCGAGCACCTGCCAGCACACCATCGCGGCGAGGCCGCCCAATGCGCCGAAGGCGAAGTTGACCACGCCGCTGGCGCGGTACAGCACCACCAGGCCGACGCCTGACAGTGCGTAGACCGCGCCGACGCTGATGCCGACCACGATAAAGGGGAGCAGAGTTTCCATGTTCAGCCCGGTTTGCGTTGTTGAGGTCGCTCAGGTCTATGCGACTTAGTTGACCAGACCGCCCTTGGCTTCCAGCTTCAGGACGTCTTCCAGCTCGGCGTCCTTCGACTGATAGCAC
>CAZCDW010000082.1:0-10862 GCA_964497485.1 uncultured Bifidobacterium sp.
CACCAGCCGCGCGCGATCGTTCATGTCGCCGCCGAGAGCCATGTGGACCGCTCCATCCATGGCCCGGGCGACTTCATCCGCACCAATGTCGATGGCACATTCAATCTGCTGGAAGCCACGCGCGCTTATCTGACAACGCTGGATGATGTGGCACGGCAGGCGTTCCGCTTCCTGCATGTGTCGACCGATGAAGTGTTCGGCACGCTGTCACCAACCGATCCGCCATTCAGCGAGACCACGCCGTTTGCGCCGAACAGTCCGTATGCGGCATCGAAGGCAGCGTCGGATCATCTGGTGCGCGCCTGGCACCACACCTATGGCCTGCCGGTCGTGACCGGCAACTGCTCGAACAATTACGGCCCGCTGCAATTCCCCGAGAAGCTGATACCGCTGATGATTGCCAATGCGCTGGCCGGCAAGCCGCTGCCCGTCTACGGCGATGGCCAGCAGGTGCGCGACTGGTTGTATGTCGGCGACCATTGCGCTGCGCTGCGCCGTGTGCTGGAGGCGGGACGTCTCGGCGAGACCTACAACATCGGCGGCTGGAACGAGAAGGCGAATCTCGATGTCGTGCATACGCTGTGCACATTGCTCGACGAACTGGCACCGAAGGCAGGCTCGTACAAGGAGCAGATCACGTTTGTTGGGGATCGTCCCGGCCATGACCGCCGCTACGCGATCGATGCGCGCAAGATCGAGCGCGAACTTGGCTGGCGCCCGGCCGAGACTTTCGAGACCGGACTGAAGAAAACCGTGCAGTGGTATCTGGCGAACCAGGATTGGGTGCGCAAGGTGCAATCCGGCGAGTATCAGCAGTGGATCAACAAGAACTATGAAGGACGCAGCGCATGAATCGTCGCGGCATCATCCTCGCCGGCGGTTCCGGCACCCGGCTGTACCCGGCCACGATGGCAGTCTCCAAGCAGCTGCTGCCGGTGTATGACAAGCCGATGATCTATTACCCGCTGACCACGCTGATGCTGGCCGGCATACGCGAAATCCTGCTGATCTCCACGCCGCAGGACACGCCGCGCTTCGAGCAATTGCTCGGCAATGGTCATCAGTGGGGCGTCGATATCCAATATGCGGTACAGCCCTCGCCGGATGGTCTTGCACAAGCTTTCATCATTGGCCGAGAATTCGTCGGCGATCGTCACTCGGCACTGATCCTCGGTGACAACTTGTACTACGGCCATGACCTCGAGCGCAGCCTGCAATCGGCGAACGCGCGCGACGATGGCTCCACCGTGTTTGCGTATCACGTGCAGGACCCCGAGCGCTATGGTGTGGTCGGCTTCGATGCCGACCGTCGCGCCACCAGCATCGAAGAAAAGCCGGCGAAGCCGAAGTCGAACTATGCTGTCACGGGACTGTATTTCTATGACCAGCAAGTGTGCGACATTGCTGCGGCAATCAAGCCGTCCGCGCGCGGCGAGCTGGAAATCACCGACGTGAACCGTACCTATCTCGAACAAGGGAAGCTGAATGTCGAGTTGATGGGCCGAGGCATGGCCTGGCTCGATACCGGCACCCATGATTCCTTGATGGAAGCGGGGCAGTTCATCGCAACACTGGAAAAGCGTCAGGGTCTGAAGGTTGCGTGTCCGGAAGAAGTCGCGTTCCGCAAGCGCTACATCGATGCGGTACAGCTGGAAAAGCTGGCCGAGCCGATGAAGAAGAATGCCTATGGCCAGTACCTGCTGCGCCTGTTGAACGAACCTGTATTTTGATGAACATCATCCGCACCGAGATTCCTGATGTATTGATCGTCGAGCCCAGGGTCTTTGGCGATGCGCGCGGATTCTTTTTCGAAAGCTTCAATCAGCGCCGCTTCGAAGAGCTGACCGGCTTGTCGCCACATTTTGTGCAGGACAATCATTCGCGCTCGGCGAAGGGCGTGCTGCGCGGCCTGCATTATCAGCTCGAACAGGCGCAGGGCAAGCTGGTACGCGTCAGTGCCGGTGAAGTCTTCGATGTCTGCGTCGATTTGCGCCGCTCGTCACCGACCTTCGGCAAATCGGTTTGCGTGACACTGTCGGCCGATAACCACCGACAGCTGTGGATACCGCCGGGTTTTGCGCACGGCTTCCTGGTGACCAGCGACACGGCCGACTTTCAGTACAAGACGACCGACTACTACGCGCCCGAGCATGAGCGTTCGCTGCAATGGAATGATCCGGCGCTCGCCATAGCCTGGCCGCTGCAGTCTGTCGGCGGTGTGCCGACACTGTCGGCGAAAGACCAGGTCGGGGTGCCGCTGGCGCAGGCCGATACGTACTCGTGAAAATTCTCGTATGAAGATTCTGGTCACGGGCCGCAACGGTCAGGTGGGTAGTGCGCTGGCAGGCTTGCTGCCACAGGCGGTCTCGGGCCATGACGTGATCGCCGTCGACCGCGCGCAGCTGGATCTGGCGCATCCCGATCAGCTGCGGCGCGTGATGCAGGACATCCGTCCGCAACTGGTGATCAATGCTGCCGCGTACACGGCGGTGGATCAGGCCGAGACCGATGTCGAGCTGGCGATGCGCATCAACGGCGAAGCGCCTGGCGTGCTGGCCGAGGAGGCGAAGCGCATCGGCGCCGCGCTGATCCATTTTTCTACCGATTACGTGTACGACGGTCACAAGGAGGGCGCCTGGGTCGAAGACGATGCGACCGGCCCCTTGTCCGCCTATGGCCGCAGCAAGCTGGCCGGCGAGCAGGCGATTGCCGCCGTCGGGGTGCCGCACATCATCCTGCGCACCAGCTGGGTCTACGGATTGACGGGCAAGAACTTCCTGCTGACCATGCTGAGGCTGGCGCAAACGCGCGACGAGATCGGGATTGTCCATGACCAGTTCGGCGCGCCGACCTGGAGCCACACACTGGCCGAAGCGACGGCAGCGATCGTGAACAAGGCGGGCGCGCCGGATCAAATGGCGCCGCTGTCAGGCATTTATCATTGCTGCGCGGCGGGGCACACCAGCTGGTTCGGTTTCGCGCAGACGATCTTTGCGCATCCGGCCGTCACGCGGCGACCGGCATTGAAGGCAATCACGACAGCAGACTATCCGACACCGGCAGCACGACCGAAAAACTCGGTGATGGACTTGCGCAAGTTCGAGGCTGCGTTCGGGTCATTGCCGAGGTGGGAACAGGCACTCGATGTCTGCCTGCGCAGTCTGCCGCCGGCGCAAGCTGCGTGACGCAGACCTGGCTCCCCCGAAGTACAGCATCGATCCCTGCATCCACGGCAATCACAGCATTCACGAACAGGACAACCATGGCAACCCTGACCCCCGGCATCTTCAAGGCCTATGACATACGCGGTGTGCTCGGCAAGACGCTGGACGCCACCATCGCAAAACAGATCGGTCAGTCCTTTGGCTCGACCGCACTGGAGCGCGGCGAAAAGACGGTCATCATCGGTCGCGACGGTCGCCTGTCCGGGCCCGAGCTGTCGGCGGCATTGGCCGAGGGTTTGCAATCGACCGGCGTCAATGTGATCGACGTGGGCATGGTCGCGACGCCGATGCTGTACTACGCGACCCACGTACTGGGTGCGGCCAGCGGCATCATGGTCACCGGCAGCCACAATCCGCCGGATTACAACGGCTTCAAGATGGTGCTGGCCGGTGAGGCCATTTATGGTGACGCGATCCAGCGGCTGCATGCGCGCATCGTCGCCCACGATTTCACTCAGGGTGCCGGTAGCTACAGCCAGCACGATATTCGCGAGGCCTACCTGCAGCGCATCGTGTCCGATGTGAAGCTCGCACGGCCCATGACCATCGCCGTCGATTGTGGCAATGGTGTTGCCGGCAGCGTTGCCGGTGAATTGTTTCGTCGTCTCGGTTGCACAGTGATCGAGCTGTTCTGCGAGGTCGACGGCCACTTCCCGAATCACCACCCGGATCCGGCGCACCTGGAAAACCTGCAAGACCTGATCCGCGAGCTGCATCATGGCCCGGCCGAGATTGGCCTGGCCTTCGATGGCGACGGCGATCGACTGGGGGTAGTCACCAAGGACGGGCAAGTGATCTTCCCTGACCGGCAGCTGATGCTGTTCGCGCAGGATGTGCTGACCCGCCACCCTGGCGGCACCATCCTGTACGACGTGAAGTGCACGCGTCATATCGCGCCGGTGGTGAAGGCTGCGGGTGGCGAACCGCTGATGTGCAAGACCGGTCACTCGCTGGTGAAGGCGAAAATGAAAGAGACTGGCGCGCCGTTTGGCGGCGAGATGAGCGGCCACCTGTTTTTCAAGGACCGCTGGTATGGCTTCGACGACGGTCTGTACGCCGGCGCACGTCTGCTCGAACTGGCCAGTCGCATGGCCGACATTAGCGCGACTCTCAACGCGCTGCCGCAATCGAAGTCCACGCCCGAGTTGCAGGTGGCCTGCGCCGAAGGCGAGAACCATGCGGTGGTCGCGAAGATGCAGCAGCAGCGCGACTGGCCCGGCGCGGCGCAAGTAGTAACCATCGATGGCGTGCGTGTTGAATATCCGGATGGCTTTGGCCTGTGTCGCGCGTCCAACACCACGCCGGTGTTGGTACTGCGCTTCGAGGCCGAGACCGATGCGGCGCTGGCGCGCATACAACAAGCGGTTGGCGCTGCGATCCGCGCCGTGAAACCGGATGCCAGGTTGCCTTTCTGAGAGACAGGCGCTGAGCACCGCGGGTATCATCGCGGCTTGACCCTGAACAGACGGCCGACGATTTGAGCCTTCCTCTGTATTCCCTGTTGTGGTGGGCGGTGCTGCCTTTTGCGCTGCTGCGCCTGTGGTGGCGCGGGCTGCGCGAGCCGGGCTACCGCCGGCATATCGCCGAGCGTCTCGGCATGTATCCCAACGCTGCACCCTCCGAAGTCGATCGGCCACTGATCTGGCTGCATGCAGTATCGGTCGGCGAGACCCGGGCCGCGGAGCCGCTGGTGCGCGCCTTGCTCGATGCCTATCCTGCGCACGACCTGCTGCTGACCCACATGACGGCCACCGGCCGAGCGACCGGCAAGTCCCTGTTCGGCAATATCCCGCGCCTGCGGCAAGCATATCTGCCGTATGACACATTGACGATGATGCGCCGCTTCATCCGTCATTTCAGGCCGCAGCTGGGCATCCTGATGGAGACCGAGACCTGGCCGGCGCTGCTGGCTGCCTGCGACGAGTCCGGCGTACCGGTGGCACTGGTCAATGCACGGCTGTCCGAGCGTTCACTGCGGCGCGGGCAGCGTTTTGCCACTTTGCTGGGCGACGCGGCACGGCGGCTGAGCGTGGTCGGCGCGCAGACCGAGGCCGATGCGCAGCGCCTGCGCGCCATGGGCGCGCGCCATGTGCAGGTGACCGGCAACCTGAAATTCGATGTCGCGATTCCGGAGGCAATGCTGGCTGCCGGCCGCGCAATGCGCGCGCAGATCGGAGAGCGCCGCGTGCTGCTGTGCGCGAGCACGCGCGAAGGCGAAGAAGCATTGCTGCGAGACGCATACATGAAGGCGACGCTGCCCGCCGACTTCCTGCTGATGATCGTGCCGCGGCATCCGCAACGCTTCAACGAGGTTGCGCGACTGTTTGAAAACGAAGGCCTGCGTGTGGTGCGCAAGTCGCAGCTGCAGGGCGCGCCGGTGCCGGCCGATACACAAGTGCTGGTCGGTGACACGATGGGCGAGATGGCAGTGTATTACTCGGCTTGCGACATCGCCTTCATCGGCGGCAGCCTGTTGCCGCTGGGCGGGCAGAACCTGATCGAAGCCTGCGCGTGCGGCAAGCCGGTATTGCTGGGTCCGCATACCTTCAATTTTGCCGAGGCCAGCGAGCTGGCCATCAGTAGCGGTGCTGCACGGCGTGTCTACGACGCGAAGGGCGTCTTCAGCGTCAGCTTCGATTTGCTGGTGGCGCCTGCGCTGCTGGCAGAACAATCGGAGGCAGCGGCGCGCTTCTCCCGTTCACAGGGCGGAGCGACTGCGCGCTCACTGGCAATCGTGCGTACGCTGGTTTTGAACCGAAGCTGACTAGTTACGATTCAGTTCATGCCAAAAGATTCGATGCTCAACATCGAGGCGGCATTTCGCAAACGGCGATCGAAGCATGCAAACAAAAAATCTTCCGAGCGTCCTTGCTTCATGACGCGTGCTGAGGCTAACTGCACGCTGTCATAGGCGCGAAGCGCAAAGGCATCCGCAAGTTCGCCTGCTGCCTCGACCAGCCCCTGACTGACTTCGACGACTGCGAAGCGCGGCCATGTGTCGCGCAAGCGTTGTTTGCAGTCTTCCATTGCCGCAGCATCACGCGCTTGTTCGCGCGCTCTTCGTGATAAAGCTGCCATGGCCTCGACCCACGTAATCCTGCTCACCGCAATCCCCGAGGCCTGCTCAGCGAGTCGCTCCATCTCGTCGCTGTATTCCTCTTCTACATAGAGCTTGACCAGCGCGGACGTGTCACAAAAGAGGATCAAGCGCGATCCTCCAGGATCATCTCGCTGATCGTCTTGCCTCCGCTTGAGAGCTTGAGGCGATTTTTAGGAAAAACTGGCTTTTCACCGTTCCAGCTGACCAAGCCATCTGCGACCAGTCCAGCAAGCTCGTGCTTGGTAGCGTCAGGGATACCGACAATGCGAGCGATAGGTTTGTTGTGGGAGGTGACTTCAATGATCTCCCCTTTCCTTGCGCGGGCAAGGATGCTGGACAGGTGTGCCTTCAGGTCACGGACGGGAACAGCCATGGCTCCTCCAGAAAAGTGGGCTAATTTTACCCCTTTATTTTAGAATTTGTGACCACAAATTGTCATTAATTTAAAATCGCCGATTTTCCCGTCCAAATGACAAGGGCCGGAGATGAGTCCGGCCCCTGTTGCAAACGCCATGCCGTGATTACTGCTTCGCCTCGCTGGTCTCGTTGAGACCACCTCCCAGCGACCGATACAGGTCGACCGCATTGGTCAGCTTCAGCAGACGAGTCTGCAGCAATTGCTGTTCGGCGTTGAACAGTTCACGCTCCGCATCCAGCACGTCGAGATAGTTCGCGACGCCGTTCTGGTAGCGTGCCTGTGCGAGTTCCAGTCGCGCTGCCTGCGCATCGCGTACCGCCTGCTGTGCAGCGATCTCGCTGGCCAGCGTCGCGCGTGCATCGAGCGCATCGGCCACTTCGCGGAAGGCGACCTGGATGGTCTTTTCGTAGTCAGTCACCGCAAGGTTGGAGCGCACCTTCGCGAGGTCGAGGTTGGCTTCGTTGCGACCGTTATCGAAGATCGGCAGCGACAGTGCCGGGGCGAAGTTCCAGGTGCGCGAACCACCCTCGAACAGGTTGGACAGATCGGTGCTGGCCAGGCCAATGCCGGCGGTCAGCGAGATGCGCGGGAAGAAAGCCGCACGTGCCGCGGCGATATTGGCCTGGCTGGCGCGCAGGCGCTGCTCGGCGGCGCGGATGTCGGGGCGATGTTCCAGCAATTCCGACGGCAGACCGGCCGCGATATCGGCCGTGATCGCCTGCGCCGACAGCGTGGCCGTCTGCGCGGGCAGCTTCACATTGCTGCCGGTGAGCAGCATCAATGCATTCACGGCTTGTGCATGCTGGCGCTTCAGCGCCAGCGCGGACACGCGCGCCGACTGCACCAGGGTCTCGCTCTGGCGCAGCTCGAGCGCATTCGAGATACCGGCGTCGAAACGCTTCTTCACCAGATCATAGGACGCTTCGCGGCCTTTCTGCGTGCGCTCAGCCAGCAGGACTTGTTCCGCCAGTGCGCGCTCGTTCAGCCAGGCTTTCGCGACTTCGCCCACCAGCGAGATCTGCAACGCGCGGCGCGCTTCTTCGGTCGCGAAGAATTGCGCCAGCGCGGCCTCGGACAGGTTCTTCACGCGGCCGAAGAAATCCAGCTCGAAGGCCGTCATGCCCAGGCCCACCTGGTAAACGGTGGATTCACGCATGGTGCCGGCCAGCAGCTGGCGCGACGACGACAAACCGCCAGTCGCATTCACGGTCGGAAGCTGGTCAGCCTTCTGTATGCCATAAACGGCGCGCGCCTCTTCGATGCGTAACGCTGCGGTCTTCAAGTCGCGGTTGTTGGCGAGCGCAGTCTCGATCGCCTGCTGCAGCTCGGCATTCTGGAAGAAGGAGCGCCAGCCGATGGTGACGGGCTGCGCCGCGTTGTCTGCCGCTGCCGCCGGGAAGGACTCCGGCACCGGCGCGGCCGGCTTGTCGAAGAAAGGCAGGATCTGGCAGCCGGACAGCGTGAACGCGCCGGCCATCACCAGCGCCAGGGTCTTGAGCGGGAGGTGGGTGTGTTTCATTGTTGTGCCTCGTTGGACTCGATATGGGCGGCGTACAGCTTGCGCTGGCGCTCGCTGCCCTTGAAGATGCGGCGCACGACGACGAAGAAGACCGGCACGAAGAACACCGCCAGCACGGTCGCGGTGATCATGCCGCCCATCACGCCGGTGCCGATCGCGCGCTGGCTGGCCGAGCCGGCGCCGGTGGCGATCACCAGCGGTAGCACGCCGAGGATGAAGGCCAGCGAGGTCATGATGATCGGGCGGAAGCGCAGCTTGACCGCGGTCAGCGTGGCCTCGGTCAGGCTCTTGCCGGATGCCTGCAAGTCCTTCGCGTATTCGATGATCAGGATCGCGTTCTTTGCCGACAGGCCGATGATGGCAATCAGGCCGACCTTGAAGTACACATCGTTTGGCATGCCGCGGAAGATCGTGAACGCGACTGCGCCCAGCACCCCCAGCGGCACCACCAGCAGCACCGCGATCGGGATCGACGTGCTCTCGTACAGCGCAGCCAGCACCAGGAACACGGCCAGCAGGGACAGCGCGAACAGCACGGTGGCGGTGGAGCCGGCCGCCTTTTCTTCCAGCGACTGGCCGGCCCATTCATAGCCCACGCCCTGCGGCAGCTGCGCGACCATCTTCTCGACCTCGGCCAGTGCATCGCCGGAAGAGAAGCCCGGCGCAGCATCGCCCTGAATCTTCATCGCCGGGTAGCCGTTGAAGCGCACCAGCTGCACCGGGCCATTGACCCAGGAGCTGCGCGCAAACGCCGAGAACGGCACCATCATGCCCTGGCTGTTGCGCACATGGAGCTTGTCCAGGTCTTCCGGCATCAGGCGCTTCTCCGGCACCGCCTGCAGGATCACGCGCTGCTGGCGGCCCATGTTCGGGAAGTCGTTCACATAGATCGAGCCGAAGGTGCCTGACAGCGTCGCGTTGATGTCGGCCAGCGACAGGCCCAGCGCATTGGCCTTGTCGCGGTCGATCTCGAGCTTGAGCTGCGGCGAGTCTTCCATGCCTTCCGGACGTGCGCTCTTGATGACCGGGTTCTTGCTCATCATGCCCAGCAGCTGGTTACGCGCAGCCAGCAACGCGTCATGGCCGAGGCCGGCGCGATCCTGCAGACGCAGCGAGAAGCCGGTCGCGTTGCCCAGCTCGCGAATCGCCGGCGGGTTCACGGTGAACACGATCGCGTCACGGATGATGGCCATCAGCATCAGGGCCTTCTTCGCGATCGCCTCCGAGCTCAGCTCGGGCTTCTCGCGCTCCTTCCAGTCCTTCAGCGGCACGAACAGCAGGCCGCCGTTCTGGCCGTTGCCGGAGAAGCTGTAGCCCAGCACTGACACGATGGCCTGCACGCCGGGTTCCTTCATGAAGTACTGCTCGGCCTGCTCCATCACGGCGAGCGTGCGGCCGGTCGATGCGCCAGGCGGCAGCTGCACGTTGGCCAGCAGGTAGCCCTGGTCTTCGGCCGGCAGGAAGGAAGTCGGCATGCGCGCCGCCATCCACGCCACGGCGGCGATGATCACGCCGTAGATCACCATGTAGCGGAAGGTCGACTTGATCAGCTTGGCGACCAGGCTCTGGTAGCCCTCCGACGTGCGGCGGAACAGCCGGTTGAACGCGCCGAAGAAACCGCGCTTCTCATGATGGTCGGGACCGATAGGCTTGAGGATGGTCGCGCACAGCGCCGGCGTCAGTGTCAGTGCCATCACGGCCGAGAACACCATCGAGGCCACCATCGACATCGAGAACTGGCGATAGATTGCGCCGACCGAGCCGCTGAAGAAGGCCATCGGCACGAACACCGCGATCAGCACCAGCGTGATACCGATAATGGCGCCGGTGATCTGGCTCATCGCCTTGACCGTCGCCTCGCGCGGCGGCAGGTGTTCCTCGCTCATGATGCGCTCGACGTTCTCGACCACCACGATGGCGTCATCCACCAGGATGCCGATGGCCAGCACCATGCCGAACATGGTCAGCACGTTGATCGAGTAGCCGAATGCGGCCATGGTGGCGAAGGTACCCATCAGCGAGATCGGCACCACGATCGCCGGGATCAGCGTGTAGCGCAGGTTCTGCAGGAACAGCAGCATCACCAGGAACACCAGCACCACCGCCTCGAGCAGGGTCTTGACCACTTCCTCGATCGAGATCTTGATGAACAGCGAGGTGTCGAACGGGATCACGTACTCCATGCCCGGCGGGAAGTACTTCGACAGTTCTTCCATCTTCGCGCGCACCAGGCGGGCGGTCTCGAGCGCGTTCGCGGTCGGCGTCAGCTGGATGCCGATACCCGCGATGGACTTGCCGTTCAGGCGCGCCGCGAAGCCGTACGACTGGCCTGCCACTTCGACGCGGCCGATGTCGCGGATGCGTACGGTGGCGCCGCCCGGCGTTGCGCGCAGCACTACGTTTTCGAACTCTTCCGGAGTGGCCAGCTGGCCGGTGACGACGATCGAGGTTGCGATGCGCTGCGAGCTCGGCGCCGGCAGGTCGCCCAGCACACCGGCCGAGAACTGCGCGTTCTGCGCCTTGATCGCGGTCACGACATCGTTCGGCGTCATCTTGAAGCCGAGCAGCTTGTCCGGATCGACCCAGATGCGCATCGCGCGC
>CAZCDW010000083.1:0-10733 GCA_964497485.1 uncultured Bifidobacterium sp.
CGCGCTGGCTCAGCGTGAGCTGGATGTCGCCGGTGCCCGGCGGCATGTCGACGATCAGGTAATCAAGGTCTTTCCAGTTGGTCTGTTCCAGCAATTGCTGCAATGCCTGCGTGACGATGGGGCCGCGCCAGACCATAGGCTGGTCGGGATCGATCATGAAGCCGATTGACGCTACCTGCACGCCATAGTTCTCCAGCGGCTCCATGGTCTTGCCGTCCTGGCTGTCCGGGCGGCCGGACACGCCCATCATCATCGGCTGCGACGGGCCATAGATGTCGGCATCCAGCAGGCCGACGCGCGCGCCCTCGGCCGACAGCGCCAGCGCCAGGTTGACGGCGGTGGTCGACTTGCCGACGCCACCCTTGCCGGAGGCCACGGCGATGATGTTGCGCACGTTGCTCATCAGCTTCACGCCGCGCTGCACCGCATGCGCGACGATCTTCATCTGCACGTTCACGCTGACATTGGCCACGCCGGGCACGGCGCGCACGGCCGCGATCACGGCATCGCGGATGCCGGCGATCTGGCTGTTGGCCGGATAACCAAGTTCGACATCGACGGCGACATTGCCGCCATCGACCTGAATGTTCTTTGCGGACTTGCTGCTGACCAGATCCTTGCCGGTGTTGGGATCGATCACTTGCGACAAGGCGTCGCGGACGGCTTCTACGGTGGTGCTCATTGCTTCTCCAATCGGGAAGCCGCAAGTCTAAACGAAAGCGGCCGCACCCGTCGGGATGCAGCCGCTTTGCAGACCATGATGTGCACGGCGCCGGATCCCGGCGCGCGGGTACTACTTGAACAGCACTGCCGACTTTTGCAGCGTGACCGAGATGCCGTACAACAGCGGGATGCCGACCGCCAGCCAGGCCAGCGCCACCAGCGCCGTGCTGCTGCGACCTGCTCCGTCGCCGCCGGTACCGCCGGAAGCCGCCGCCAATGAACGCTCATGCGCGAGCTGCTTCTCCTGAGCGAGCTCTTCATCGCTCATGAAGTATTTGTCCGCGACCGGGCGCACCATCAGGTTCGCGATCAGGCCAACGACCAGCATGGCCGCGAGTCCGTAGAAGATCGGGCCATAAATCTGGTCGAACGGAATCTTCTGCTCGAGACGGACGTCATGCATGTAGTTGACCACCACCGGGCCGAGGATGCCGGCGGTCGACCAGGCGGTCAGCAGCCGGCCGTGGATGGCGCCGACGAACTGTGTGCCGAACATGTCGGCCAGATAGGCCGGTATGGTCGCGAAGCCGCCGCCATACATTGATGCAATCACGCAGAAGCAGGCAACAAAGATAGCCAGCGACTTGACGCTCGCCGCCCACGACGCGAGCAGGTACAGCGCAATGCCGAGCAGGAAGAAGATCACATAAGTGCGCTGGCGGCCGAGCTTGTCCGACGACGATGCCCAGACGAAGCGGCCCCCGATGTTGAACAGGGAAATCAGGCCGACGAAGCCGGCGCCGATGGCGACTGCACCGGCCAGCAAGGCCTTGTCCAGCTTCAGGTCCGCAAAGCCGATGTCGGGCTGGCCGACCAGCAAGCCACCGAAGGTCTCCTGCAGCATCGGCGACGCGGCACCAATAATGCCTATCCCGGCCGACACATTCATGCAGAGCACGATCCACAGCAGCCAGAACTGCGGCGTCTTGTGCGCATTTTTCAGGTGCACGTGACCGTGCGCAATCATCGCGTGCGATGCGGCAGCCGGCGGCTCCCAGCCCTCGG
The DNA here is from genome assembly GCA_964497485.1 of uncultured Bifidobacterium sp. Classification (GTDB taxonomy): domain Bacteria; phylum Pseudomonadota; class Gammaproteobacteria; order Burkholderiales; family Burkholderiaceae_D; genus Pernthalerella. The sequence goes on from CAZCDW010000083.1 coordinate 1,729, forward strand.
GCTTCCAGCCGGTCGCAGGCACGCGGTAGCTGAAAGCGCCGGCGAACATGAATACCGCATAGATCGCGGCCAGCGCAACAAAGGTTTGCCAGACACCCGGGTCACCCGGGATCGCGAATTTGCCCATCATCAGCGTCGCCAGCGGCGAGCCGATCATCGCGCCGCCGCCAAAGCCCATGATGGCCATGCCGGTCGCCATGCCACGCCGGTCGGGGAACCACTTGATCAAAGTGGAGACCGGCGAGATGTAGCCGAGTCCCAGTCCGATGCCGCCGACGATGCCCGAGCCCAGCCACAACATCCACAACTGGTGCTGATACACACCCAGCGCGGAGAACAGCAGACCGCCACACCAGCACAGCGCCGACACGAAGCCGACCTTGCGCGGGCCCGCACGCTCGAGCCAACCGCCCCAGATCGCGGCCGCGCAACCGAGCACGACGAAGAACAGTGTGTACATCCAGCCGAGATCGAACTGGGTCCAGTTGCAATCGGTCGCAAACAGTGCGCGTCCGGTGCCTGCGAGCTTGTCCGCGAACGATGTGGCGCCGGCCGCGCAGATCGGCAGCGGCGTGCCGTCGGGGCCAAGCAAGGCATTGCCGAGCGGCTTCCAGAATACCGAGAAGCCATACGCCATGCCAATACACAGATGAATCGCGAGTGCTGCGGGAGGGACGAGCCAGCGGTTGAAACCAGGTCCGGCGATCGTGCGTTCTTTCGCCAGCAAGTCAGCCAATGCCATAAGATCTCCTCGCGAGTCCCGCCATCGTTGGCGAGTCGTTTGTTGTCGGAAGCGATGGACCGTGTCGACTGCGCCGGGGCGCAATATCAGAGTCCGGACGCCTCACTTTTTCCTGAGTGCCCAGCAATTGCCAGCGCACGCTAACACCCGGCATTCTAACGTGCAATATGCTAACCTCAACATAATGTTCAAGTTCAGGATCAACCCGCATTGGGAAATCACGCGCGGCAGCGGGCAGGCACTCGATACCTCGGTACTGCTATCGCTGTTGCGAGCAATCGAGGAAACGGGCTCCATCGCGCGCGCGGCGCAGGTGGTGGGCCTGTCGTATCGTTATGCGTGGGGCTTGTTGCGCGACGCGGAAGAACTGTTCGGCTACAGCCTGATGCAGACCGGCCGCGGTCGTGGCACCCAGCTGTCGCCGCTGGCGGAGAAGCTGATCTGGGCCGATCGCCGCATTGCCGCACGACTGTCCCCGACCCTCGACAGCCTCGCATCGGAACTCGAAGCCGAACTCGGCAAGACGCTGGGCGCGAAGCCGGCATCGATACGCCTTGACGCCAGCCACGGCTTTGCGGTCGCTGCCTTTCTCAAGGAGGCCAGTGATGCCGGGCTGCAGATCGACCTGCGCTACCGCAACAGCAGCGATGCGGTCGCTGCGATGTCGCGTGGCGAATCGGACCTCGCCGGCTTCCATGTGCCGGTTGGCGAATTCGAGGCGCAGTCAGCCGAGCGTTATGGTCGCTGGCTGGATCCGAAATCGCACCGGCTGATCCATCTCGCGGTGCGCACGCAGGGCCTGTTCGTCAACCCCGGCAATCCGCTTGGCATCACGGGCCTGCAAGATCTGGCGCGCCCCGATGTGCGCTTCGTCAATCGCCAGGTCGGCTCCGGTACGCGCATGCTGCTGGAGCTTTTGCTGCCCAGCCAGGACATCGCGCCATCAATGATCAATGGCTACGAGAACACCGAGTTCACCCATTCGGCCGTCGCCGCCTTTATCGCCAGCGGCATGGCCGACGTTGGTTTCGGCGTGCAGACCGCGTCGGAGCGCTTCAAGCTGGACTTCATCCCGCTGGCGCGTGAGCGTTACTTCTTTGCGGTGAACGCCGACGCACTTGAGCAATCACAGATGCGGCAGGTGATCGACGTGGTGCGCTCGAATAACTTCCGCGACGCGGTGCAGCAGTTGGCCGGCTACGATGCGACCGACACGGGCGAGATACTGACGCTGGCGCAAGCCTTTGGCAGCAACACGCGGAAAGTGGCAGCCTGAGCAGGTACCAGGCCGTGAACAGCGCTGCCGCTTCGCCACCATGACCATCCCCGCGCATCAGATCACGGCCCTGTTGCTGGCCGGTGGGCGGGGCAGTCGCATGGGTGGACTCGACAAAGGCTTGCAGGCGTTTCACGGTGAACCGCTCGCACAGCAGGTGCTGCGCCGCATCGCGCCACAAGCGGGCACGGTGCTGATCAGCGCGAACCGGCACTTCGCTGATTACCGGCGGCTTGGCGCCGAGGTGATCACCGATGAGCTCGCCGACTATCAGGGGCCACTGGCCGGTATCCATGCGGGACTGCGCCATTGCTCGACACCCTGGCTGCTGACCGTGCCTTGTGACTCGCCTTTTGTCCCGACGGATCTCGCGCAAAGCCTCGGAACCGCCATCATTGCGCACAACGCCGATCTTGCGTACGTGGTGACTGGCAGTGGCCAAGACTTGCGCGAGCATCCCGTGTTCTCGCTGATGCGAGCAAGCTTGCGTGATTCGCTCGGCAACTACCTTGACAGCGGCGCCCGCAAGGTGCGCGACTGGCACACGGGCATCAAGTCGGTGGCCGTGCGCATCGACGACGAACAGGCTTTTCGCAACATCAACACCATCGATGAACTCGCACAGGCATTCGCCCCGGACAGCGGCCGCACCGGGCCGGGCTAGCTCTTGGGCTTGAAGTGCTTGTCGCTGATGCGGAACTTGCCACGACGGTCACCCATCAGCGCGCGCAAGTCGGCGATCGACAATGTGCTGACCTCGTGCATCCTGATCAGCAACGACGCTGTCACCGGCAGCCTCCGATGACGAATCTTGCTGATGACGGGCGGGGATACTTCGAGTGCGCGTGAGAGAGCTGCATCATTCTTCAGATTGAGCTTGCCGATCAGTGAAGCAAGCAATTGGTCCGGGTCATAGCGCTGCGCCGTGTGCACCTTCTGTTGGTCCATGGGGTCCTCATGCAAATCATGAAAGTAGTGACATGAGGATTGTGCGCACCGGCATCGCGGCCATCTTGAGCGCTCACAACGGCGATCGCAACGGTACGTTCAGCGATACGAACGGCTGCGTCAGCGCAAAGGTTCAGGCCTTCGCGGCATCCGGCAATGGCAATGCTGTCTTGTATTTCACCTGCTTGAGCGCGAAGCTGGACTTGATGTTCTTGATGCCGGGGATGCGCGTGAGGTTCTCGAGGATGAAGCGCTCCAGCGCCTGGATGTCGGGCACGACGATACGCAGCAGGTAATCCTCATCGCCGGTCATCAGGTAGACCTCCATCACTTCATCGAAATGGCTGACCGCCCGCTCGAACTTTTCCAGCGCGGCCGCTTCCTGCTTTTCCAGCGACACGCGCACGAACACGTTGACCTTCAATCCCAGCGCATGCGGATCGACCAGTGCCACATAGCGCGTGATCACGCCCTCGGCCTCCAGCCGCTTGACCCGGGCCAGCGTGGGCGACGGCGACAGGCTGACCGCCTGTGCCAGTTCCACGTTCGTCAGACTCGCGTCCCCCTGCAACTGCCGCAGGATGTTCAGGTCTGTGCTGTCAAGGTTTTCCATCATTGAATTCCGTATTTTTATAAATTATCGGCATTTTATGCCGTCAATAGCCGTTGATGTGAAGTTTTTTGGCAGCACCTGCCGTGCGAATTGTCTTACCCTTTCAGCATCAAAAACCAGTACGGAGGCCGGGGCCGCAAGGCCTTGCATGGGCAACACGCACGATGGACATGATCACCCCCGAACACCTCGCTCGCCAGCTCGACACCGACGCCGCCGAGACCGCCGAATGGATCGCCTCATTGCAATCGGTGCTGCAGGCAGCAGGCCCGGAGCGTGCGCGCTTCCTGCTGACGCAGCTCGCGTCAGCCGCACGCGACGCCGGCCTCAACTGGCGCGATGCGCGCATCACGCCTTACGTGAACACCATTCGTCCACAAGATGAAGCGCCCTATCCGGGCGGCGCCGATGCGGTCGCCATCGAAGAGCGACTGGCCAGCATCATGCGCTGGAACGCACTGGCGATGGTCGTGCGCGCCAACCGTGCCTATGGCGAACTCGGCGGCCATATCGCCAGCTATGCATCGGCAGCGGACTTGTTCGAGGTCGGCTTCAACCATTTCTTCCGTGCGCGCGACGACCAGCATGCGGGTGACCTCGTCTACTTCCAGGCGCACTCCGCGCCCGGGATTTACGCGCGCGCCTTCCTCGAAGGTCGCCTGACCGAAGACAACCTCGCGCACTACCGGCAAGAGATCGCCGCACACAACAATGGCAAACTAGGCCTGTCGTCGTATCCGCATCCGTGGCTGATGCCGGACTTCTGGCAATTCCCGACGGGCTCGATGGGCATTGGCCCGATCAGCGCGATCTATCAGGCCCGCTTCATGCGCTACCTTGAGCATCGCGGCATGGTGCCGCAGCAGCAGCGTCGCGTTTGGGGCGTGTTCGGTGACGGCGAGATGGATGAGCCGGAAGCGCTGGCCGCGCTGTCGCTGGCCTCGCGCGAGAAGCTGGATAACCTCGTCTTCGTCATCAACTGCAACCTGCAGCGCCTCGACGGCCCGGTGCGCGGCAACGGCCAGATCGTCGACGAGCTGGAGACCCTGTTCGGCGGCGCCGGCTGGAACGTGATCAAGCTGCTGTGGGGCTCGGACTGGGACCCGCTGTTCGCGCGCGATACGCAAGGTGAACTGGTCGATGCGCTGAACCGGACGGTCGACGGCCAGCTGCAAACTTTTGCGGCGAATGACGGTCCGTTCAATCGCGAACATTTCTTTGGCCAGACACCGGGGTTGGCTGCCATCGGTTCGGTACTGACCGATGAAGAAATCGATCGTCTCAAGCGCGGCGGCCATGACCTGCGAAAGATCTACGCGGCTTACCACGCTGCGGCCAACCATCGCGGCCGCCCGACCGTGATCCTCGCGCAGACCAAGAAAGGCTTCGGCATGGGCAGCGCCGGCCAGGGCAAGATGACCACGCACCAGCAAAAGAAACTGGAGCTGGACGACCTGCTGCAATTCCGTGACCGCTTCAAGCTGCCGCTGTCGGACAAGCAGGTCGAGAATCTCGAGTTCTACAAACCGGCACCTGACAGTGAAGAGATGAAGCACCTGCGCGCGTGCCGCGCCGCGCTCGGCGGCTCGCTGCCGCGCCGCATCGACGGCAAGGTACAGGTCGCCGTGCCTGCGCTTGAATCGCATGCGGCATTCGCGCTCGATGCCGACCACAAGGAGATGTCGAGCACGATGGCGCTGGTGCGCATGATGGGCAACCTCCTGAAAGACCCGGTGCTGGGCAAGCATGTCGTGCCCATCGTCGCCGACGAGGCGCGCACCTTCGGCATGGCCAATCTGTTCCGTCAGGTCGGCATCTACTCCGCGCAAGGGCAGCTGTATCAACCTGAAGACATCGGCTCCATCCTGTACTACCGTGAAGCGAAGGATGGTCAGATCCTGGAAGAAGGCATTACGGAAGCCGGCGCAATCTCATCGTGGACATCGGCGGCCACCAGCTATGCAGTGAATGGCTTGCCGATGCTGCCCTTCTACATCTACTACTCGATGTTCGGGTTCCAGCGCATTGGCGACCTGATCTGGGCCGCCGCCGACCAGCGGGCGCGCGGCTTCCTGATCGGCGCAACGTCGGGCCGCACCACGCTCGGTGGCGAAGGTCTGCAGCATCAGGATGGCAGCAGTCACCTGGTGTCGGCGACGATACCGAACTGCCGCTCCTATGACCCGGCTTATGCGTACGAACTGGCAGTGATCATTGACGATGGCATGCAGCGCATGCTGCAACGGCATGAAGATGTGTTCTATTACATCACCGTCACCAACGAGAACGAACCGCAACCCAGCATGCCAGCCGACGCTCGTGCTGACGTGCGCGAGGGCATCTTGCGCGGCATGCACTGTGTGCTGCCCTGCGAAGCGCCAGCGATCCGTTTGCTGGGCGCCGGACCCTTGCTGAAGGAAGCGATCGCCGCCGCCCACCTGCTGGAAGGCATCTATGGCATCAAGGCCGAAGTCTGGAGCGTGACCAGCTTCTCCGAGCTGGCGCGCGATGGCATGGTCTGCGAGCGGGCGCGCCGACTGCAGCAAGGTGATGCAATGCCCTGGATTGCACAGCAGCTGCATGGCAGCATCGCGCCGGTGCTGGCGGTATCGGATTATGTGCGTGCGGTGCCGGAGAGCATACGCGCGTACATCGACGCTCCGTACATCACGCTCGGCACCGACGGCTTCGGCCGCAGCGATACACGTGCTGCCTTGCGCGATTTCTTCGAGGTCGATGCGAAGTGGATCTGCTACACCGCGCTGTGCGAACTGTATGAAGGCACGAAAACGCCGCAGCAGATGCGCGAGATCGCGTCACACCTGGGGCTGAACCTCGACAAGCCGATCGCGACCGGGCTCTGACCCATCGCAGCCGTTCCCCCCCACCGCCGAGGCCCGACACTCGCATATTGCCATACAGAATCCTTGACACGGATTCTGTATGGCAGAATAATTCTGCATGATCCTTTCCTTTGCCTGCCCGGATACTGAAGCTTTGTTTTCGAGCCAGCAGGTCGCCAGGTTCAGGAATATCGAACGCGTCGCGCGCCGCAAGCTTCTGCAGATGCAGGCTGCCACGGCGTTGGACAGCCTTCGTATCCCGCCCGGCAATCAGCTGGAGGCATTGAAAGGCGACCGTAAAGGTCAGCACAGCATAAGAATCAATGACCAGTGGAGGATCTGCTTTGTCTGGCATGACGAAGCAGCGCATGAAGTCGAGATCGTCGACTACCACTAGGGAAAGCAGAAAGGAATCCGAGACATGGCTAAACTTCTGGACGAAATTCACCCCGGCGAGATACTGCTGGAAGATTTCATGAAGCCGATGAGCATCACGGCGCGCCAGCTGGCGTCCGACATCGACGTGCCACCCAGCCGCATCAGCGAAATTGTGCGCGGCTTGCGCCCGATAACGGCTGACACTGCACTGCGGCTGGGGATATTTTTCGGCATGGAGCCGCGCTTCTGGATGAATCTACAGAGCGAATATGACATGCGCGTGGCCATGCGCGAACTGAACCCGAAGATCGCGCCGCGCATTCGCGTCTATCAAGCCGAGGTGGCCTGATCCGGTCTGACCGGAACAGGCCACCTCAATCACACCTCAATCACAAAAGATCAAGCGCTGCGTTCAACGCTGACGTGTTGCCTGCTGCAGGATACGCTCGGCCTTGATCATCACCGGCAGATCGACCATCTTGCCGTCAACCGCGACCGCTGCGCCATTGGCAGCCGCCGCCGCATCCAGCACGTGCTTTGCCCAAGCGACTTCGGTATCGGTCGGCATGTAGGAAGCATGCACGGGTGCCAGCTGCTTCGGGTGGATGCACAGCTTGCCTCCGAAACCGAAACGCTTGCCGCGCAGCGTCTCCGCACGCAGCACAGCGTCGTCATCCAGTGCGGTGGTGACACCGTCGACCGGCGCCGCAATGCCGGCCAGCCGCGAGGCCAGCACCAGCTGCGAGCGGAAGTAGTCCAGCTCGCGCTCATCGCCTTCGATGCCGAGGTCGACCGAGAAATCGATGTGCCCGAACATGAGTCTGTCCACGCCCTGCATGGACGCGATCATCGATGCCTGCGCGATGCCCTGCGCGCTCTCGATCAGGGCCAGCACCGAACGCGCGCCGCTGCTGAGCACACGCTCGATGTCACCCGGATCGGCCGCCTTGGGCACCACCACCGCAGCCACGCCCGGCAACGCACACAGGCCCAGGTCATCGGTGAACCATGGCGAGTCGCCGCTGTTGATGCGCAGTGCGACCGGCTTGTCCGCAGAGGAACGAGAGGACAACCAGCCCATCACTGCGGCGCGGGCCAGTTCTTTTTCGGACGGTGGCACCGCATCTTCAAGATCGACGATCACGCAGTCGGCGCCGGCGGCCAGTGCCTTGTCGAAACGTTCCGGACGATTGCCCGGCACGAACAGATAAGACACCGGCGCAGCTGCCTGGTGCGCATGAGAATTCAAGCCCGACATGATGTCTCCGCTCAGATCGCTTTTTCGGCGCGCAGGCGCTCGACGGCATCGCTCGCATAGCCGAGCTCGCCCAGGATGGCCGCCGTGTGCTCGCCCAGCGCGGGAATCGCATCCATGCGCGCCTGCCAGCCACTGGCCGCGCCCGGCGGCAGCATGGCCGGGACCGGGCCGACCGGGGTGGCGACCTCGGTCCAGCGCTGCCGCGCACGCAGCTGCGCGTGATCCCACAGCTCATGCATATCGTTCAGGCGCGCGTTGGCGATCTGCGCATCATCGAGACGGGCGATCACCTGCTCGGCGGTCAATGATGAAAAGACCTGTGCGATGATGCCGTACAGCTCCTTGCGCGCATCGCTTCGCTTGTCGGCTGAGGCGAAGCGCGCATCGCTGGCCAGTGCCGGCTGCTGCAGCACCTTGTCGCAGAAGATCACCCACTCGCGCTCGTTCTGCAGGCCCAGCATCACAGTCTTGCCGTCGCCGGCCGGGAATGGCCCATACGGATAAATGGTCGCGTGCGCGGCGCCGGCGCGCACCGGCGGGTTCGCGCCCTTGTACGCGTAGTACATGGGGAAGCTCATCCACTCGGCCATCGCTTCCAGCATCGAGATGTCGAGCCCGCAGCCCTTGCCGGTGCGACCACGCTGTATCAGCGCGGCGAGGATATTGGTGTACGCATACATGCCGGCGGCGATGTCGGCGATCGACGCGCCTGCCTTGGCCGGTTCGTCTTTGGTGCCAGTCACGGACAGGAAGCCGGATTCGCTCTGGATCAGCAGGTCATAGGCTTTCTTGTCGCGGTAGGGACCATCAGCACCATAGCCGGAGATGTCACAGACGATCAGCTTCGGGAAGCGTTCTTTCAGCGCCTCGTAAGACAGGCCCAGACGTGCCGCAGCGCCGGGCGCGAGGTTCTGCACCAGCGCGTCGGCCTTTTCCAGCAGGCGCTC
>CAZCDW010000084.1:0-10614 GCA_964497485.1 uncultured Bifidobacterium sp.
TCCATTTGTAATAGTCGGGGCTGCAGGCGGCCATTTCGCGCGACCAGTCGATCGCGAGGCCCATCGCCTGCATCTGCTTCTTCATGTAGTCGATGTTCGCGTAGGTCCACTGCGCGGGCGGCACGCCGTTGGCCATCGCGGCATTCTCGGCCGGCATGCCGAACGCATCCCAGCCCATAGGCATCAGCACGTTATAGCCACGCATGCGCAGCTGGCGCGCCATCACGTCATTGATCGTGTAATTGCGCACATGACCCATGTGCAGCTTGCCGGACGGGTAGGGCAGCATCGAGCACGCGTAGAACTTCTTCTTCTCGCGGCCTTGCGCGTCGCGCGCATGTTCGGTGACTTTGTAGGCGTCGATCGCGCGCCAGTGTTCCTGCGCCGAGCGTTCGACGTCAGCGGGGCTGTATTTATCTTGCATTTGCCGGGGTAGTTTGATTGAGAGCCTGTCTCGTCAGGCCGCTAGCCGCGTTGCGCCTCCTTGTCGTACAGGACGTACTGCCTGCGTCGGCGCGCCTTGCCATCGACCTGACGAGACAGGCTCTAAGAGCGTAGCCGGTGATTATACCGGCTGCGCCACCCCCGGCGGGGGATGGGAGGGCGGCCTGAAGCGCCGCCGGAAGGCTTATTTGCGGTCTTTCGGGTCCGTGACGAAGCCCAGCTTGGTCATGCCATTGCCCTGGGCGGCGGCCATCACCTGCGCGATCACTTCATAGCGGGTGGACTTGTCGGCCCGCAGCTGGAGTTCCGGCAGTGGCTTTTTCTGCGACTCGGTCGCAAAGCGCGCACCGAGCTGGTCCATCGCCACCGGATTGTTATTCCAGAACAGCTTGCCTTCGGCGTTGATCGCCAGCGTGATCGTCTCCGGCTTTTCCGGCGCCGGCTGCGAGGCTGCGCTCGGCAGGTCGAGCTTGATCGCGTGCGTGAACAGCGGCGCGGTGATGATGAAGATCACCAGCAGCACCAGCATCACGTCCACCATCGGTGTGACGTTGATGTCGGCCATCGGGGCCTGCTGGCCGTTGTCGTTGAATCCGCCGAATGCCATCGTCGTCTCCCGTTCAGGCCTTTTTGAGCGCGACGCCGACGCGCGAGCCGGTGGTCAGGTGCGCATGCAGGTCATGTGCGAAGGCGTCAAGCTCGCCCAGGGTCAGTCGATTGACGCGGGTGAATGCGTTATAGCCGAGCACCGCCGGAATGGCGACCACCAGGCCAATGGCCGTCATGATCAGCGCCTCGCCGACCGGGCCGGCAACCTTGTCGATCTGTATGGTGCCGGCCGACGACACCGCTGCCAGCGCATGGTAAATGCCCCAGACAGTGCCGAACAGGCCGATAAAGGGTGCGGTCGAGCCGACCGACGCCAGCAGCGTCAGTCCGCTTTCAAGTCGCTGCGACACGCGGTTGATCTGCTGGCGGAGCGTACGCGTCACCAGCTCGCCAATGTCGACGCTGGCGTTCAGCGAGGTGCCATTGGCCTTCACATTGACGGCCTCCACCGCATGCGTGGCCAGCGGCGCGTATACGTGCTCGGTGTCCGCATGTTCGAGCAGGCTGATCGCATCGGTCATGGTCGGAGCGTCCCAGAAGTTTTCCAGGGCGTCGGCACTGCGGCGGATGCGCCACGACGCCCAGGCCTTGGACAGGATGTAGTACCAGCTGGCGATCGACATGATCAGCAGCAGGTAGGCCACGCTGTGGGTGACGATATCGCCCTGTGCCCAGTAATGGGCGAAGCCGAGGTTCTGCGTGAGGGTGTCGTTCATGCTTGTCTGGACTGTCAATTGAGTTTGAAGGGGATGGGCACCTGATACCACTCGTCGACGGCCCTGCCATCGACGGTCGCCGGGTTGAAGCGCCAGGTTTTCACGGCATTGATCGCCGACTCGTCCAGGCGCGGGAATCCACTGGACGATTTTACTTCCACTGTGCCGGCAGTGCCGTCATGCCTGACCATCACGCGCAACACCACGGTGCCCTGTTCACCAAGCCGCTTGGACATGGTCGGGTAGATCGGCTTCGCATTGCCGGCCGCATAGTTGGCAGTGATGCTGACCTCGGTACGCGGCGCGGGCGCCGGCTGAGGGGGGGGTGCCGGGGGCGCGGGCGGAGGTGGTGGTGCCGGTGGTGCGGGCGGCGCTGGCGGGGCCGCAGGGGCCGGAGGCGCCGGCTTTGCCGGGACGTCATTGTGCGGCACGGTCGGCGCGGGCACGACCGGTGCCGGGGTCGGCGTCGGTGCGGGCTTGACGGGCGCAGGCTCGGGCTGCGGCACCGGCTTGGGCGGCTCGGGTTTCGGTTGAGGCTTCGGCGGTTCCGGTTTCGGCGGAACGGGTTTCGGTGGCTCCGGCGTTGGCGGCAGCGGTTGCGGCGGCGTGGGCTGCAGCAGCTGAACGACGACCGTCGGCGGCTCCTTGATTTCCTTTGGCGCTTCGAGCACGCCGCTCATGACCAGCGCGAGCAGCGATGCATGCAGCGCAAGCGCTGCGCCGATGGCGACGCTGGATTGCCTGGAGATCATCGTGAGGACAAACGGGTGCGAGAGCGCGAGATGCGGGACAGGGTCGGGCGCCGCGATCAGCGCAGGCCGAGCACGTCCTGCATGTCGTAGAGGCCGGTCGCGTGGTTTTGCAGGAAGCGCGCTGCGCGCAGGCTGCCGTGCGCATAGGTGACGCGGCTGGACGACTTGTGCGTAATCTCGATGCGCTCGCCGATACCGGCGAACAGCACCGTATGGTCGCCGACGATGTCGCCGCCACGAATGGTCGCAAAACCAATGGACGACGGGTCGCGCTCGCCGGTCACGCCTTCGCGCGCGAAAACACCGACGTCCTTCAGGTCGCGGCCCAGCGCTTCGGCGACGACTTCGCCCATCTTCAGCGCGGTGCCGGACGGCGCATCCACCTTGTGCCGGTGATGCGCTTCGATGATCTCGATATCGTAGCCATGCGAGAAGCTCTTCGCGGCCAGCTCCAGCAGCTTCATCGTCACGTTGACACCGACGCTCATGTTCGGTGCGAACACGATTGCGGTTTTCTTCGCCGCCGCGGCAATCGCCGCCTTGCCGGCGTCGTCGAAGCCGGTGGTGCCGATGATGATCTTGATGCCGTGCGCGGCGCAGTACTCCAGGTGCTGCAGCGTGCCCTCGGGGCGGGTGAAGTCGATCAGGTACTGCGCATGCGCGAGGCCCTTGCCGAGATCGGATTCGATGTTGATACCAGCCTGCTTGCCAAGGAAGGCGCCGGCATCGGTACCAATGGCCGGCGAGGCTGCGATGTCGAGCGCACCCGCCAGGTGAGCGGCCGGATCGGCGACGATGGCTTCGATCAGCATGCGGCCCATGCGGCCGGAAGCGCCGGCGACGGCGATGTTCATCTTGCTCATGGAATCTTGTCTCTGATGCTTGTCGTTCTGGAGGGCTTATTTTGGTGCGGCGATGCGCTGCAGATAGTCTTTCTCGTTCGGCAGATCGCCGCCTTCAAAGTGCGACACGCGGCCATCCTTGAAGAACACCGACACGTGGCTGCTGGTCACCTTGCCCTTGCCATCCTTGATGCGGAAAGGATAATCCCAGCGATCGGCGTGGAAGGCATCATTGAGCAGTGGCGTCCCGAGCACGAAGCGCACCTGTTCCGGTGTCATGCCGACACGCAGTTGTGCCACCATTTCCTTCGACACGAAATTGCCTTGCTGGATGTCTGCACGGTAGATGGGCAGGATGCCAAACAATCGCGCCTTTTCTTCCGATTGCGTGACACCGCCGGTGGCGGCGTCCGGCTCGGCCTGCGCGCTCTTGCCACCGGGAAGGCTGCTGGTGCTGCAAGCGGCCATCAGGCAAGTGCCAGCCATGACGATGCCGGTCAGCCAGCGGCGCGGGGAGGTGCGAAGGGACTGCAGGAACATGATAAGGGAGGGTAGAATCGTGCTTGCGTCAAACCTCATATCATAAAGCAGTTCACGTTTTCGAATACGAAATCATGTCAAACACGACAGTCGACCTGAAGTCCAGCGGTTTGAAGGCCACACTGCCGCGCCTGAAGATCCTCGAGATCTTCCAGAACAGCCGGGTGCGCCACTTGTCGGCGGAAGACGTGTACAAGCTGCTGCTGGCGGAAAATCTCGATGTCGGACTGGCAACGGTGTATCGCGTGCTGACCCAGTTCGAGCAGGCCGGCCTGCTGTCACGCAACCACTTCGAATCCGGCAAGGCTGTGTTCGAGCTCGATCAGGGCTCGCACCATGACCACCTGGTGTGCCTCGATTGTGGCCGCGTCGAAGAATTTTTCGACGAAGAGATCGAGAAGCGCCAGCACAAGATCGCCGAGGAGCGCGGATTCAAGCTGGCCGAGCATGCGCTTGCCTTGTACGGCAACTGCAGCAAAGAGAACTGTCCGCACCGCAACCGGTAAATACCCGCCTGAAAACTACTGCGCTGCCGGATTTCAGATGCGTATAGGTCAAGGATGTGACAGCGCGTTCGACAGCAGCCTCGCGGTAATGTCCACGATAGGAATCACGCGCTCGTAAGCCATCCGTGTCGGGCCGATCACGCCCAGTGTGCCGACGACACGGCCATTGGCTTCATAGGGCGCGGTCACGACGCTCATTTCTTCCAGTGGGACGACCTGCGATTCACCGCCGATGAAGATCTGCACGCCGGTCGCCTTGCTCGACGTATCGAGCAGCGTGACCAGGGTGGTCTTTTGCTCGAACAGGTCGAACATCTTGCGCAGCGAGCCCATGTTGGATGACAGGTCGGCCGCCGACAGCAGGTTGCGCTCGCCCGAGATCACCACTTCTTCGCTGGCTTCGGTCATCGCATCGCTGCCCGCTTCGACGGCGGCTTGCATCAGCTTCATCATGTCGTCGCGCAGCTGGCGCAATTCTTCGGCCAGCTTCAAGCGGACGGCATCGAATGACAGTCCCGCATAGTGCTGGTTGATGTAATTGGCGGCTTGCACCAGCTCGGAAGGGGTGTAATCGGTCTCGGTCAGCAGCAGCCGGTTTTGCACGTCGCCGCCGGGTGCCACGATCACCAACAGGATGCGCTTCTCGGACAGCCGCAAGAACTCGATTTGCTGGAAGGCCATTTCGCGGCGCGGCGTCAGCACCACGCCGGCAAACTGTGACAGGGACGATAGCACCTGCGCCGCATTGGCGATGATTTTTTGCGACGAGACGCCGCCCTGCAACCGTGCCTCGACCGCGCTCTCATCAATGGCTTGCACCGTCAGCAGGCTGTCGACGAACAGCCGATAACCGCGCGGGGTTGGGATGCGGCCGGCCGAGGTATGCGGGCTGGCGACCAGGCCCAGCTCCTCCAGGTCCGACATGATGTTGCGTATCGTCGCGGGTGACAGTTCGAGGCCGGAAATCCTGGACAGCGCGCGCGAGCCCACTGGCTGGCCGTCAGCGATATAACGTTCGACCAGGGCTTTGAGCAGTGTTTGTGCGCGGCTATCGAGTTGCATATGATTTATTCTAACTGGCAGCCCCGCGAGATTCCAGACTGTCACGCAATTATGGTCTAATCGCCCGCATGTCTGCGTCCAATTCTGCTTCCCGGCCTATCGCCCGTTTCGACACCATCGCCATCATTGGCAAGCACGGCGATGCCGGCGCCACGGATTTGCTGCGCGAACTGGCTGACTTCCTGTCGTCGCGCGGCCACCGCGTCGTGTTCGAGGCTGGCACGGCGCCCGATGTGCACCGCAGCGGCCTGATCGCGCTGACGCCGGACCAGATCGGCAGCGAAGCCGATCTGGCGATCGTGCTCGGTGGCGACGGCACCATGCTGGGCATTGCGCGCCGGCTGGCGCCCTTCGGTGTGCCACTGATCGGCGTCAACCAGGGACGGCTGGGGTTCATGACCGATATTCCGTCCGAGCGCATGCTGCCCGTACTGGCCGACATGTTGGATGGAAAGGTGGCGACCGAGCAGCGCAGCCTGCTGCAGGGCACAGTCGAGCGCGACGGCCAGACGATTTTTTCCGGCACGGCCTTCAATGACATCGTGGTGTCGCGTGGATCCGGTTCCGGCATGGTCGAGCTGCGCGTGACGGTCGATGGCCACTTCATGTACAACCAGCGCTCCGACGGCCTGATCGTTGCGACGCCGACCGGCTCCACCGCTTATGCGCTATCGGCCGGCGGCCCCATTCTGCAGCCCGATCTTGGCGGCATCGTGCTGGTGCCGATTGCGCCGCATGCATTGTCGAACCGGCCCATCGTGCTGTCGGACAACCGGGAGATCGTGATCGAGGTGGCCAGTGGCCGCGATTGCAGCGTGAACTTCGACATGCAGGCCCTGACTTCGTTGCAACAACATGATCGCGTGACCGTGAAACGCGACGGACCGACCGTCACCTTCCTGCACCCGCAAGGATGGAGCTATTACGATACTCTGCGCGAAAAGCTGCACTGGAACGAATACCCGTCGGTGGTCGGTTGACATGCCGGACCCGACGGCGGATGCGACAATACGTTTATATCAGCCGGCCGCCTCCTCGCGCATCAGGCGGCGCAGGTTGGAAAAACCAAGAGCAATAACAAGCCATAGCCACCCGGATCGTCTTTCCCCATCATGCTGCGTACCCTCGCCATCCGTGATTTCGTGATCGTCGACGCGATCGAGCTCGACCTGTCCGCCGGCTTCACCGTGTTCACCGGCGAGACCGGTGCCGGCAAATCCATCCTGATCGATGCGCTGACACTGGCGCTCGGCGGCCGTGCCGATGCCAGCGTGGTGCGCGAAGGTGCGACCAAGGCCGACATCAGTGCTGAATTCGTCGGCACACCGGGTTCCGAGATGCCGGAGCTGGCGGCCTGGCTGGAGGCAAATGCCTTCGAACCGGAAGATGGCGTGCTGATGCTGCGCCGGGTGATCGACAATGGCGGCCGCTCGAAGGCCTTCATCAATGGTGTGACCGCCACCGTCGCGCAGCTGCGCGAGCTCGGCGAGTTACTGGTCGACATACACGGCCAGCATGCGCATCAATCGCTGATGAAAGCCGATGCGCAGCGGCAGCTGCTCGATGCGCATGCCGGCCTGCAAGATGATGTGAAAGCTGTGTCCGCTGCGTACCGCAGCTGGCGCGCGCTGGCCAAGCAGCGCGAAGAATTCGAGCGTGACGCAAAGAATGTGCTGATGGAGCGGGAACGCCTTGAATGGCAGGTCGGCGAACTGGAAAAGCTGGCCGCACGTCCCGGCGAATGGGCCGAAGTCAGCAACGAACACAGCCGCCTGTCGCATGCGGCATCGCTGATCGATGGCGCACAGCATGCGCTGCAGCTGCTGGATGAAAACGACGGCGCTCCCATCCTGTCGCAGGTCACCGCGATCGAGCAAAAGCTGTCGAAGCTGGTCGACATCGACGACAAGCTCAAGCCCGTGCTTGAGGCGCTGGAGCCGGCGCGCATACAGCTGCAGGAAGCCGTCTATGCATTGCATGATTACCTTGGTCGCATCGAGCTTGACCCGGAGCGGTTGCGTACGGTCGAATCGCGGATGGAAGCGTTGCATTCGGCATCGCGCAAGTTTCACGTGGCTGCCGATGACTTGCCACAGGAGTTCGCGTCGCTGTCCGAGCGCCTGAAGCAACTCGCCGACGCCACCGACCTCGACGCGATGCGCGAGCAGGAAGCGAAGCTGTTCGATGCGTACAAGACACTGGCGGCCAAATTGTCGAAAGCGCGTTCCAAGGCGGCCAAGTCCTTGTCAGCGGCGGTCACCGCGGCCATGCAAGACCTGTCGATGGCCGGCGGTCGATTCGAGATCGCATTGCACACAGCCGAGCCGGCAGCGCATGGCATCGAGCAAGTCGAGTTTCTGGTCGCCGGTCATGCCGGTACCACGCCGCGCTCGCTGGCCAAGGTCGCATCCGGCGGCGAGCTGGCGCGTATCGCGCTAGCCATTTCCGTGATCGCTTCCAGTGCAACCGCGACCCCGACGCTGATCTTCGACGAGGTCGACAGCGGTATTGGCGGCGGTGTGGCCGAAGTGGTTGGCCGGCTGCTGAAAAAACTGGGCCAGGATCGGCAGGTACTGTGCGTGACCCACCTGCCACAAGTCGCCAGCCAGGCGGCGCAGCACTTCCAGGTCAGCAAAGGCACGACAGGCGACGGTCGCACCGTGTCACGGATCGCGCCGCTGGCTGCGTCCGAGCGCGTCGAGGAAATTGCGCGTATGCTCGGCGGTCTCGAGATCACGGCGACCACGCGCAAGCATGCGCGGGAATTGCTCGCTTCGTGATCGGCGCTGCATGTGGCGTCCCTGCAGTGGCCCTGTAGCCGCCCTGGCACTGCCAACAGATAACAACGAAAGGTCTTTCCCCGATGGGCTTCAACAAGGAACCCGCTTACCGTCACGGCACGGTCAGCCAGACGGCGGTCGTGCTGGCCAACCTCGGCACGCCGGATGCGCCGACACCGGCGGCGGTGCGCAGCTACCTGAAACAATTCCTGTCCGACCAGCGCGTGGTCGAGATCCCGCGCGCGGTCTGGTGGTTCATCCTGAACGGCATCATCTTGCCGCTGCGGTCGCGACAGTCCGCGCACAAGTATGCTTCCATCTGGACGGCAGAAGGCTCGCCGCTGAAGGTGCATACCGAGAAGCAGGCACAGGCGCTGCAGCAAGCATTGAACGAGCGTGGCCATGCGGTGCGCGTTGTCTATGCGATGCGCTACGGGAATCCGAGCTTGCCGTCGGTGCTCGACCAGCTGAAGGCTGAAGGCATCGATCGCATCCTCGTGCTCCCCGCGTATCCGCAGTACTCGGGTACGACCACGGCCTCGGTCTTCGACGACTTGTTTGCGCACCTGACCGGCGTGCGCAATATCCCGGAGCTGCGGCTGATCAAGCATTACCACGATGACGATGCCTACATCGAGGCGCTCGCGGCCAGCGTGCGCACGCACTGGGCGCAGCATGGCCGTCCGGACAAGCTGGTGATGAGTTTCCACGGCGTGCCCAAGCGCACGCTGCTGCTCGGCGATCCGTATCACTGCGAGTGCTACAAGACAGGGCGCTTGCTGGCCGAGAAACTGGGTCTGTCGAAAGACCAGTATCTCGTCACCTTCCAGTCGCGCTTCGGCAAGGCCGAATGGCTGCAGCCCTACACCGCGCCCACGCTGGAGCAGCTCGCGAAGGATGGCGTCGGTCGCGTCGACGTGATGTGCCCGGGCTTCACTTCCGATTGCCTGGAGACGCTGGAAGAAATTGCAATGGAAGCGAAGGAAGATTTCCTCGCCGCCGGCGGCAAGGCCTTCCACTACATTCCCTGCCTGAACAGCGATCCGCAATGGATCGCCGCGATGGCCGGACTGGTCGAACAGCATGCGGCAGGCTGGCCGCTGGCCGGCAGCCCCGAGGCTCAGGCCGTGCGCCGTGCCGACGCAGACACCAGCCGCCGCGAGGCGCTGGCCTTGGGTTCGGCCGACTGATACTCCCTCCGGTCTCCGGCTGTCCGGCCGGAGCCCTTACCCACAGCAATTTTTTGCGGCTTTTTCCTTGAAAAGCCCGCAGTCATCCCCATATCTTGCGCATAGTTTCTGCAAGTCATTGAATTTTATGGAGATTTTATGAGCCAAGGCGAAAATCGCCCGAACGACGAAGTGCCGCCCACAGCTGAGGCCGCAGCTGCCCCGGCCGCCGAGGGTGTGGCCCCCGGTGCCGGCGAAGCTGCGGCAGAAGGCCAGCCTGACCTCGTGGCCCAGCTGGCCGAAGCGCAAGCCAGGCTCGCCGAGATGCAGGACGCTTTCCTGCGTGCGAAGGCCGACGCCGAAAACACGCGCCGCCGCGCGCAGGAGGATATTGCCAAGGCCCACAAGTTTGCCGTCGAGTCCTTTGCCGAAGCCATGCTGCCGGTCAGGGACAGTCTGGAGATGGCGCTGAAGATCGAGACGCCGTCCATCGAATCGCTGAAGGAGGGCGTGGACATGACCCTCAAGCAGTTGTCGTCGGCGTTCGAGAAACACCGCCTGCTCGAAGTTAACCCGCAGCAGGGCGAGAAGCTGGATCCGATGAAGCATCAGGCGATCTCGATGGTGCCGGCGCAGCAAGAAGCGAACACCATCGTCACCGTGCTGCAGAAGGGCTACATGATTTCCGAGCGCCTGCTGCGGCCGGCGCTGGTCACGGTTTCCCAGTAACGAAGCGCAGTACCGGATGGCGCGGGTTGAAAAGCCGCTGCGCCGCCGCATATCGGTAACAGATACGCATCAAAGCAGAAGCGGGATCCGGCATCACGGATCCTGCGGGTTGAACGAATTTTTCAGAATCAAGTGAAGAGGGAATACATCATGGGCAAGATGATTGGCATCGACCTGGGCACCACCAACTCCTGCGTCGCCATTATGGAAGGCGGCCAGCCCAAGGTCATTGAAAATTCAGAGGGCGCGCGCACCACGCCGTCCATCATCGCGTATCAGGAAGATGGCGAGATCCTGGTCGGCGCGCCGGCCAAGCGCCAGGCTGTGACCAACCCGAAGAACACGCTGTTCGCGGTCAAGCGACTGATCGGCCGCAAGTTCGAAGAGAAAGAAGTGCAGAAGGACATCAGGGTCTTCTTCTCTAATGTATTTGTTTTTGCAATTACGATCTTTTGCCCGTGAGCA
>CAZCDW010000085.1:0-10566 GCA_964497485.1 uncultured Bifidobacterium sp.
ACCGGCAAGGTCTTCAGCGACATCAGCTTCAGGCCCGGCGTGGTGCGCAGCATCGTGTTCAGCAGCGCCGACAACTTCAGCGCGCTGCCATCGTCCTCGGACAGCAGGTAGTCGGCTTCGGCAATGATGCGCGTCAGCTCATCCAGCTCGGCCTGCTTGTCGCCGGCATTCAGCGCCGCGAGCTGTGTGGACAATTCGGCCACTTGCTTCTGCACGCGCTGCTCCTCGGTCTGGTTGATCTCGGTCTGCGTTTGCCACTGACGGATGCGCTTGTGCTGTGGGGCGAGCACGGTCAGGTCGACCACGAAGTACAGTGCCGCCAGCAAGGCCGACAGCATCAGCATCCGTTCGCGCGAGGACTTGCCTTCGAACGCGCGGATTGCCGTTTGCCAGTGGGAGCGCAGGGAAAGCGATGACATGGGCGCCCTTCAGTACAGTTTGAAAACATAGATCGGCACCGACGCCTGCTCATCGTCGGGGTTGGTCTGCATCGGTGCGACCTCGATCTGGTTCAGCTGCGCGCCATACTTGTGCACGGCCTCGTTCAGCGCAGATGCATACGGCAGCACGTCTTCTTTTTTCAGCGCGCGGCCTTCGATGCGCAGCGTGCGACCGGCATTCGAAATCGATACCAGCGTCAGCCAGACCCCTTGCCTGGGCAGCGCCGCCAGCTCCGTCAGTTCTTCGCCATAGCCGTCGAGGCTGCCGAGATCGCCCGCCTTCAGCCGCGCCAGCAGGTCGCGCGAGACGCGCGTCTGTGGCTCGAGCGCCGCAATCTGCGCAGCGATGTTGTTCGGGTTGGTCGATTCGCCAAGCCGCGTCTGCAGTGCCAGCAACAATTGCTTCTGCTGCTTCAGCGCCTGCTCGCTGCTGTCGGCCGCGGCATGCGCCGCATCTGCCTGGCTGGCCTGCCAGGCCACCTGTGCGCCCAGCATCAACGCCCACAGCAGCGCCCCGACCATTGCGCGTCGTGCCGACAGCACCGGCGCGCGCGGCGCGCGCGGCAACAGGTTGATCTGCTGGCTCATGTGACCGGCTCCAGGCCGCGCAGCGCCGCGCCTATCGCATGGAAGTGCTGAATGAATACCTGTGGGTCGCGCAAAGCGGGCGTGCGTGACAGGTCAAACAGTTGCTCCGGCTGCAGGGCTTCGACAGGCTCGGGCAGGCTGGCGGCCAGCAGTTCGCAAAAACCTTCGGGAGCGCCGGCCACCAACACGCGCGCAGCCATCATGAATGGGTAATCGCTGCGCACGGCATCGATGGAGCGCTGTATTTGCGATGCAATGCGCTCGTTGTTGGACGCGATCCGTTCCGGATGGTCGTCACGGTCAGCGGCCTCGGCAATCAGGCGGTCCATGTACAGTTCGCGGTGCCAGCTGAAGCTGATCTGCACGTCATCTTTGCCGAAGGCCACCATCACCAGCAATTCATCGTTGCGTTCGGCCAGCGCGGCGACATTGCGCTGCGCCGTTTCGCGGATATCGATTGCGGCCAGCTTCAGCTTGGCTTCGTCAAACAATGCGGCACGCTGACGGACGGCATCGCCATGCGCAGCGATCACATACAAGTCCGGCGAGCGCTCGGGCTGCCAGGCCCGGGTCGGTATCTTCATGAAATCAACCGATGCATCCTCGGCGGCGAAGTCGAGTGTCGGCGCCAGTTGCCAGCGCACGCTTTGCGCGAGCTCGGCGGCCGGCACCGCAGGTTCGGCCATGACGGTGACACGGTATTCATCCCGCGGCAGCAGCAGCGTCCACTGGCGCGCGCCTGCTTCGATTTGCTGTGCAAGCGTGACCAGCTGAGCTGCATCGGGCAGCTTGCTGTCGAATTCGGCCAGTACGGCCTGCAGCACGCGCGGCCGGCCGTCCGCTTGCGGTGGCGCGACCAGCACCGCAGATGCATGGCGCGCCGAGAAGTCGACAGCCGCCCACGGCGAGGCGTGCAGGCGCTGCGCAGCCATCGAGGACCAGCGTGCCTTGAATGCCCTGAGCGCGGCCAGAGTGGGCAGGCGTGGAAGTCGTGCCAGCGCGGGCAGAGTGAATTTGCCAGCCATCAGAACGGCTCCCACCAGTTGTACGGTTGCATGAAGCTCACCAGTCCGCGTGGTGTGGCCGGGTCGACGTTCTTCAGGCACGCAAAGCCGGCCGCCCATTCGTCGGTGGTCGTTCCTTGTGTGGTGAAACTGAAATCGGTCGGACCACCGGTCGCGAACAGGCTGTCGACGCCGCCCTGTGCAACCGGCTTGTACAGGTACCAGACCTCGGAGTACATGTCATAGGTCAGCGAGTGGAAGCGCTCGAGCAGTACCATCGGCATCTTGGCCGCACCGAAGCTGACCGAGGTCAGTGTGTCATTCGGTGACTCGGCCTTGGCCGAGAAGCCGAACACCAGGGTATCGGCGCCCTTGCACCAGCCGGCCGTGCCGGTGGCGCTGGTGCCCAGCGTGCGTCCATCCTTGACCTGGCCGGCGACGGTGTTGGAAGTGCCAGCCGTGCCCTTGTTCTGCGCGCTCTGGTCATCGGCGTACGAACCGAGATAGGTGACACCGTTGCCCTCGAAGATGGCGCCAGTGGCGACATAGTTGCGATCAGCGCCGAGGTTCTGCACCACCGTGTAATCGCCGACGGCCGTGGTGGTCGCGATCACGCCGCGGCCGCCGACGGCCGGTATGCCGGAGCTGGACTGTATGCTCCAGCCTTGCGTGCAAGTGCCCGAGTAAGTGCCGGTCTGCGTGCAATTGGTGGCCGAGGTGTTCGGGCCGCCGGCATCGCTCTTGCGACGGAAGGCGAGATTGCTGACGATGACCGAGTTGGCCTGATAAGGATTGATGGTCTGCGCGATGTTGGTCGTATAGCCACCGAAGCCGGCGACGCCGGCGCTGGTGGGCGAGCAATAGGCGATATCGACACTGACGGTGCGCGTGCTCGAACCGACGCTGCCTTGTGCCTGCCCGCGGCAGCCACGCGCGACCAGCATCCCGTTGCAAGACGAAGACACGGAAATATTGGTGACGCTGGTGACTGACTGCAAGGCATAGCTGGCACCATCCAGCGTGCCGGATGCGAAGCTGGCGCTCGTACAGGCCATGGGGCCGGCCTTGCGCATCTTCGCCAGCATGGATTCGATGCCGCTGTCGGCAGCCAGCAGTGCTTTCGTGCTTTGCTGGTGAGCGAGCGTGGCGCTGCTGTTGGATTCAGCGGCTGTCAGCAGGAAGCGCAGCGACGAGGCGACGACAATCAGCAGCATCAGCACGGTGACGATCGCGAACACGCCGCGCTGCCGCGCTCTTGATGGCGGACGGCGGTGTCTTGGGCGCGGGTACCTCCGGCGCGTACAAGGAAATTCAGCGCTCACTTGGTGACCCCCCATGCGCCATTGCGCAGCACCACACGTGAGCGATGGCTGACCGGAGCGCCGTTATCCGGCGTCACCGTCAGCGTGATATCGATATAGGACAGCCGGGTGCCGAACGCGGCATCATTCAGCGCCAGCGCCACCGGCGTGCCGCCGCTCCCATAGGCCCAGTAATCGAAGCGCAGCGCGCTGACTTTGTCGGCCAGCGGGGAGGGTGCCGTCGCCGTGCAGCCGGGATAGCTGACCGTATCGAGTGTGGCCAGCGCGCCGCTCTGGCGAAACGACAGGCTGCTCCACGCATTGCCGCCACTGCCGCCGGCACGGCTGAAGCACAGGCCGGCGCTGGCGCTGGTCGTGCCGGCGATCGCATCCAGCGGCAATAGCTGGAAGCCGCTGCCCTGCGCGTCATAGCGCACCTGGCGCAGCTCGCGCAGCATGCGCTCGGTTGCATAACGCAGCCCGTCGATCGCCGCCAGATTGCCGGCCACCGCCGCACGCGCCTGCAGCGCGCGCAGCACCGGCTGCATCGCGGCCACGGCAAGCATCGAGGTCAGTACCATCGCGATCACAAGTTCGATCAGGCTGAACCCATGCTGATGGACGGAGGCATGCGTGTTCATGGTCAGTTGTTGGCCAGCAGCGCCGCGAGTGATGCGAGCGTGCGCCCATTCCTGGTGACGGTGACCAGCACCTGCTTGCAGCCATTCGCCGGATTCGGACAGGCGCTGGTGGCCGAGATATCCGTGACTTGCACGCTGCGAGCGAGCAAGGTGCCCGTGATCGGGTTTTCATACGGGTAGGCACAGCTGGCTGACACGGCATTGCAGCTGGCCGATTGCAGTGGCACATAGGCATAGCCGCGGTTCGGGTTGCGCCGATCTGCCAGCACCATTTCCACGCGCTCCTGCGCGTACTGCATCGCGCGCGCACTGGCATCGACTTCGGCGATGCGCCGCGCAGACTCGCGCGATACCGACAGCAAAGCCACCAGCGAACCGGAGAACACGACGATCAGCACCACCAGCTCGACCAGCGTGAAACCCTGGATGGAGCCTGAGGTTGCTTGTCTTGTTCGATGCGGAGCTTTCATTGCAGCTGTGCCGTCGTGACAAAGCCGGTGCCGGGCGCAACAGTGACGGTTGCGACCACCGAGCCATTCGCCGACAGCTGGTAAGTCATCGTGCTCGCGGATTGCGGGCGCCCCAGCAGATCGAACTGGATCGATGCCGGGCCGGACAATGTGATACCGCCTTCAACAGCGACACAGAAGCCGCCATGATGGCCCGGGTCGAGCAGGGTAAGGGTCGGGTTCGGGCAGGTCTGCGCCGGTGGCGTCACCACCGTGCAGCTGCCGGCATTGATGCAGCTGACGCGCCACGAAGCGGCATCGCTGTTGAAAGACAGCGGTTTGCCGAGTGACATGGCCAGCAAGCGTGCATGCCTGAGATCATCGGCTAGCCGCACTGCCTGCCAGTTGGCAGCGCTGCGGCTGGCTTGCGGAATCATTTTCGGCACCACCGAGGCTGACATCAGGCTGGCCACGGTGATCGTGGTCACGAGCTCGATCTGGCTGAAGCCGCGCACCCACTGCCGGCGCGGCAGGCGGGGGAGGCGCAGCTTCAGGTCCATGACAGTGTTCCATTCCGCGCTGGTTCAGCAGCCGGTGACGGTGACGGTGTAGCCGGGCTGTGCCGTGGCCGTGGCCGGTACATAGACGACATTGCACGAGGCCGGGGTCGTAGCGCCCGAGTGCGAGACCGTGTTCGCCGTCGCCGTGTTGAAGTCAGCCGCAGGTGCCAGGCCGACGCACTTCAGCAGTTCGGTGGTGTCGGCTGCATAGCCATACACGGTGTTGATGCCAGAGGTGCCACAGGCATTCACGGTGCCGGTCGCGCCGCCCTGGTTGGCAATCTGGGCCGCCGAGTAAATCGCCGTGTTGGCCGAAGCGAGGCTGCCAGTCACCCCCTTGATGGTCGCTGCGCGGGCATTGCCGGCGAGGTCGGTCATCTTCGGCAACGCGATCGCGGCGAGGATGCCGATGATGACGATGACGATGACCAGTTCGATCAGGGTGAAGCCTTGTTGGCGACGGAGGGTCTTGATTGAGGTTCGCATGGAGTTCTCCTGAAATGTGCGCGGCGAGCGATAGCAAGCGCTCAATGGACTTGGCTATTTCTCAGCAATGAATTTACTGCCGCGACGCGTCGGGATTTCGGGCGAACAGAGTGAAGAAAGGAGGGCAGCTTGCGAATTGAAAAGCCCTAAATCAAGCCGCCGATCTGCCGTTAACGCAGGAATGACCAGGCTTTATCAGGCTTTTGCCGCAAGCTGTGATGAGGCAGGCAATTGATGTTCAGTCAATGCCGTGCAGACCATACTATCCGCACGGCCCGGTTCAGCAGATGTCTCTCAGACGATGCCCAGCCCCTGCGTACTTGCCGCAAGATCGCGGCCGCGCGCATCCTTGCCCTGCAACTTGATCGCCAGCCGCAGGTCGTTCACGGAATCGGCGTTGCGCAAGGCATCTTCCAGCGTGATCTTGTCGGCTTCGTGAAGATCGAACAGCGCCTGGTCGAAGGTGACCATGCCGAGTTCACGCGACTTCTTCATCACGTCGCGGATCTGGTGCACATCGCCCTTGAAGATAAGCTCGGACACCAGGGGCGAGTTCAACATGATCTCGACGGCCGCCACCCGACCGCTGCGGTCTTTCAGCGGGATCAGCCGCTGCGAGATCATGGCCTTCAGGTTCAGCGACAAATCCATCAGCAGCTGTTGACGTCGCTCTTCCGGGAAGAAGTTGATGATGCGGTCCAGCGCCTGGTTGCTGTTATTGGCATGCAGCGTGGCCAGGCACAGGTGGCCGGTCTCGGCAAAGGCAATCGCATGGTCCATGGTTTCGCGATCGCGGATCTCGCCGATCAGGATCACGTCCGGCGCCTGCCGCAGCGTGTTCTTCAGCGCGGTATGCCAGTCCTCGGTATCGGTGCCGACCTCGCGCTGCGTGACAATACAGTTCAGGTGGGGATGGACGAACTCGATCGGATCCTCGATGGTGATGATGTGGCCCTGGCTGTTTGCATTGCGATGCCCGACCATGGCCGCCAGCGTCGTCGATTTGCCGGAGCCGGTGGCACCGACCATGATGACGAGGCCGCGCTTGCTCATCACGATGTCTTTCAGTTGCGAAGGCATGCCCAGCTGCTCTATGCCGGGGATCTCGGTATTAATGGTGCGCACCACCATGCCGGCATGTCCTTGCTGCATAAAGGCCGACACACGGAAGCGGCCGATGCCATTCGGGCTGATCGCGAAATTGCACTCGCGGGTCGCGGCAAACTCGGTGCGCTGGCGCTCATTCATCACCGAGTGCACCAGCATCGCGCTATCGTCGGCTGACAGAATCTGGTCACCAACCGCAGTGACGACTCCATTGAGCTTGATGGCTGGCGCGAAGCCGGCGGTGATGAACAGGTCGGAGCCGCCTTGTTCCTTCATGGTGGCCAGCAATTGGTCGATCAGTGTTTCTGCACGCATCGGATTCATCGCGCTCTCCTTATCCGACAAAGTTTTCCGGCATCTTTGCGCACTGCCGTGCGGCAGCCAGCGTGATGCGATTGCGCTTGACCAGGTCGGCCAGACAGGCATCGAGTGTCTGCATGCCGAAGCTGCTGCCGGTCTGTATCGCCGAATACATCTGGGCGACCTTGGCTTCGCGTATCAGGTTGCGGATCGCCGGTGTGCCCAGCATGATCTCGTGCGCAGCGACGCGGCCATTGCCGTCTTTTGTCTTGATCAGGGTCTGCGAGATCACCGCCTGCAAGGATTCGGACAGCATTGCGCGCACCATGTCTTTTTCATCGCCGGGAAAAACGTCGATGATGCGGTCTATCGTCTTTGGTGCCGATACGGTATGCAGGGTGCCGAATACCAGGTGGCCGGTCTCGGCGGCTGTCAATGCCAGTCGTATGGTTTCGAGGTCGCGTAGTTCGCCGACCAGCACCACGTCCGGATCTTCGCGCAATGCCGAGCGCAACGCAGCAGCAAAGGAGTGCGTGTGCGGGCCGACCTCGCGCTGGTTGACCAGGCCTTTCTTCGATTCATGCACGAACTCGATCGGGTCTTCGATCGTCAGGATGTGCGCATACTCGTTTTCATTCACGTGATTGACCATCGCTGCCAGCGTGGTCGATTTGCCGGAACCGGTCGGCCCCGTCACCAGCACCAGCCCGCGCGGCTTCAGCGCCAGATCGGCAAAGATGGCCGGTGTGGCCAGGTCTTCCAGTGTCAGGATCTTTGACGGGATGGTGCGCATCACCGCCGCAGCGCCGCGATCCTGATTGAACGCATTCACGCGAAAGCGTGCGACGCCCGGCAGCTCGAACGAGAAGTCGATTTCAAGGCCGTCTTCATAGCGCTTGCGCAGGCTGTCATTCATCACCTCGTAGATCATCGCGTGCACGTCTTTATGCGACATGGGCGGCAAGTTGATGCGGCGTACATCGCCGTGCACGCGCAGCATCGGCGGCAGCCCGGCAGACAGGTGAAGGTCGGAGGCGCCGTTCTTGACGGCGAAAGCAAGCAATTCGGAGATATCCATCAAGGTCGCGCGCTGGGTGACAGGGACAGGCGGGTGAACATCACCCGCCTGTCGCGCGATTATCTGGCCTGCCGAATCAGGCGCTCTACGGGAATAGCGGGGGAAAGCGCTGTCTGTTGTACCGAAGCGCCGTTCAGGCCTTGAAAGACAGCCAACCCAAAGCGATGCCGGCGAATACGGCAGCACCCAGCCAGTTATTGTGTCGGAAGGCGGCGAAGCAGCGCATGCGATCGCGGTCGCGGATCAGCACCCAGTGATAGACCGCGATACCGACAGCGACCACGATGCCAGCGATGAAGGGCAGGCCCAGCCCGCGTGACAGGCCGACGCCAGTGATCAGCGCGAGATTGATCGCATAGCACAGCATTACGGCCAGCACATCGAAGCGGCCGAAGGTGATCGCTGATGTGCGTATGCCTATCAACAAGTCGTCGTCACGGTCCACCATCGCATATTCGGTGTCGTAGGCCAGTGCCCAGAACACGTTCGCCAGCAGCAGTATCCAGGCCTCGGCCGGTACCGTGTCCAAGACCGCCGCATAGGCCATCGGTATACCGAAGCCAAAGGCGATGCCCAGATACGCCTGCGGCAGCGCGAAGAAGCGCTTGAAATACGGATAGGTACCGGCGATGACCACCGCCGCCACCGACAGCTGCCAGGTCAGCCGGTTCAGCGGCAAGATCAGCACGAAGGAAGCGATGGCCAGTACAGCGGCGACAGCGACGGCTTCCCATGCGGCGATCTGGCCCGAGGTCAGCGGTCGTTCAGCGGTGCGCTTCACATGCTTGTCGAAGTCACGGTCGGCGAAATCATTGATCGCGCAACCGGCAGAGCGCATCAATACCGTGCCAATGCTGAAGATCAGCACCAGATGCCAGTCCGGCCGACCATTCGATGCCAGCCACAGCGCCGACAGTGTCGGCCACAGTAGCAGCAAGCTGCCGATGGGCTTGTCCAGCCGGACCAGCCGTGCGTACAGGCGCAAGCGATGCAGCAAGGGATGAAGGGGAGCGGAGTCGGCGGCGTCGTTCATGGCGCGCAGTGTAGCGCAGAGTAAATTGAGCGCGGCGGGCGGGGCAGGCGATGAGGCGTGTCAGCGACTGGCCGGAGCAGAGAAAATTCGGGGTGCAGCGACGGCGCTCAGTGCTCGGCCACCAGAGCAGCGTCGGGCAGCATCTGCACGCCGTTCAGCTTGCATGACAGCACGGCCTGCCGCACCGCTTCAATGGCGCCACCGCGCGTGAAGCTCTTGCGCCACGCGATGACGACGCGCCGCGACGGTGCCGGTTCGTCGAAAGGTATGTACTGCAGCATGTTGTCGGTACCCGTGCTTGCAGGGACTGATGCCTTCGGCAACACGGTGATGCCGATGCCCGAGGCCACCATGTGCCGTATGGTCTCCAGCGACGAGCCTTCGAAGGTGCGCGCGATACCGCCGCTGCCACTCGAGAAGCGCGACATCTCCGGACAAACTTCGAGCACCTGGTCGCGGAAGCAGTGACCGGCTCCCAGCAGCAGCATGGTCTCTTGTTTCAGCTCGTCAGCTGACAGCGACTGGCGCGTGGCCCACTGATGATTGCGTGGTACCGCGACCATGAAGGGCTCGTCATACAACGGCAAAACATTCAGGCCCTGCTCATTGAACGGCAGGGCCATGATCGCGGCATCGAGCTCGCCGGCGCGCAGCAGTTCGATCAGCTTGACCGTGAAATTTTCCTGTAACACCAGCGGCATCTGTGGCACGGTGTCGATCAATGTCGGCACCAGTTGCGGCAGCAGGTAAGGAGCAATGGTATAGATGACGCCGACGCGCAAGGGTCCGACCAGCGGATCCTTGTTCTGCTTGGCGATGTTCTTGATGTACGCCGTTTGTTCGAGCACATGCTCGGCCTGCGCGACAATCTGCGAACCGATGGGCGTCACCGAGATCTCGGAGCCGCCGCGCTCGAAGATGGCGACACCCAGTTCATCTTCGAGCTTCTTGATCGCCACTGACAGCGTGGGCTGCGCGACGAAGCAGGCCTCGGCAGCGCGCCCGAAATGCTTTTCGCGCGCAACGGCTACGATGTATTTCAGTTCTGTCAATGTCATGCGCGTAAGTGTCGCATAGTTGGGCGCCGATGGTGCGGGCGGGTCGCCGGCTCGAGTATCAATCCAGGTTGTCAGACCCGCAGATAGTCTTCTTTCGCGCCCAGCCAGCGAGCCAGATGCGCGTCGGCCACCGAAGGCTGTGCAGCCAGCAGCTGCTGAGCGATGTCGCGCGCCTTCTCGACCAGCCACTGGTCAGTCTCCAGATCAGCAAAGCGCAGCATGGCCTGCCCCGATTGCCGCGCGCCGAGGAACTCGCCGGGACCGCGAATTTCGAGGTCGCGGCGCGCAATCTCGAAGCCATCATTGGTCTCCCTCATGATGCCCAGCCGCTCGCGCGCCACCGGCCCCAGCGGGCCCTGGTACATCAGCAGGCAGGCGCTGGCGGCAGCGCCACGCCCAACCCGGCCGCGCAGCTGGTGCAGCTGCGACAGGCCGAAACGCTCCGCATGCTCGATCACCATCAGCGATGCGTTCGGCACGTCGACGCCAACCTCGATCACCGTGGTGGCCACCAACACGTG
>CAZCDW010000086.1:0-10544 GCA_964497485.1 uncultured Bifidobacterium sp.
CCAGCCGCCAACGGCATGGACGACCACCGAGCCGGCGAAGTCATGGAAGGCGGCGCCGAACGTCGCCTCCAGCCACGGCTGTATGCCGGAGCGATTGTTCCACGCGATGCCCTCGAAGAACGGGTAGACCAGACCCACCAGCAAGGCCGTGGCGACCAGTTGCGGGTGAAAGCGCGCACGCTCGGCGATACCGCCCGAGATGATGGCGGGAATCGCTGCCGCGAAAGTCAGCAGGAAGAAAAACTTCACCATCTCGAAGCCACTCTTCTCGGCCAGCACATCGGCGCTGGCGAAGAAGTCGACGCCATAGGCTATGCCGTAGCCAACAAAGAAGTAGGCGATCGTCGAGATGGCGAAATCGACTAATATCTTCACGAGGGCATTCACTTGATTCTTCTTGCGAACCGTGCCCAGTTCGAGGAATGCGAAACCAGCGTGCATCGCCAGGATCATGATGGCGCCCAGCAGTATGAAAAGCGTATCCGCGCCGGTGCGGAATGAATCCATGAAAGTCTCCCTCTTTGAGTGCAGGATTAATTTAGAGCCCTGCCCTGAAGCAATTTCCGTACCTTTTTGGTGCTTTTGGACATCGTTTTCAAGTCCCTGAATTTGAATGAGTTTTTTCTTTTGCAAATTCGTCCATGTTCAGGGCCGCACTCATAAAGTGCGAAATGACGTTCCGAATTGGTGAGCATGCCCATTCCCTGGCTCGAACCCGATGCGCCGTTTCCCGATCCTGCGCTGGCGCTGACGGAGCGCGATGGCGCCCCTGGCCTGTTGGCCGCCGGTGCCGACCTGTCGCCGCAGCGGCTGCTGATGGCTTATCGGAATGGCATCTTCCCCTGGTTTTCGGAGCACCAGCCCATCTTGTGGTGGAGCACCGACCCGCGCATGGTGTTGATGACCGAGGATTTCCATGTTTCGCACAGCCTGAAAAAGCTGCTGAAGAAGGTCGACCGCAGCATGACCGACGGTGGACGATGGCAGGTGCGCTTCGACTCGGCTTTCCGGCAGGTGATCGAGGCTTGCGCCGACTGGCGGCCGGGCAGCGGCGGTACCTGGATCTCGCCACAGATCATCGAAGGCTACTGCGCACTGCACAGCATGGGGCATGCACACTCGACTGAGCTGTGGGTCGATGGCGAACTGGCCGGCGGCGCTTATGGCGTCTGCATCGGCCGCATGTTCTACGGCGAATCCATGTTTGCACGCCGGACCGACGCGTCCAAGGTGGCGCTGGCTTACCTTGTACATTTCCTGCGTGAACATGGCGTCCGGATGATCGACTGCCAACAGGAGACGAGCCATCTGGCGTCGCTGGGCGCCCGACCCATCTCACGAAATCGCTTTCTGAGCTTGATGAAACCGGCACTTGAGCAACCCGCGATAGTCGAATGGGCACCCATGCTGGTATCGGGAGGATAGAAATGCGTCCAGACTTTGCGCGACGGCCCCCGATCAGTGTAAATTCACGGCCATGACCCATCTCAAGGACCTGCCCTTCTCGACGCTGCAGTTCTATGCAACGGCGCCGTACCCGTGCAGCTACCTTGACGACCGGCAGGCGCGCTCGCAGGTGGCGACGCCGTCCCACCTGATCAATGCCGATGTCTATTCGGAGTTGGTCAAGAACGGCTTCCGTCGCAGCGGCATCTTCACCTACCGGCCTTATTGCGATGGCTGCCAGGCCTGCACCCCGGTCCGCGTGAATGCGATGAAGTTCGAGCCCAACCGCAGCCAGCGCCGCGCATGGAAGCAGCACCGGCATCTGAATGCGTCGGTGTCACGGCTGGCTTATGTGCATGAGCATTACGAACTCTACCTGCGCTATCAGGCCGTGCGCCATGCGGGCGGCGGCATGGATCAGGACAGCCGCGACCAGTACGCGCAGTTCCTGTTGCAAAGCAAGGTCAACACCAGGCTGGTCGAGTTTCGCGATACGGATGGCACGCTGCGCATGGTCAGTATCATCGATGTGCTCGACGACGGACTATCATCGGTCTACACCTTCTTCGATCCCGACCTGCCCAAGTCCAGCCTCGGCACCTACAACGTGCTGTGGCAGATCGAACAGGCGCGGCAACTGGAGATCCCGTATGTCTATCTCGGCTACTGGATCGCCGAGAGCGGCAAGATGAACTACAAGACCCACTTCCAGCCGATCGAAGCATTGCGTCGCGGACGCTGGGAACCGTTGCCAGAATAAGCCCGGCGTCGACCATCCTCACCAGCCGCAGCGATGCGCGCAGGTAAAATGCGCAGAGTTTTCCATCAACCTGCGAACCCGCCCGCATCATCGTGTCCGACAAGCTCCTGTACGCCCTCGTCCGCCCGCTGCTGTTCTCGCTCGATCCCGAGACGGCGCACAACCTGACCCTGCCCGCGCTGCGCCGTGCCTACGCGCTGGGACTGACCGCGCTGCTGCCGCGACCCAAGGCCGACCCGCGTACGGTGATGGGCATCCGCTTCCCGAACCCGGTGGGACTGGCGGCAGGCCTCGACAAGGATGGCGCTTACATCGACGGACTGGCAGCGCTGGGCTTCGGCTTCATCGAAGTCGGCACCGTGACGCCGCGCGCGCAGCCCGGCAATGCGAAGCCGCGCATGTTCCGTCTGCCGCAAGCCAACGCCATCATCAACCGCATGGGCTTCAACAATGGCGGGGTCGACGCCTTTGTACGCAATGTGCAGGCTTCGCGCTTCTATCAGGAAAAGCTGGGCGTACTGGGCCTGAACATCGGCAAGAATGCCGACACGCCGATCGAGCGCGCGACCGATGACTATCTGCTGTGTCTCGAGAAGGTCTATCCGTACGCAGCCTATGTGACGGTCAATATCTCGTCGCCCAACACCAAGAACCTGCGCCAGTTGCAGCAGGCATCCGAGCTGGATGACCTGCTGTCCAAACTGAAGGGCTCGCAGGCGCGTCTCGCCGATCAGCATGGCCGCTATGTTCCAGTGGTGCTGAAGATAGCGCCTGACCTCGATGGCGAACAGGTGAAGACGATCGCCGACGCATTGCTGCGGCACCAGATCGACGGCGTGATCGCGACCAATACCACGATCACGCGTGATGCGGTTCAGGGGCTCGCGCATGCCGATGAAGCCGGCGGACTGTCGGGCTCGCCGGTGCTTGAGCTGTCGAACCGTGTGATCGCCGGGCTCAAACAGGAGCTCGGCACGCAGATTCCCATCATCGGCGTCGGCGGCATCCTGTCCGGTGCCGATGCGCAGGCGAAGATCGATGCAGGCGCCAGCCTGGTGCAGTTGTATACCGGCCTGATCTACCGTGGGCCGGCACTGGTCGGTGAATGCGCGAAGACGCTGGCCGCACGCTGAACAAGGATTGCAACACCCGATAACATCAACAAGACAATACGGAGACAAGCATGGACAAGGTTCAACTGGGCACCAGCGACCTGATGGTGTCGAAAGTCTGCCTCGGAACGATGACTTTCGGCGAGCAGAACACCGAGGCCGATGGTCACAG
Source organism: uncultured Bifidobacterium sp. (assembly GCA_964497485.1). Taxonomy (GTDB): domain Bacteria; phylum Pseudomonadota; class Gammaproteobacteria; order Burkholderiales; family Burkholderiaceae_D; genus Pernthalerella. The sequence continues at coordinate 3,491 of CAZCDW010000086.1, forward strand.
CCAGCTCGACTATGCACTGGCGCATGGCGTCAATTTCATCGATACCGCCGAAGTCTATCCGGTGATGCCGCGCGCCGAGACCCAGGGCGATACGGAAAGGATCATCGGCAGCTGGCTGAAAAAAACCGGCAAGCGCGACGAGATTGTCCTGGCCAGCAAGATCGCCGGCCCGGCCTACATGACCTGGATTCGCGATGGCAAGAACAACTTCGATCGCAAGAATATCCGCCTCGCAATCGAAGGCAGCCTCAAACGCCTGCAGACTGACTACCTCGACCTGTACCAGCTGCACTGGCCCAGCCGTAACGTGCCCATCTTCGGCCAGCAATTCTTCAATCGTGACAAAGAGCGTCCGTGCGTCGCGATCGGCGAAACGCTGGAAGCGCTGGCCGAGCTGGTTGATGAAGGCAAGATCCGCTATATCGGCGTGTCCAATGAAAGCGCCTGGGGCGTCTCGGAATTTATCTATCACGCGCAGGTCTATGGCTTGCCGCGCATCGTATCGATACAGAATGCGTACCATCTCGCGAACCGTGCGTTCGAGAGCGGTCTCGATGAGACCTGTTTCCGTGAAGACGTGAGCTTGCTCGCGTACAGCCCGCTGGCGTTTGGCCAGCTAACCGGCAAGTACATCGAGAATCCGAAAGCGCATGGCCGGCTGACCGTTTTTCCGCCGAACTGGAGCCCGCGCTACATGCGTCCGCGCGTGATCGAGGCGACGAAGCGCTACATGCAGATCGCCCAAGAACATGGGATGAGCGCAACCGAACTGGCGTTGGCCTGGTGCTACACGCGCAACTTCGTCGCATCCACGATCATCGGTGCGACCACCGTGGAACAGCTGAAGACCAACATCGATGCGTATGCGATCAAGCTGTCGGACGACGTAGTGAAGGCGGTGAACGAGGTGCACCTCGAGTTCACGAATCCAGGGCTGTAAGCCTGCAGTTCCGGGACGGCATCCCGCGCTCGCGGGATGTCGGCTGCGCTGACGTTCAGTGCAGCAGCGGCAATACGATCACTCCCCACGTGACCAGTGCGAATGCGAAAGACAGCATGACCGCAGCGCTGCCGAGATCCTTGGCATTCTTGGATAAAGGATTGCGGTCGAGCGACACACGGTCGACCACCGCTTCGATCGCCGAGTTGATCAGCTCGACCACCAGCACCAGTACCAGCACGCCAATCAGCGCCAGCCGCTCCAATACCGATACCGGCAAGAACAGCGCAACCACGATGCCGGGCACGGCCAGCATCAGCTCCTGCCGGAAGGCATGCTCGAACTTCCAGGCTGCCCGAAAGCCATCCACCGAATAGAAAAACGCCGAGAAGATGCGCCTGAGGCCGCTCTTGCTCTTGAATTCGCTATGGACTTGCTGGCTGTCGGTCGGCTGGGTATCAGGCATGGATCAACGGGCTTTGCGCTCTCGGTACAGCTCCGTGAAGGTCTTGCCCGGAGGAGCCGGCATATCGCGATTATCCGTCCATCCGCCGACCATCGGCAATGCATGGATCATCTTGCCGCTGCCGCCCCAGGCCTTCAGCACGCGCGCCGCCATCTTCGTCGCGAAGCGGTACAGCGCTGGACGCTTGGCAAAGAAGGCCCAGACGCCGAATGCGAAGTACTCGTACACCGGGCGCAGGCCCTTCTTGAACTGCTTCTCACGCAGCTTGCGCAGCAGATCCGGCAACGGGATCTTCACCGGGCACACGACATGGCATTCGCCGCACAGCGTGGAGGCCTGCGGCAGGTCCATCGCCTTTTCGACCCCCACATAAGACGGCGTCAAGACGCTGCCCATGGGCCCCGGATAGACCCAGCCATAGCTGTGGCCACCGATCTTCTGATACACCGGGCAGTGGTTCATGCAGGCGCCGCACCGTATGCAACGCAGCATTTCCTCGAACTCGGAACCGATCAGGCCGGTGCGGCCGCCATCGACCAGCACGAAGTACATGTGCTCTGGACCGTCTTTCTCGTCCTTCGCGCGCGGACCGGTGAGCAGCGAGAAGTAATTCGAGATTGACTGCCCCGTCGCAGAACGCGGCAGCAGACGCATCACGGTCGCAAGATCGGCCAGCGTCGGCAGCACTTTCTCGATGCCCGTGACGACGACATGCACCTTCGGCGGCTTGATGGTGCACATGCCTTCATTGCCTTCGTTGGTGACGACGGCCACCGAACCCGACTCGGCAATGATGAAGTTACCGCCGGTGACGCCCATGTCGGCCGACAGGAAATGCGGGCGCAATACTTCACGCGCCTCACGCGTCATCGCGGCAATGTCGGTCTGGCGCGGCTTGTGATGCACCTTGGCGAACAGGTCGGCGATCTCCTCCTTGTCCTTGTGGACCACCGGCGCAATGATGTGCGACGGCGCTTCGTTGTCATTGATCTGCAGGATGTACTCACCGAGGTCGGTCTCGACCGGCGTCACGCCGACCGCTTCCAGCGCCTTGTTGAGCGCCATTTCCTCGGACACCATCGACTTCGACTTGATGACCTTCTTCACTTCGTGCTTCTGCGCGATCTGCACCACCAGCTTGGCCGCATCCTCGGCGCTCTCGGCGAACAGTACGGTGGCGCCGCGACGGGTCGCTTCCTTCTCGAAGGTTTCGAGCCACACATCGAGGTTCTTGATCGCGCGCATGCGGCGCTCGATGGCCGCATCACGCGTACCTTCGAAGTCATCGAGCTCGGTAATGGCCGACGCGCGCGCGGTAACGAACTTGGTCGACAGCTTCTTCAGGTTCTGTTGCAGGCGCTGGTCAGCCAGTTTCTGGCCGGCGCGCGCCTTGAAGTGCATGGACTGGACTTGCATCAGGCATCTCCCGCGAGGACTTCGGCCACGTGCAGCACGCGAGTGGTCGTGTCGCCGGTGCGGCGCAGCCGGCCTTCGATATTGAGCATGCAACCAAGGTCACCGAGCACGACTGCATCAGCGCCACTGGCATGAATGTGTTCGCATTTCTCGTCGACGATGGCGGTCGAGATGTCGCCGTACTTGACCGCGAAGGTGCCGCCGAAGCCGCAGCAGGCACGCGCCTGCTCCATCTCTTTCAGCTGTACGCCGTCGCGCTTGGCGATCAATTCGCGCGGCTGCTTCTGCACGCCCAGCTCGCGCAGGCCGCAGCAGGAATCGTGATAAGTGACCGTGCCCTTGAATGCGCCCGATGCCGCGGCCGGCAGCTTGTCGATCTTCGCGACATTGACGAGGAAGTCGGTCAGTTCATAGACGCGCTCCTTCAGTCGCGCATACCGCGCCAGCTGCGCCGGATGACCGGCAAGGATGTCGTCGTAATGGGTCTTGATGGTGCCACCGCAGGAGCCGGACGGGATCACGACGTAATCGACACCTTCGAAGTCGTCGAGGAATTTCTCGGCCAGCTCGCGCGCCGCATCCTTGTTGCCGCTGCTGTAGGCGGGCTGGCCGCAGCAGGTCTGCCCTTCGGGCACCACTACCTCGCAACCGGCCGCTTCCAACAACTTGATAGCAGAAAATCCTATCCCGGGACGCATCACGTCTACCAGGCACGTCACCATCAGTCCGACACGCATGTGAATCCTTGCTGTGATATGGGTTTTTTAGCAAGCGCATTATCCGCCGAACGACAGTCCGCAAACCCTGCGTGCAGGATGAAAAATTTTTGCGCGCTTATGGATTTCACTAAGGCGATATTTGCAGTCTTTTCAGGCAGATCACCGCAACATCGGGCTGCGGCAGCGAGACCCGCGAAACGCGCATGCGGGAGCACCGAATTTCTGGTTTCAGCGCTTGTGACAGCGTTTCGCATTGTGGTATAAACGTGCTTATTGCATTGCACCAACCACCATATGAAACCCGAAACACCCGCTGCCGAAAAGACCTCGATCCAGGTCATCGAGCGCATGATGACACTGCTTGATGCCTTGGCCAGTTATCCTGACCCTGTCAGCCTGAAGGAATTGTCCGCCACGACCGGCCTGCATCCGTCAACGGCGCACCGCATCCTGAATGACATGGTGGCCAAGCGCTTTGTCGACCGCGCCGAGCCCGGCACCTATCGTCTCGGCATGCGCCTGCTGGAGCTGGGAAACATCGTCAAGAGCCGTCTGAACGTGCGCGAGGCGGCGCTGCCTTTCATGCAGGCGCTGCACCGCAAGACCCAGCAAACAGTGAACCTGTCGGTACGGCAGGGAGACGAGATTGTCTACATCGACCGCGCGTTTTCGGAGCGCTCTGGGATGCAGGTGGTGCGCGCCATCGGCGGCCGCGCACCGCTGCACCTGACGTCCATTGGCAAGCTGTTCCTGTCGGTCGACGACACCAAGACCGTGCGCACCTATGCGACCCGCACCGGGCTGGCAGGCCATAACAAGAACTCGATCACGGATCTGGCGAAACTCGAGCGCGAGCTGTCGCTGGTGCGTGCGCGTGGCTATGCACGCGACAATGAAGAACTGGAGCTCGGAGTGCGCTGCATGGCTGCCGGTGTACGCGATGACAGCGGTCGGCTGATTGCCGGCCTGTCAATCTCGGCGCCCGTTGATCGATTGAAGGATGAATGGCTGGAAGACCTGATCGCCACGGCGAACGACATATCAGGCGTGTTGGGCTACCGCTCGGTCGAGAGCGCATGACACCAGCGTCGCCGGGCCGCTGGCGGCATGAAAAAGGCGAACCCTCAGGTTCGCCTTTTTCATGGATCTGCGTGTCGATCCGATGTGATCCGGTGTGATCAGCTGCGCTTCGCGTTGCGCTCGTTGAGCGCCGATGCACCTCGGTTCTCCAGCCACTTGCGGATGCGGCTGGCATCGGCCAGGCGCGACTGCTTGCTCTTGGAATCGAGGAAGATCATCACGACCGGACGCCCCGCGACCTGGACTTGCATGACCAGGCAACGACCGGCTTCGGAAATATAGCCAGTCTTCTGCAGGCCGATCTCCCAGTCCGGGTTCTCGATCAGACCATTCGAATTGCGGTACTGCAGCGGGCGACCGCCCGGGTCGACCGCATAGCGGCTGTCGGTCGAATATTGACGAATCAGCGGGTGCTGGTAAGCAGCGACGACCAGCTTCGCGAGATCGCGTGCACTGGATACGTTGGAGCTGTTCAGACCGGTCGAATCGGCGAAGTGAGAGCTGGTCATGCCGATCTCATTGGCCTTGGCATTCATCGCAGCGACGAAAGCGCGGATGCCGCCAGGGTAATGGCGACCCAGTGCGGATGCGGCACGGTTCTCCGAACTCATCAGTGCGATATGCAGCATGTTGGCGCGCGTCAGTTGCGAGCCCACGCGCAGGCGCGAATGGCTGAATTTTTCGCGGTCAACGTCTTCTTCGGTCACCGTCAGGACTTCATCGAGGTCCTGATTGGCCTCGACCACGACCAGGCTGGTCATCAGCTTGGTGATCGATGCGATCGGCAAGGCCACGCCGGCATTCTTCTCGAACAGCACTTCACTGGTCGACTGGTCCATCACCAGCGCGACGCTGGAGTTGAGGTCGAGCGGATCGCGGGTCAGGCTCAGGCCAGCGAGATCACCCGCAGTGAGCACTGGCGGTACACCGGCCATCGCCGACGCGTAGGCGACGCGCTGGGCCACCGCACGACGCTTGGTGCTGAGGTTGGCGTGGATGATCTTGACCCGCGGCTTGCTGGTCGCACCTGCCTTCACTTTTACGCGGGCGGATTTGCCGCCATCGGCGTCCTTGTGGGTGCGTGCAGCCTGCGCAGCGGGCAGCGCGAAGGCCATAGCCATAGTAACAACCAGCGCTTTGAAAGTGAAACGGCGCATTGGGACTCCGGAAAAAGATGCCAAATTCTGCCTTGCAGTGTAGCAAAATGGTGCAATTCCGCAAGTAAATTAGGGAGTTAGAAGCAATAATTAAACGGGTTTATCAGCCCTTATTGCGCCCAATCAACGTTTCAATTTCAGCAAATTGACCTCAATCAGAGGCTGGCAGCAATCGCTCTGCCGAGCTCCGACGTTCCCCCCTTGCCTCCCATATCGGGCGTAAACGGCGCGTCTTTAGGGCCGGCGGCCAGCACTTTTTCAATCGCGGCGACGATGGCGATAGCCGCAGGGGCGTGACCGAAATGCTCAAGCATCATCGCGCCCGACCAGATCTGGCCGATAGGATTGGCGATACCCTTGCCAGCAATATCGGGCGCCGACCCATGGACCGGCTCAAACAGCGACGGATAGCGTCCCTCGGGATTGATGTTGGCCGATGGCGCAATCGCGATCGTGCCGGTACACGCGGGACCGAGGTCGGACAGGATGTCGCCAAACAGGTTTGACGCGACCACGACATCGAACCAGTCGGGATGACGCACGAAATGCGCGCACAGGATATCGATATGGAACTTGTCGACCTTCAGCCCGGGATAGCTACGCGCCATCTCGGCAAAACGTTCATCCCAGTACGGCATCGTGATCGAGATGCCGTTCGACTTGGTGGCCGAGGTCAGGTGCTTCTTCGGGCGGCGCTGCGCGAGCTCGAATGCGTACTTCAGGATGCGATCGGTGCCGGTACGCGAGAACACGCTCTGCTGGAACACGATTTCGCGATCCGTGCCTTCGTACATGCGGCCACCGACGGATGAGTACTCACCCTCGGTGTTTTCGCGCACGACATAGAAGTCGATATCACCCGGCTTGCGGCCGGCCAGCGGCGACGGTATGCCTGGCATCAGCCGGCATGGGCGCAGGTTCACGTACTGGTCGAACTCGCGCCGGAACTTCAGCAGCGAGCCCCACAGCGACACATGGTCCGGCACCGTGGCCGGCCAGCCCACGGCGCCGAAGTAGATCGCGTCCATGTCCTGCAGCTGGGTCTTCCAGTCGTCCGGCATCATCTGGCCGTGCTGCAGGTAGTAGTCGCAGTGTGCCCAGTCGAAATGCTCGAAGTCGAGCGCGATGTCGAACTTGTCGCAGGCCGCTTCCAGCATGAAATCAGAGCGGTTTTTGCCCAGCAATTGCGCCGCCTGGTCGATCAGGTCGCGCTGCTGGGGCAGGGCACGCAGATTGATGGCGGCGTCGCGCATGGTGGTCCTTGGTGCATACACAA
>CAZCDW010000087.1:0-10498 GCA_964497485.1 uncultured Bifidobacterium sp.
TTGGCTGATGATGCTGCTCTGCCCGGCATAGGGGGGCCAGTCAACGGTGGTGATCTTGCACAAGCGCGGGCTGGAGGAATACAGCTATACCGACGCCGGTGCGATGTACGGGATACAGGGCTGTCCGGTGCGTGAATCGCCGCTGCACCTGGTGCCGCATACCCTGCGGCCGGGCTTTCGCGAGACCTACGGCGTCGATATCAGTGGCGAGATCTGCCCGTTCTGCCGTTCACGGCTGGAGCAGCATTATGCCGGGGACTTCCTGCAGATGCCGGTCGAGCGCTTCTTCATTTCCGAAGCTGGCCGTAGCGGCATCGGCACCTATGCACCGCATGACCCGACCACGGCCGACCTGGCCGACCTGGTTGGCTCGGTCGATCTTTCCAAGGTGGCCGAGTTCGGCGATGAAGGTGACCCGCGCGCGTGGTCCTGGTCCGGCGCCGTCTATGCGGCCAGCCGCGGCATGCTGGAGATGATCGAGATCCTGAAGGTCAAGCGCGAATTCCTGTACCTGCTGCTGACCTTGACCCAGGAAAAGAACGTCAAGGTGTCGCGCTTTCCGCTGATCTATCTCGATGAAACCATACTCGCGCATACCAACCTCGCCGAATTCCGCAAGTTCCTGCAGGAGAGCGAGAATGAAGCCCTGCTCGATCGCATGGTCATCATCCAGGTCCCCTATACGCTGAACTATCACGACGAGGCACGCATCTACAAGAAGCTGATCTCGTCGGCCGCGCCAGCCTTCAGATCCGTGCATCTGGATCCGCATGTGCTGCATGCGGCGGCTGTGTTCGCGATCCTGACCCGGCTGCACGAGGCCGAGGAAAAAGACCAGGAACTGGCGAAGAAGGTGCGCCTGCATGCGCTTGAAGACGTCGAAGGCGTGAACCGCGCCGAGGCCGAGCGCGCGCGGCAGAAGATGCCGGACGAAGGGCTGGGCGGCGTGTCGCCACGCTTCGTGATCAATGCGCTGTCGAACGCCATCATACAGTCGGACACGCGCAGCCTGACCACGATGGACGTGCTGCTGGCGCTGAAGGATGCGATCGACAGCGATGCGCGCATCGAGCCGAAGAAAAAGCGCAAATGGATCGATTACCTGGTGCTGGCGCGCAAGCACTTCTACAACCGTTGGGTCAAGGAAGACGTGCACAAGGCGCTGTTCGTGTCCTTCGAGCAGGAAGCGCAGGACTTGCTGGACAAATACCTCGACGAAGTCGAGGCGACGCTGGACAACCGCCAGGTCAATGACCCGATCACCAATGAGGAAAGGCGGCCCGATGAGCGTTTCCTGCGTTCGGTCGAGGAAAAGATCCACATTTCCGATTCCGGCAAGCAGTCGTTCCGGCAGGAAGTGGTGAGGAAGGCGATGGGTGCATTCAAGCGCGGCGAGAAATTCACGCTCGACAGCCATGCGCAATTACATGACGCCGTGCAGCAATACCTGTTCGAGCAACGCCGCGATGTGCTACGCCTCGTCAGTTCCAGCGCAAGACCAGATGAAGAGGCTCGACAGAAAATTTCCATCGTCGAGCAGCGTCTGGTCGATGAATACGGCTATGACACACACAGCGCGCGCGAGGCGCTGAATTACGTGACCACCCTGCTCGCACAGGAATGAAGCAAGCACCAGCGATGGCAATCGAGATGAAAACGACCTTGGACACGACGCAAACGGCAGGCAACCAGGAGCACACCGAAACCCCATGAGCGTCCACAGCACGATTTCCTCCGGCTCCCCCTGGTACGCATTGTTCTCGCGTGGCGCACGCGACTGGCTCAGGCATAACGAAAAAATCCGTGAGAGCGTGCAGCAGAAGCTGCCCGATCTGGTCGCGGGTGGCGACCTGATCACAGGCCCCCAGGAGCGCACCGTCCATGTGCCGGTCAAGGTGCTCGAGCATGCGCGTTTCCGTTTGTCCGACAATGCGATCGACAGCGAACGCCACGCCGGACAGGGACAAGGCCAGCCCGGCGACGTGCTGCGGCCGGCGCAGCCGCGTCCGGGCGATGACGATGGCGACGAGGCCGAGGGCGGCAATGACGACGGTGGCGTGCGGCTGCTGTTGGAGCTGAAGGTCGACGACATCGTCGACTGGCTGTGGGAAGAACTGAAGCTGCCCGACCTGCAGCCACGCCGCAGGACCGTCGTGGAGGATGATGAGTTCGTGCGCGAGGGGTGGGACAAGCGCGGTGCGCGTGCACGGCTTGACCGACGACGCACGGTGAAGGAAGCCGTCAAGCGGCGCGCGATGCAGGCTGATCCGGTGCCCTTCTCGAATGAAGACCTACGATTCCGGCAACTGGTGCAGCGCCGGCGGCCGGCCACCAGCGCCGTTGTATTGTTCGCGCTCGATGTGTCGGCCAGCATGACCGATGCCGAACGCAAGCTGGCCAAGACCTTTTTCTTCTTCGTATTGCAGGGCATACGCCGCAAGTACGGCAAGGTCGAGACTCGCTTCATCGCGCACACCACGCAGGCATGGGAGTTTTCGGAACCGGACTTCTTCCAGGTCACCGGCACCGGCGGTACCGGTGCATCCAGTGCGTTCGACCTGCCACTGGAGATCATCGCCAGCAATTACGATCCGTCGCAATACAACGGCTACCTGTTCTATGCATCCGACGGCGAGAACTTCACCGAAGACCGCGGCGCGGCCACGCAGGGACTGGCGCAACTGACCGGGCTGCTGAACTATGTCGGCTATGTCGAGACCGTGCCCGGTTCTTCACGTGTGACCGACACCGAGATGAAAGCCATCTGCCTGCAGCTCGAGCAGGCGGGTGCGCGGCTTGGCAGCTGCGTCCTGCACCAGCCGGATGATGTGTGGAAGGCGATACGCCAGTTTTTCATGCAGGAAGCGCTGCAGGGAGAGGCGGCATGAGCGATGTGTCACAGGGCGATCCGCAATCCTCCCGGCACAGCAGCGCGGCAGATGCGCCTGCGCATCGCCATGACCATCGTCACGACCATCACGGCGATGGCGACCGCAAGACATTGACCGGCTATGCGGAGCGCATCGAGGCACTGGCGCAGCAGTTCGGCCTTGATTACTACCCGGTCGATTTCGAAGTCGTACCGAACAACTTCATGACCGAGATCTCGGTCTACGGACTGCCGGTGCGCATGCCCCACTGGTCGTTCGGGGTCCGTTACATTCACCAGTTGATACGGCAAGGCATGGGGCATTCACGCATCTTCGAGGTGATGTTCCCCGGCGATCCCTGCCATGCCTATCTGGTACGCGACAACTCGGTGGCCGAGAACACGCTGGTGGTTGCGCATGTGATCGGCCATGCGGATTTTGCGAAGAACAATCAGCTGTTCGCCCGCTTCATGGAGATGGCCGGCGGCCACATCCTTGAGCAGGCTGCGGAGCGCGCGCATGCGATCGAGCTGGCGCTGGCCGAGCACGGCCAGGAACGGGTCGAGGCCATCCTCGATGCCGCGCTGGCGCTGGAGCCGCATGTGGACATCAACCAGCCGCTGCACCGGCTGCCCTTCGCTGCCCAGCCCGCGCCCGATGCTTCGCATGCCGCCGATGATGGCAGCTTTGCGCAGCGCTACCACCATTTGCCGGGTGAGGCCGTGGCGGCGCCGCGCAGCGGGCGCAAGCCCTTGCCGCCGATACCGCCGCGCCCCGAGCGCGACCTGCTGTGGTTCATCGCGAACTACGCGCCAGAGCTGGAAGGCTGGGAGCGCGACATCTTCCTCGCGGTGCGCGAAGAGTCGTTCTACTTCTACCCGGTATTCGCATGCCAGATCATGAACGAAGGCTGGGCCTCGTACTGGCACGCGCGGCTGCTGCGCGAGGCCGACTTCCTGCCGTCCGACCTCTACGTGGAAGCCGTGCGCGCACATTCGGATGTGGTGCGGCCGTTTGCCGCCGACAACCAGCTGGCGCTGGCGATCAATCCCTATCACCTCGGCTTCTCGATCTGGGAGGACCTGATCGAGCGCCGCGGCCTGCACTTTGCGCGGCAGGTGATGCGCGAGGACGATGATTTCAGCTTCGTGCGCAACTACCTGACCGTGCCGCTGGCAGAAAAGCTGGATCTGTTCGTCTATGAAACCGATCATGAAGGCGGCATACGGATTGCCGAGCGTGACATCCATGCGATCCGTGAAGCGATACTTGCGCCGCGCTTCAACTATGGCGCGCCACGCATCGCGGTCAGGGCCATGCATATGGATGGCAGCCTGGAACTGGTCCATGACCATGAAGGCGATGGCCGCGGCCTGGACCTGACGCGTGCAGAGCGGGTACTGGATTACATCACCCGGGTCTGGCGGCGCCCGGTCAGCTTGCAGACCATCGGCGCCAGCGGCAATCCGCGCGTGGTCAGCAGTGCACCCGGCAGTCGATGATACATACGTAGCGACCGCCAGCGTTTCGACACCGCGAGTGCAGTTCAGTATTCAATGATGACCGTCAGTGGCAGCTGATATTGGCCTACCCCGACATCCTGCCGCGCCGGCACACGCGCATACAGCGAGACCGAGTAACGCGTCGGTATCACCGGACGGTCGCTGAAGCTGATTGTCGTCTGCTCGTCCAATGGCAGTGTGCGCGCCGCATCTCGGTACAGCTGGACGCGCAGCGTGCCTGCACTTAGCGGGCTCTGCGTATTCGGCAGTTGCAGCAATCCCCTGCCTGCGTTGAGCAGCCTGACCGTCAGCTGCAGTGGCTCCCCCGGCGACGCCGGAAAGCATTCAATCGCAAACGACGTTTGTGCATCGATGGCCGTGGACTGCAGCGGCTGGTAGTCTCCAATGATCAGGCCTCCCGAGCCGAGCGGCGTGCAATACATCGCACGCGCCGGCGCGATCAGCGTCAACAGCAATACTGCAGCTATTGCGAATGGCCTACGCCATCGGGCCGGTACGGTAGCGGCGGTGGTGGACGTCTTCCGGGCCGTCACCGGGTATCTCCCTGCATATCACCACAGATGAACTCGCCGAGATAGGGAACACGCCCCTTCTCGGGTGCATAAGGAATCTCGACCACGCAGCGACCGCCGGGCCAGCTGACCATCAGCCGGTTGTGGTCCTTCAGTCCGCTCACATAGGCGAGACCCTGGTGGCCTACCGGCATGCTGTCGGCCGGGTCGCTGCCTTCAATCACCAGCTCCGCGCCTGCAGGTACCGGCTGCCCGTTGCGCAGCACGAGGTTCAGGGTTGCAGCCGATACGCTGCGCACCGGGAAATCAATCATCACGCCGCTGCGCCATGTGGGCACGGGCTCGGACTTCAACGCATCGATCTGTACGTCCAATGGCAGATCCAGCGGCTCGACCGAGACCGGGTTCTTGATGTAAGGCGCCAGTCTTGGCAGCAGGGCCACACCCTTGTCATCGGTGCGGCCGGCCAGCTGGTTGTCGACATAAACACGCACACCCGCCAGTCCGGGCAGCCGCACCAGTCCGAAGCTGGAGTCCACACGGCGCACTGCAAACAGGCTGCCATCCATCATCACCAGCGAGCCGCTGAGGCCGGCACGGTACGCGGTGTTGCCCTGATACTCGGCCACCTCGGCGCGCAACAGGCCATGCAGGTTCTGTGCCGTCAATGCCGCTTGCTGCGGCGCGTTGACGCCGGCCTGCAAGCGATAGCCGACACCTTCGCCGGGCGGCGGCATCTGCTGAAACTGCATCACGGTCTGGTCCGGACCATGCTCACGGTGCGCGTGCAGAACGCTGGCGCTGCGCCCGCCATCCAGCGCCAAAATCCATGACAGCCCCACAGCCCGGTCGTGTGCAGCACCATCGATCGCTGTCAGCGTCAGCATCAGGCTGCCCCAGCGTGACTGCCGTGTACTGAAGCCAAGCTGCGTAATGCGCAAAGGGTCTTGCGTGGCCCTCTCTTGCCGGGTCCATGACAGGCTGATGCTGCCCATTTCCGGCAGCCGGTATCCATAGAAGAATGTATCCAGCCTGCGCAGCTGCAAGAGCTCGGGTACGCCGGTCTGCCGGTAGCCCGCGCTGGCGACTTGCGTACGCAATGCCACCGAGTGCTCGCGCGTACGCCTTTCGATACCCAACGCAGCCTGCATACCGCTGCCCTGCGCGTCATGGCTGGCAGCTACGGCCAGCGTGGCCGCACCGACGCCGGCAATGGCGGTCGACGCACTCGCGAGCAAGCCGGCACGGCCACCCTGCTGCACGCTGGCCCCGCCTTCCACCGTCAGCCTGTCACTGAGACCATGGCGCCAGCCACCGGAGACGAACAGATCGCCGTAGTCGTTGCTGCGCAATCCATAATTCAATCGTAGCGCGCCCGCCTCGACCGACCAGTCCGACAGGCCCGGCGCCAGCAGCGCGGTGCTGGCGTAATAGCGCTGACTGATCACTTGCTCACGGCCGCTGAGGTCGGTTACCTTCAGCAGCAATTCGCCATCGCCGGTCACCAGCGGCGCGGTCGTGATCGAAAACGGTCCGGGTGTAGTCGCATTACGTGACTGCAGTACATTGTTCACGTACAGGTCCACTGTCGATGGCAATGCTGCCTCGCCATAGAGTGTCGGCAGTGGTGCAGTCACCAACCCCGGCTGGGTCAGGAAATTGGTGCCGAACTGCAGCCCGGCAAATCGGAGCGGTCGCCCCAAAGAGGTCGGTGGGCGCGAGATCGCATCGCCGATGCGCAGCGTGGTCATGTTCGCCGGCTGATCCATCGTATAGCTGGTGTCCAACCGCAGGTTGGCATCGAAAGCGGGCTGACGGATCAACGCAAAGCTTGCCAGCGCGACGCCGGGTCCGAGCGCTGCGCCCGCCTCGGTGAACGCAGAACGGCCGTTGCCGATGTCGCTGTGATCAACGAACAGATCGTAATTGATGAACGCACCGGCTGACTGGGTACCGGTGGCGGCTGTACGCATCGCAGTGGATTGAAAAGACGACGCAGCGAAACGCGAAGCGGGCAGTTTGATCGCCAGCGACTGTTCGGCATCACCGAATACCAGCTCGTCAGGCCCGAGGCTATTGACGGATACATAGTCTGCCTCATCCAGCTGCCTGCACTGGCTGCCGTCCAGGCTGACGCGTGCGGCCGTCAATGACGACGCGGGCAACCACCACTGTCCTTGCCCGTCCCGCAGCGCCACCACGGCTTCCCCTGCCCGCTGCCGATTGATCTCCAGCTGCACCACCACCGGCATGAATTCGCTCTGCGCCGCGGCCAGCAAGCCTGCACTCTGCACCGGGCTGGCGAAAGTGACGGTGATGGCCAGCCACAGCCACAGGATCAGGCGCATGACGGCACAATGCTCAGTGACCAGATGCTGGCACGGGCCATTGTTGCATGCCGCCTGCTGTCTGCGCGCGCAGGCTCAGGTCGCCCCCGCCGGGCATGATCGCACCGGCTGGCAACACGATGACGCGCTGCTGGCCGGCCAGTACATAGATTGTCTTGTCATGCGCATACAGGGTACGGGTGACAGCGGACGATGCGGCCGTACCCGGGCTGTCGCTTGCACCGAGGGCCTGTAGGGGCGATTCTAGGCTCAGGTCTGTCAATTGCAGGTGGGTCTGCCCGCGATTGGACAGCTGCAACTGCCGTTGTCCATCACGCTCGATGAGCGAGGCGGCCAGTGCGCCCTGACCTGCTTGCCGTGCTTGTACGAAGACCGGCATGCTGACGCGCAACGCCATCTGCAAGCCGCGGAATTCCGCAGCCGGTGGTGGTGGCACCTCATCCAGCAACAAGCGGTAAGCCAGTTCGCGCTGCTCATCCGCCGGCCTCAGCAACGCGACGCGCACCACCTGCACCTGACCAGGTCTCAGGCGGAATACTTGCGGCGTCGCCAGCAGTTCACGGCTTGGTAAAAGCTGGTCCTGGTTATCGCGCTGTGACCAGCTCATCGCCTGCAATTGCACGGTGACGCTGGCATCGCCGCGGTTTTCCACACGCATGACGGCCGAAGGCTTCGCGTCGGACAATGTGATGCGCACCGGGTCGATGGAAAAACTGCCTGCAGAGGCTGGCAAGGCTGCGCACAGCAAGTGCGCAACCAGCGTGAAGAAGAAGATGCGGAACACGGCGATCAGCTGTACAAAAAAAAGAGACACCGGAACACCACCCGGCCATGAATTGGGATTCATGCGGTGATGGCAGCGCGAAGACAAAGTAATACCGGCCTGCCCGATCAGGCAGGCCGGCATGCCACATCAGAACTCGATGGTGGCCGTCACGGTGTCTTTGTAGTCACCGGTAGGGACATCCTGACCAGCGGCGATTTTTCCGCAGATGTTGTAGGTCGAACCGAGCAGCGTCGTGCCCGTCGGCGTGAATTTGCTGCTCGTGTTACCCCAAGCAACGGTTTCGAGTTGGGTACATGCGGTGTTCGGAGTCGTGGCTGTGGGCTGAAAGAGGCTGTAGTTCAGCAGGTCAGTACCGCCCGTCAGCTGCATTGCGCGATCGGTTTCGGTTGCGCCGCCATGGTTTCCGGCGCTCAGCCCCACCGTCGGTGACGAACCCTTGACGCAGCCGATTTTCAACGTGCCAGTTCCATAATGTGCTGTGGCAAGCGTCGGATTGTAGGTGGAAAATTCAACGTTTGTCGCATCGATAGTGCATGCAGAGGACACCGTGGCATGCACATCGAATGTTGCTGTTTTTGTGTCCAAGGCTGAGGCCGGGATAGCAATCGCCATGGAAGCAGCAGTGGCAGATGCGAGCAACAAGATTTTTTTCATCATGACTTCCTTTTGATGAAGGTTGAAGGGACGATCATCATAAGAAACGTCATTGCCAATTCCGCGTTGCACCTCTGTTGAGATGTTGCAGCCATCGTCAGCCACCCAAGCTTCATGCATTTCCGTGGTGACGGGACAACGATTTTTTGTCAGCGCTGATGTCGAATGACGATAGCCATCAGCGTTGATGATGCAGGCGCTCTGCACGCGAGTGCTTCCGGCCACGCAATTCATCGCTCTCGCTGCACTTGTTTATGAACGAACGTTCGTTTCATCCGAAGCCCGGCTCAGTGGAGCACATTGTCGACATCCGCTACTGGACACCGACGCTGCTCAGCTTCACGGTCACGCGTCCGCTGGCGCTATCGTATCTGCCGGGCCAATATGCCCGGCTGGGTGTCGATATGAACGAGCAAGTGATCTGGCGCGCGTTTTCCTTCGTGTCTGCACCGCATGAGGCCGAGCTGGAATTCCTTGCGGTACTGGTGCCTGAGGGACTGTTCACTGCGCGTCTCAGGGAATTACAGGTCGGTGACAGCATCCATGTCGAGCACGAGAACTATGGCTTCATGACGGCCGACCGCTTCAGCGATGCCGAAGATTGCTGGATGCTGGCCACCGGCACTGGTATCGGTCCGTATATCTCGATGCTGCGCGACTCGGCGCTGTGGACACGCTTCGATCGGCTGGTGCTGGTGCATGGCGTGCGGCACGAAGCCGAACTCGCCTACCGCGACGAACTGGAGCGCATGCGAGCGGACGCGCTGGCAGAGGGGCGGCGTGCGATGCTGATGCTGGTGCGTTGCATCAGCCAGCACGCGCAGGATGTACCGCACCGTCTGCAGATCAGCGGCCGCATCACGGACGCATGGGACGAGGGAAAGCTGGAAACGAGTACATCGTTGGCGATCACGCCGGAACGCTCGCGGGTCATGTTGTGCGGGAACCCGCAGATGATCGAGGACATGCGCGCCCGACTGCACAAGCGCGGGCTGGTACCGTGCAGGAAGCTGGCGCCCGGCCAGTTCCTGACGGAGAACTATTGGTAAAGCGCGTCAGTTGAAGGTCTTGCCTTCGGCTGCAAGCTTTTCCAGCAGAGGCGCCGGCTTCCATGCTTCCGGATGATGGCCCTTGCCATACTTGCGTATCGCGCGCAGCACATTGGGCAGGCCCACGGTATCGGCGTAGCACATCGGGCCGCCGCGGAACAACGGGAAGCCATAGCCGGTCAGGTAGACCATGTCGATATCGGACGCACGCATCGCGATGCCCTCTTCGAGGATCAGCGCCGCCTCATTCACCAGTGCATAGACCAGGCGCTCGATGATCTCCTGATCGCTGACCTTGCGCCGCGTAACGCCGATGTCGGCCGAGTGCTGCACGATCATCTGGTTGACCTCGTCCGACGGATAGGCCTTGCGATCGCCCGCCTTGTAGTCATACCAGCCAGCGGATGTCTTCTGGCCAAAGCGGCCCTTCTCGCACAGCAGGTCGGCCACTTTCGAATAGGTGACATCCGGCTTTTCCACATAACGACGCTTGCGGATATACCAGCCAATGTCATTGCCGGCCAGGTCGCTCATCCGGAACGGACCCATCGCAAATCCGAACTTTTCTATCGCCTTGTCGACCTGCGCCGGCAGGCAGCCTTCTTCCAGCAGGAAGCCGGCCTGACGGATGTATTGCTCGACCATGCGGTTGCCGATGAAGCCATCGCAGACACCGGACACGACGCCGGTCTTCTTGATCTTCTTCGCCAGTGCCATCACGGTGGCCAGCACATCCTTCGCCGTCTCTTTGCCGC
>CAZCDW010000088.1:0-10392 GCA_964497485.1 uncultured Bifidobacterium sp.
GGCCGGCTGGATATCGATTCCGTCGGCCTGCTGGTGCTGACGCAAGACGGCCGCGTCGCGAAGCAGCTGATCGGCGAAGACACCAGCATCGAGAAGGAATACCTGGTGCGGGTGCAGTACACGAAGCCCGGCAAGCTGCCCGAGCATGAATTGAAGCGCCTGAACCATGGACTGACGCTCGACGGCAAGAAACTGCTGCCGGCGAAGGTCAGCTGGCAGAACGACGACCAGCTGCGCTTCATCCTGAAAGAAGGCAAGAAGCGCCAGATCCGCCGCATGTGCGAAATCGTCGGCTTGAAGGTGTTGGGCCTGAAGCGGGTGCGCATCGGCCGCGTGAAGCTGGGCAACCTGCCGGTCGGGCAATGGCGCTATTTGCGCGACGACGAAAGCTTTTGATCGACGACCAGTACTTCCTCGCGAAGACCTTCGCCGCCTAAGGCACCAGGCTCAGGAAAAGGAAGGCGGCAAAGATCACGAGGTGAACTGCGCCCTGCATCACATTGGTCCGACCAGAGCCGAGCGTGATAGCGCCAACGATGAAGGATAAGGCCAGCAGCGCGATGTCTTTCGGCTCCAGACCGAGCTCCAAAGGTAACTGCAACACAACAGTGGTCGCGACCACGGCCGGTATCGTCAGGCCGATGCTGGCCAGCGCCGAGCCGATGGCGAGGTTCATGCTGGTCTGCAGCCGATCTGCACGGGCTGCACGCGCCGCGGCCCAGGTCTCAGGCAGCAACACAATGATCGCGACGATGATGCCGACCACAGTCGCCGGCGCGTTCCAACGCTCGACCAGACCCTCGATCGCCGGTGAAAGCAGCTTTGCCAAGCCCACCACGGCCACCAGCGACAACAGCAGCATCACGAGGCTCGTCCATGCCGCACGAGCCGACGGTGGCTCCGCATGCGAGGATTCATCGGAGGCCGACACCGCCGGCAGGAAATAGTCCCGGTGCCGGACAGTCTGGATAAAAACAAACACCAGCCACAGCGCCATGGAAGACAAGGCCACGAACACCAGCTGGCTGGTCGTGTACGACCCTTCCGATGAGCTGACCGTCAGCCGAGGCATCACCAGAACCAGGACGGACAATGCCGCCAATGCAGCGAAACCGGAGCCAGTGCCTTCGATGCGGAAGCTCTGCTCGCGATGGCGCAAGCCACCGATCAATACGCACAGCCCGACGACGCCATTACAAATGATCATGACCGCAGCGTAGACAGTGTCACGCGGCAGCGCGGCGGCCTCCTGCCCACGCGCCATCATCAACGACAGGATCAGGGCGACCTCGATCACGGTCACCGCAAGTGCCAATACCAGCGTGCCAAAGGGCTCGCCAATCTTGTGCGCAATGACTTCCGCATGATGGACGGCCGCCACCACCGATCCGAGCAAGGCCGCACACAACAAGGTTATGACTAGCGGAGTGGCGTACCCCGCCAGGCCAATGACCATGCCGAGGAGGCCGGCCAACGGCAGGTAAACAGGCCACGCCTGCAATGGGCCAGCCGTCTTGCCGCCCACTGCAACCGTCATCCGTGCATCTCGGCAGCGTGCAGTCCGCTTGGCATTGCGCTGCTCACGATACGCTCGACATGCGTGTCATGCCGGGCCCGAAGAGCAGCGGGCATGCGGTCGCGACTGATCACCGAGCGCGACAGCGGCGAATAGAACGGACGCGTGTCGCCCATCCAGCGCCGCAATTCGCGGACCGGAATGTCGGTCGCCTCATGGATCTTGAGCAGGATCTCGCTGCTGATCGCTACCTTGCGGTTGCGCACCTTGCTGACGACCGATGGTGACAAACCGATCGCGATACCCAGTGCGGTGTACGACTTCACACCGAGACGTGCGTAGAGGTGCTCGAACAGGGCCTCAGGCAGGTACTGGTTCGGAGCGAGTTCGGTACGCATCGTGTTTTTCATGGTGACATCCCCGTTCAGAAAAAGGACAAGCCGAAACAAGCAATGTCCGAAGGATGACAGCAACGCGTATGCGATAAAACAAGGAATTGCCGTAAGGAATCTTCTGAAAAACAGAAGGGACAGTGGTCTCGCTCAATCCGTCCAGCGATGCAGATCCGGGCGACAGCGCTCACATCGAGACATCGCTTGCATGACGCGTCGCACCGTCGCGCAGACGCTCCGGATGGTGCCTCAGTCGTCCGATGCCGGGTCCAGACCGGGGAACAGGATCTCGGTGTAGCCGAACCGGCTGAAGTCCCTGATGCGCATTGGGTACAGTACGCCGATCAGATGGTCGCACTCATGCTGGACGACGCGGGCATGGAAGCCATCGGCATCACGCGCTATCGGCTGGCCGAACTGATCGAAGCCGCTGTAATGCAGCTTCGTATAGCGCGGCACCACGCCGCGCAGTCCCGGCACGGACAGGCAGCCCTCCCAGCCATCGTCCATGTCGTCCGACAAAGGCTTGAGCACCGGGTTGATCAGCACCGTCTTCGGTACCGCCGGTGCATCGGGATAGCGTTCGTTGCGATCGAAACCATAGATCACCAGCTGTAGATTAACGCCAATCTGTGGTGCAGCAAGGCCGGCGCCATTCGCTGCATGCATGGTGTCGAACATGTCGGCAATCAGAGCATGCAATTCGGGAGTGTCGAACTCGGCCACCGGTTCGGCCTGCCGCAGCAGGCGCGGATCGCCCATTTTCAGGATGTCGCGCACGGCCATGCTCTGCTCCCTGCTAATGTTCAGCCGCGCTTCGCCAGCCAGTCGGCAAACGCGGCACCGGTCTCTGCATGCTGCAGGCCGATCTCGACCGACGCTTGCAGGTAACCGAGCTTGGAGCCGCAATCGAAGCGGCGCCCTGCATAGCGGTACGCGAGCACGGTCTCGTACTGCATCAGCGCTTCGATGCCATCGGTCAGCTGTATCTCACCACCGGCGCCCTTGCCTATCTTTTCGAGGCAGGAAAAAATGCGATTCGTCAGCACATAGCGGCCGACCACGGCCAGTGTCGACGGCGCGACTTCGGGTGCCGGCTTCTCGACAATGCCCTTCACCTTCTCCAGGCGCTCACCAAACGCATCGGTGCTGACGATGCCGTACTGTTTGGTGTGCTCGCGCGGCACGTCCTGCACGCCGAGGATGCTGCACTGCTCCTTCGCGAATTGCTCAGCCATCTGCTTCATCACGCCCGGTCCGCCGGCCTCGCCCTGCATGAAGTCATCGGCCAGCAGTACCGCGAACGGGTCGTTGCCGACGATGGGCCGCGCGCACAGCACCGCATGGCCGAGGCCCAGTGCCTGGGGCTGGCGGATGTACATGCAGTTCACGTGCTTCGGTATCACCTCGCGCACCATGTCCAGCAGCTTCTGCTTGCCGGCCGCTTCGAGCTCGGCCTCGAGCTCGTAAGCCTTGTCGAAATGATCCTCGATCGCGCGCTTGTTGCGGCCGGTGATGAAAATCATCTCGGTGATGCCGGCCTCGACCGCCTCTTCGACCGCGTACTGGATCAGCGGCTTGTCGACGATGGGCAGCATTTCTTTCGGCTGCGCCTTGGTCGCCGGCAAAAAGCGGCTGCCCAGGCCTGCGACAGGAAACACGGCCTTGGTGATCACGGATTGGCTCATTCAGCAGACTCCAGCAGTTTTTTCAATCCTTCTTCATCGAGGATGGGAATGCCCAGCTCCTCGGCCTTGGCCAGCTTGCTGCCGGCCTCTTCGCCGGCGACCACATAACTGGTCTTCTTCGACACCGATCCCGATACCCTGCCGCCGGCGGCCTCGATCATGGCCTGAGCGTCATCGCGCTTGAGCGTGGGCAGCGTGCCGGTCAGCACAAAGGTCTTGCCAGCCAGATGCTGCGCACCACGCTCGGGCTCGGTCTCGTCCCAGTGCACGCCAGCGGCACGCAATTGCTCGATCAATTCCCTGTTCAACGGGTCGGACAAGAAAGTCCGTATCGAGTGCGCGACCACGGGCCCGATGTCGTCGACAGCAAGCACTTGTTCTTCACTGGCATCGAGCAGCGCATCGAGCTTGCCAAAGTGCCTGGCCAGCGCCTTCGCGGTCGACTCGCCAACATGACGGATGCCGAGCGCATAAATGAAACGTGCCAGTGTGGTCGACTTCGACTTTTCGAGCGCTTCGAGTACGTTTTGCGCCGATTTGGTGGCCATACGGTCCAGCTCGGCCAGCACCACCAAGCCCAGCTTGTAAAAATCAACCGCGGTCGTCACCAATCCCTTGTCGACCAGTTGCTCGACCAGTTGTTCGCCCAGGCCTTCGATATCCATCGCACGACGCGATACGAAATGCAGCAAGCCACCCTTGCGTTGAGCCGCACATTTGATATACCCGCCGGAGCAGCGCGCGACCGCTTCTTCCTCGGGGCGCTCAACCGGCGAGCCGCAGACTGGGCACTCGGTTGGCATCACGAACTCACGCGCATCGGCCGGGCGACGCTCGGGCACATTGGCGACCACTTCGGGTATCACATCACCGGCACGGCGCACGATCACGCAATCACCGATGCGGATGTCTTTACGGCGCACTTCGTCTTCATTGTGCAGCGTCGCATTGGTGACGGTCACGCCACCCACCGATACCGGGGCCAGTCGCGCAACCGGCGTCAATGCGCCGGTGCGGCCGACCTGAATGTCGATGCCGAGCACCGTGGTTGTCGCCTCTTCGGCCGGGAATTTATGCGCGAGCGCAAAGCGCGGTGCGCGCGACACGAAGCCCAGTTGCTGCTGCTGGTCGACGCGATTGATCTTGTACACCACGCCGTCGATGTCATACGGCAGCTGAGCTCGCTTGGTGCCGATGTCGGCAAAGAAAGTCAGCAAGCCGTCGACGCCCTGCACCACGGCACGTTCGGTGCAGACCGGGATGCCCAGTGTCTGATACCAGTCGAGCAGCGCCGAGTGGGATGTCGGGAATGGCGCGCCGTCGAGGCGGCCGATGCCGTACGCGAAGAAGCGCAAGCTGCGCTGCGCCGTGATCCTTGAATCCAGCTGGCGCAGGCTGCCTGCAGCCGCATTGCGCGGGTTCGCGAATTCCTTTTGCCCGGCATCGCGCTGGCGCTGATTCAGACGCGCAAAGTCGGCCTTGAACATCAGCACTTCACCGCGTACATCGATCAGCGCGGGCAAATTGTCGCCATGCAGCTTCAGCGGTATCGAGCGCACAGTGCGGATATTGGCGGTGACGTCTTCACCAGTCGTGCCATCGCCGCGCGTCGCGGCCTGCACCAGCACGCCATGCTCATAGCGCAGGTTGATCGCGAGGCCATCGAACTTCAGCTCGCACGCATAATCAAGCGGTGGCGCCTGTTCGTCGCGCTCCAGCCCTTCACGTGCGCGGCGGTCAAAGTTGGCGATGTCCTCGTCGGAAAAGCCGTTGTTGATCGAAAGCATGGGCACATCATGCTGCACCTGGCTGAATTCAGGCAGCGGCGCGCCGCCGACGCGCTGCGTCGGCGAGTCCGGCGACCACAGTTCGGGATGCTCTTCTTCCAGCGCCTGCAGCTCGCGAAACAGCTGATCGTATTCAGCGTCGGGAATCGTCGGGTTGTCGAGCACGTAGTACGCATGCCCGTGCCGGTGCAGCTCGGCGCGCAACCAGGCAGCACGCGCTCGCCAGTCTTTCGGGTCCGGCTCGGAGGGGGATGCGGCGACAGGCACCGGTTCGCCGCCAAACAGCGATGGCTGCGACTGCTGCGCCATCAGGCAAACAGACGCTGCGCCCGCGCGGAGCCGGCAGGAATGCCGGCCTGCGCCATCTGCTGGTAGAAGTCATCGACCTGAGTTGCGATCGCGGACAGTGCGCCATCGGACAGGGTCTGACCTTCGTCATCGACTACCACGCCCGACAGGCGGGTCGCCAGCGACTTCGCGAACGCCGACATGGCCTTGAACGCGCCAAATGAAGGTGCCACGCGTGCCACCGGCAGCAGCAGCGTGATCAGTCGACTGGTCTCGTCGGGCTCGGCGTTGGTCAGCACCGAGAACAAGATACCGCCCTCGCCGTCAGGCATGACCAGCCGGCCATCCGGGCGCAGCTCCATGCCCTGGCGCTGCAATGCGGGCTTCAAGGTCGCCATGCCCCATGGGGCGCCACTGGCGCGCACATTGATCGACAGCTGCGCATCAAAATCATGCACTTGCTGATGCAGTGAGCGGGCCTTGGTGATGACGTTGGCCATCTCGGGCAAATCCGGTGTCGCGCCGAGGTCATCGGAGAGCTGGTTCAGATGGCTGGCCAGTTCGGAGAATTCAAGCTCGGTCAGCGCATTGGTTCGTGTGGCCAGTTGCACGCCAACCTTCAGCGCACTGTAGATGCCGCCGACGGCCACCGTTTCCCACTGGCCGGCTTCGTTCTCGCCGATCACGCGCACCGGCTTGTTGCCCACGATGTGCAGCTGCTGGAAGGCCGCCGAGATTTTTTCGCCGCGCAGCGGCGCGTCCAGCGTCAGCGGGATGATGCAGTCGATCGCCTCATCGAGCAGCGCCGGCTTGGCGTGTGCTTCGATGAAGGCCGGGCGCGAGGCAGACGCAGGTGAAGACGCAGCCTTTGCGCCGAGATGGTCGTCTGCGTCATCACGGCCGTCATGGACTTCGGCATCGTGATGGAGCACTTCATCGTGCGCATGCGCGACCACCGCATCCGGCCCTTCGAACGGCGAAAGCACCGGTTCCTGTCGCTCGGACGACGCATGGGTCGCACCACCGCCCATCAGCACGTCGTCTTGCAGCGGCGAGAACGCCTGCTCGACCGACTTCTTCGCCCGCCATTCCTGCCACTTGTTGTAAGAGATGACGCCGACCACGATCACGCCGCCTATGGCCATCAGGCTTGCCTGCAGCTCAGTCATTCCGCGCTCTTTCGCTCAAAGATATTCAATAAAGAAACATTTTACGGGAAGACGGGCGTGAATCCACCATCGTTCTTCCCCGTTGTGCCACAGCGCTGCCCATGCGCCCTATGAAATCATGCTTGGTAGCAAGTTCCATAGCCACGTTCAGCAAAGTTGACGTTAATCAAGAACCCTGAAAGTTTTGTCATTACGATAACAAGCACAACAAGTTCAGGGAGGATCTCCGCATGGCCAATACCTCGGAAATCAAATACAGCGCCATCGACGTACTTTCCGGCCGCCCCATCAGCCGTTGGCTGCGGCAATGGTGGTACCGCCGCGCCGAAGAGCATTACCTGATCTGCGCCGCAGTCGAACATTCGCGCGCCCGCGAGGCGGAAGAGAACGAGGCCTACTATCAGAAGCGCGCCGCCATGGCCCGCTCCGCAGCACTCTGGGATTGAAGCAAAGGGCAGCCACGGCTGCCCTTCTTCTTTTCCAGACCCTCAGGCCGCTTGTTGCTCGTTCGCGAGATTCGCTGCAGACTCCATGTCCACGGCCACAATGCGCGACACGCCCTGCTCCTGCATCGTCACGCCGATCAGCTGCTGCGCCATTTCCATTGCGATCTTGTTGTGCGAGATGAACAGGAACTGCGTATAGGCCGACATTTTCTTGACCATGTTGCAGAAGCGCTCGGTGTTGGCGTCGTCCAGCGGTGCGTCCACCTCATCCAGCAGGCAGAACGGTGCCGGATTCAACTGGAAGATGGCGAACACCAGCGCGGTCGCCGTCAGCGCCTTTTCGCCACCTGACAACAGGTGGATGGTCGCGTTCTTTTTGCCAGGCGGTTGCGCCATCACCTGCACGCCCGAGTCCAGGATCTCTTCGCCGGTCATCACCAGCTTCGCATTGCCGCCGCCGAACAGCACCGGGAACAGCTCACCAAAGTGATGGTTGACCTTGTCGAAGGTTCCCTGCAGCAGTTCACGCGTTTCGAGGTCGATTTTCGCAATAGCGTCTTCCAGCGTGGTGATCGCTTCCACCAAGTCCGCGTTTTGCGCATCAAGGAAGTTCTTGCGCTCGGAAGCCTGCGCCAGCTCGTCCAGCGCGGCCAGGTTCACCGGGCCCAGCGCATTGATCTGGTTGGTCAGGCGCGTCACTTCGCCCTGTAGATAAGACGGGCGCATGTCGTCGGTCAGCTTGGCTTGCAGCGCAGCTTCGTCGGCCTGGGTATTGGCCAAGGCTTCCGCATATTGTTCCTGGTTCAGGCGGGCCGCCTGTTCCTTCAGCTGCAATTCCATGATGCGCTCGCGCATCGGCTGCAGGCCGCGTTCCGCCGCCAGCTTGCCTTCGTCCATGCCGCGCATGCGCTGCGTCAGCTGGTCCAGCTCGTGGCGCGCATTGGCCAGCACCACTTCCTGTTCGCTGCGACGCTCCAGCAGAGACTGCAGGCCGGCCTGCGCTGCCTGATCGTCCAGTGATTCCAGCTCCAGCTGGCCCTGCTCCATGCTGGCGAACAGCTGCGCGGATTGCTCCAGCGCGGTGCTGATGCTGCGCTTGAGCTCTTCGATACGGTTTTCGTGCGAGCGCTGCGCAAACTCGGCCTGCTGCGCGGCCAGTTCCAGCTCACGCAATTGCTCGCGTGCGCTGTTGAGCTTTTGCTCACGCTCGAGGTAAACGGTCTGGCCGTCTTCATGACTTTCCTGTACCTGGCCCAGTTCGATGTCGAGCTGCTCCAGCGCCTGCTCGGCTTCGGCCATGATCGCCTGCTGCTCGGCTTCCTGCGCCGAAATCTCGGCCAGGTCATTGTGGATCTGGCCGCTGCGCTGGCTGAAGCGCTCGACGGCCTCGCTCAGCTTCAGCAATTCGATCTGCAGGCCATGCATGCCCTGGGTCAGCTGTGCGACTTGCTGCGTCAGCTGCTCGAGACGGGCCGTACCCTGCGTCAGCGCGGCGTCGGCACGTACCGAGCGCTGGCGTGCCTCGTCGGCCAGCATCGATTGCGCACGCACCTGGCGCTCGAGGTTGTCGATTTCCTGTTGGCGCGCCAGCATGCCATCCTGCTCGGAGTCGGAGGCATAGAAGCGCACCGGCAGCTTGCTGCCCAGATCGCCTCCACGCGTGACCAGCGTCGCTCCGGCCGGCAGCGATGCCCGTTGCATCAATGCAGAGACCGCATCGTCGGCAACATACGCGCCGTGCAGCCAGTCCTGCATCAGCGCGCGCAGGCCCGGATCGTTCAGCTGCATCAGCGACAGCAGCGACTTGTAGCCGGCCGGCGCCGGGATATCGGCCTGCGGCGTGCCATTGCTCGAGTACAGCGACAGCTTGGCCGGTGGCGCGTCGCTGAAGAAGGCCTTGGCCCAGTCGAGGTTGGAGACTTCCAGCGCGCCCGAGCGCTCGCGCAGCACGGACTCCAGCGCGGTTTCCCAACCGGCTTCGATGGAAAGCTTCTGCCACAGGCGCGGCAGCTTGCCGAGCTCATGCTTGTCCAGCCAGGGCGCGACCTTGCCCTCGGTCTGCACGCTTTCCTGCAGCTGCTTCAGCGCAGCGAGGCGCGCTTCCAGCTGCGCATGCGCAGCCGTCTCGCGGTTGACGGCGTCCTGTGCTTCGCGACGCTCCTGCTCCAGCTTCGGCTGATTCTCGCGCGCGGTGTCGAGCTCGCCCTGCGCCTGCTCGAGCTGCATCTGCTTTTCTTCGGCCTGACCCTTGAGCTCATCGAGCTGCGAGGTGTCTGGCGAGGCCAGCAAGTTTTTCTCTTGTGCAAGACGCTCGCGACGCTGCGCGAGGTTGTTCAGGATGTTGGACGCATTGCGCTGATGTGCCGATTCCAGCTCGATACGCTGCTGCACCTGCATGATCTTCGAGCGCGACTCGGTGCTGGCCAGCTGCGCGGCACGCCAGGCCTCTTCCAGCGCCGGCATTTCGTCCTGCTTGTTCTGCACGGACTGCTGCGACTCGGCAACACGCATGGAAAATTCCTCGAGCGTCACTTCGGCATTCGCCAGCTCGTCCTGGAATTGCGTGCTCTGGCGCTGCCACTGGTCGCGCTGCGCCGACAGAGAGTTCAGCTGGCTTTGCAGGCGGGAGCGCGACTCGATCACGAACTTGATCTGGGCCTCGAGGCTGCCGATCTCGGAATTGGTCTGGTACAGCGCGCCCTGCGCCTGGTGCATGCGGTCGCCGGCAGCGTAGTGCGCCTGACGCATGTGCTCGAGCTCGGTCTCGATGTGCCGCAGCTTGGCGGTCTGCTCTTCGAGATCGGTCTGCGCCTTGTCGATGTCGCGCATGAACTTTTCCTGCTCGTTCTTCGCCTCGTTCTTGCGCAGCAGCCACAGCAGTTTCTGCTTTTCTTCCTGGTCGGATTGCAGCTCATGGTAGCGGGTCGCGACCTCGGCCTGCTTCTCCAGCTTTTCGAGGTTGGCGTTCAGCTCGCGCAGGATATCCTCGACACGCTGCAGGTTCTCGCGCGTGTCCTGCAGTCGGTTCTCTGTCTCGCGGCGGCGCTCCTTGTATTTGGACACACCGGCAGCTTCTTCGAGGAAGATGCGCAGGTCTTCGGGGCGC
>CAZCDW010000089.1:0-1137 GCA_964497485.1 uncultured Bifidobacterium sp.
CCAGCACCACCGCTTCGAGCAGGGTCTTGACCACTTCCTCGATCGAGATCTTCACGAACAGCGAGGTGTCGAACGGGATCGTGTATTCCATGCCCGGCGGGAAGTACTTCGACAGCTCCTCCATCTTCGCGCGCACCAGGCGTGCGGTTTCCAGCGCATTCGCGGTCGGGGTCAGCTGAATGCCGATACCCGCGATGGACTTGCCGTTCAGGCGCGCCGCGAAGCCGTAGGACTGGCCGGCCACTTCGACGCGGCCGATGTCGCGGATGCGCACGGTGGCGCCACCCGGCGTCGCGCGCAACACCACGTTCTCGAACTCTTCGGGCGTGGCCAGCTGGCCGGTGACGACGATCGAGGTCGCGATGCGCTGCGAACTCGGCGCGGGCAGGTCGCCCAGCACACCGGCCGAGAACTGCGCGTTCTGCGCCTTGATCGCCGCAACTACGTCATTCGGCGTCATCCTGAAGCCGAGCAGCTTGTCCGGATCGACCCAGATGCGCATCGCGCGCTCGGTGCCGAACAGCTGCGCCACACCGACGCCGGGGATGCGCTTGATCTCGTTGATGATATTGCGCGCCGCATAGTCGCCGAGCGCGACTGGGGTCACGCGACCGTCGGTAGCGCGCAGGTTTACGAACATCAGCAGGTTGCTGCGCGCGCGCGTGATATTGACGCCCTGCTGCACCACGACCTGCGGCAGTCGTGCTTCGATGCGCTTGAGACGGTTCTGCACATCGACCGCGGCCAGCTCGGGATTGGTGCCGGTCTTGAACGTCACTGATACGGTCGACCCGCCGTCAGACTGGCTTTGCGACTCGATGTACAGCATGTTCTCGGCGCCGTTCATCTCCTGTTCGATCAGGCTGGTCACGCTTTCGTCGACGGTCTGCGCGGACGCACCCGGATACATCGCGTTGACGATGATGGTCGGCGGTGCAATGGTCGGATACTGCGACACCGGCAGGTTGGGAATGGACAGCACCCCGGCCAGCAGGATGAAGAGCGCGATCACCCACGCAAACACCGGGCGATCGATGAAAAACTTTGCCATGGCGGGGCTTCCTTATTTCTTCGGTTGCGGCGCTGCGGGCGCAGCGGGTGCGGCCGGCGCAGGAGACGCGGGAGTGGCGGCGGGAG
>CAZCDW010000089.1:1147-2623 GCA_964497485.1 uncultured Bifidobacterium sp.
AGCGGGTGCAGCGGGTGCGGCAGCGGCAGGCGCGGCCGGAGCCGGCGCAGCGGCAGCAGGAGCAGCAGGGGCAGCAGGGGCAGCAGGGGCAGCAGGGGCCGCATCAGGACGAGTCCAGGGCAATGCCTTCACCGGTGCGCCCGGCTTCACCTTCTGCAGGCCTTCGACAATCACGGTGTCGCCGAACTTCAGGCCCGAGCTGACGATCCAGTTGGTGCCATACGCGCCTTCGGTCTTCACCGGACGCGGCGCGACCCTGCCTTCGCCGACGACGGTCATCACCGCTGCGCCATCGACGGTGCGCATCACTGCCTGCTGCGGCACGATGATGGTGCCCGGACGGACGCCTTGTTCGACGCGCACGCGCACATACATGCCCGGCAGCAGGGTCCGCTCCGGGTTCGGGAATTGCGCGCGCAGGATCACCGAGCTGGAGCTCGGATCGACCATGGC
Organism: uncultured Bifidobacterium sp.; assembly: GCA_964497485.1. Taxonomy (GTDB): domain Bacteria; phylum Pseudomonadota; class Gammaproteobacteria; order Burkholderiales; family Burkholderiaceae_D; genus Pernthalerella. The sequence continues at coordinate 1,601 of CAZCDW010000089.1, forward strand.
TTCGGAGAACAGCAGCTGGCCCGCGTGGTGATACGCGCGACCATCCTCGGTCATCAGCGTCAGCTTGGCCTTCACGCCACCCTTGCCGTTCTGCGACATGATCTCGCGCAGGCGCGCCATTTCCACCGACGACTGGGTCAGCGTCACGTAGATCGGGTCGAGCTGCTGGATCACGGCCAGTTCACGCTGGTCGTTCGCGGTCACCAGTGCGCCCTCGGTGATGATCGAGCGGCCGATACGGCCCGAGATCGGCGCCGTGATCGTCGCATATCCGACGTTCAGCTTGGCCGTCTCGAGCGATGCGCGTGCAGTCTCGAGCGCGGCGCGCGCAGCGGCTACATCAGCCGCGGCCAGCTTTTGCGCGCTGGCGAGGTCATCGAATTCCTGCTTGCTGATCGCATTCGCTTCGACCAGGCCCTTGTAGCGATTGACCTTGGTCGTTGCCAGCGCGAGATTGGCCTCGGTGCGCTGCACATTCGCATCGGCCTGGGCGACGGAGGCCTTCGCGCTTTCCAGCGTTGCCTGGTAAGGCGCGGGGTCGATCAGGTACAGCGGCTGGCCGGCGCGCACTTCGCCGCCCTCGGTGAAGTAACGCTTCTGCACGATGCCACCGACGCGCGCACGCACTTCGGCCGTGCGCACCGCATCGACGCGGCCCGGCAGCTCGCTGATGTTGCTCACCTGTTCGGGCGCGACCGTGATGACGGACACCATGGAAGGAGGCGGCGCGCCTGCACCGGGGCCGGCCTTGGCCGGATCGTCTTTTTTGCCGCAGGCAGCGAGGGCCAGCAGGACGGCGGGAATCAGGATGCTGCGCGCAGGTGTAATTGGTTTCATGGTGACTCGCACGGATCAGGTGATACGGGCCGGGCTGTTCGCCCGGGACAATGCATGGCCGGAGCAAGAATCCGGCTCCGGCACGACTTCCTGCCCGGACGTCTCCCGACCGGGCAAAACCTTGTAAAGATAAGCCCTCCGACGCTGCGTTGGTGACGCAGGCAGGAGGTGGCTGCTTTTTGATTC
>CAZCDW010000089.1:2723-10124 GCA_964497485.1 uncultured Bifidobacterium sp.
CACTGCTTTGGCGCCTGCTCTGACCGGCGCCGTGTCAGTTGGTTGTCAGCGCAATGTCAGCAGCGCGTTCAGCTGCGCGATGTCTTCCTGCGACAAGCTGCCGGCCGCGGCCTTCAGGCGCAGACCATTCACCAGCGTGTCATAGCGCGCCTTCGCGAGGTCGCGACGCGTCGAGTACAGCTGCTGCTGTGCATTGAGCACATCGATGTTGATACGCACGCCGACCTGATAGCCGAGCTGGTTCGCCTCCAGCGCCAGCTTGCTCGAGGTCTCGGCCGCTTCCAGCGCGCGCACTTGCGACAGGCCGCTCTTGACGCCGAGGTAGGCCGTGCGCACCGATTGCGCCGCGTTGCGCTTCGAGGTCTCGAGATCGGTGCGCGCCTTGTCTTCGAGCGCGACGGCCTGGTTGACCTGGCTGGTGGTCGCATAGCCGGCAAACAGCGGCACCGTCAGCTGCAGGCCGATGGTCGTCGTGGTGGTCGTGATGGGGCTGGTGAAAAAGCTCTTGTTGCGGCCATAGCTGCCGACCGCATCGACGGTGGGCATGTGACCGGCCCGAGCGCGGTCGATGGCGAGCTTCGCGACCTGCGCGCTCAGTCCTTGCGCGACGACGCCGAGGTTGTTCGCCTGTGCCTGCTCTACCCAGCGCTCGACAGCGGCCGGCTCGGGCGGCGCCAGCGTCGCACCTGCCTTCAGCGTGGCCAGTACATCGGGCTGCTTGCCGATGAGTAGTGCAAGCGCATTGCGCTTCACGTCAAGGTCATTGCGTGCCGCGATTTCCTGCGCCTCGGCGAGGTCGAAGCGCGCCTGTGCTTCATGGGTATCGGTGATGGTGGCGGTGCCGACCTCGAAATTGCGCTTCGCCGATGCCAGCTGCTCATTGATCGCGGTCTTCTGCGCCTCGAGGAAATTGATCGCATCTTCCGCGGCCAGCACATCGAAATACGCCTGTGCGACGCGCAGCGCCAGGTCGATGCGGGCTTGCTCATACTGCACGTCGCCGGCGGCGGCCTGCAGCTTGCCCTGGTCATAGGCGGCGACATTGCCGAGGTTGAACAGCGGCTGCTTCAGCTGCAGCTGGTAGCTGTCGGCGGTGTAGTCGATCGGCAGCTTGCCCTGCAGCGTGGACGCGTCGCCATTGATCTTGTTGACGCCGGCCGTAAACGCGGCACTCGGCAGCAGGCCCGCGCGCGCCTGCACGGCCGTCTCGCGTGTGGCGTCGCGCTGCGCGCGCGCGCTGGCCAGCTGGCTGTCATAGGCCTGCGCATCATTGAACGCTTGCAGCAGGTCGAGCGCGAGCGCTGGTTGCGACAGCAGCGCACCGGCGATCAGGGTGGCGAGGGTAGTCTTGCGCATGCTTGTTGTCCGTTCTTTTTTGGGGCGTGGAGAGTGTCAGTAAGTCGGCATCGAAGGGTCGACCAACTGCGCCCACGCATGGATGCCGCCGGTCAGGTTGGTCACGTTGGCGAAGCCGGCGCGTTCGAGGAAGGCGGCGACCTGCATGCTGCGCGCGCCATGGTGGCAAATGCAGACCACCGCTTGTTCAGGGTCCAGCTCTTCCTGCCGCATCGGCACCAGTGACATCGGCATCAGCTGCGAGCCGGTGATACGACAGGTCTCGTATTCCCAGGGCTCGCGCACGTCGAGCAGCAGCGGCTGCTCGCGCGATGCATCGGCGAGCCAGGTGGCGAGTTCGGGGGCGGTCAGGTGATGCATCGATAGGAATCCGTGAATCAGAAATGGAAGGCCGACGGCGCTTCGGCATTGCGCAGCGGCTTCGCGCTGGTCTCGAACAGCTTGACGGTGTCCCACGCATCGACCGCAGTGCGCGTCACCAGGCAGGCCGCCATCACCGGCGCTTCGCCGACAATCGCCAGCAGCCGGCCGCCGACTTTCACCTGCGCCAACAGCGACGATGGCAGCACCGGCAGCGAGCCCGACACCATGATCACGTCATACGGCGCCGCATGCGCGCCGCTGCCGGCCCAGCCACGTGCGCCATCGCCGAGCGCGACCGTCACGTTGCTTATGCCATTGGCTTTCAGGTTGGCCTCGGCCAGCTTGTGCAATTCAGCTTCGATCTCTACCGTCACCACATGCCGTGCATGCCTGGCCAGCAGCGCCGCCATGTAGCCGGAGCCGGCGCCGATTTCCAGCACCAGTTCGTCATCGCGCAGCGCGGCTTCCTGCAGCAGGCGTGCCTCGAGCTTCGGCGCGAACATGTTCTGGCCGCAAGGCAGCGGAATATCGGTATCGACAAAGGCCAGGCTCCGGTAGGCCGCTGGCACGAAGGCCTCGCGACGTACATCGACCAGGGTTTGCAGCACATCGTTGTCCAGCACATCCCAAGTGCGGATCTGCTGCGCAATCATGTTCTGGCGGGCTTGTTCGAAGTTCATGTCGTGGTCTCAGGCAGGTCGGATCAACGATAAAAAACGGATGGCAAAGGCGGTTGCAAAAGGCTTGCGATTTTATCAAACAGGCTCGTCATTTTTCGACGCGACTCTGGACAGCGGCGCAGTGCCGGCATGCTCGTGCAGGCTGGCAGCATCAGCGGCCGCCGGCAGCGGTGACAGCCCCAATTTCTTGCGGCCCCAGACGGTCAGATCGTCCAGCCAGGTGTAGATGACCGGCACCACCACCAGCGTCAGTATGGACGAGGTGATGATGCCGCCGATCACGGCCTGGCCCATCGGCGCGCGCTGCTCCGAACCCTCGGCCAGTCCCAGCGCCAGCGGCACCATGCCGAACACCATGGCCAGCGTCGTCATCAGGATGGGGCGCAGTCGCACATGCGCAGCTTCGAGCAACGCGTCGAAGCGGTCCATCCCTTGTTTGCGCGCCTGGTTCGCGAAGTCGACCAGCAAGATGGCATTTTTCGTCACCAGGCCCATCAGCATCACGAAGCCGATGATCGAAAACAGGTTCAGGGTGGAGCGGAAGAACATCAGCGACAGGAACACGCCGATCAGCGTCAGCGGCAGCGCCGACATGATCGCGACCGGCTGCAGGAAACTGGCGAACTGCGAGGCGAGGATCATGTAGATGAAGATGATCGCCAGCAGCAGCGCCTTCAGTGCATAGCCGAAGGATTCCTGCATGTTCTTGGTCGCGCCGCCGACCTGCCAGCGATAGCCTGGCTGGAAGTTCATCGATTCCAGCACTTGCTTGATTTCCGCGCTGACCTGGCCGGCCGAGCGACCGACGACGTTGGCCGACAGCTCGACTTCGCGATTCAGGTCGCGGCGGTTGATTTGCGTCGCGCCCGTGGCCGGCGCGATGCTGGCCACCTGGCGCAGCGGTACCAGTCTGGTCGAGCCATCCGCATTGGCTTGCGTGCTGGCCAGCATCAGCCGCGACAGGTCGCCCATGGTGTTGCGGTCGGTGGGGGCGAGGCGCACGTTCACGTCATAGCTCTGGTCATTCGGCGCGCGCCAGGTGCTGGTCGCTTCGCCGGCCAGCAGCGGGCGCAGCGTGCCTGCGATCTGCGCGACACCGATACCGAGATCGGCGGCCACGTCGCGGTAAGGCTCGACCTGAATGGTGGGCTTGCCGGGCTTCATGGAGGAGTCGAGGTCGACAATGCCCGGTATCGCGCGGATGCGTGCAATGGCTTCTTCCGACAGTTTGCCGAGCTGGTTCAGGTCCGGGCCCAGCAGCGACAGCCGTATCTGCTTGTTGTCACCGCCGACGCCATCCAGCGAGCCCACATGGGTGACCGTGATGCCCGGGATACCGGCCAGTTTGTCGCGTAGCGGCTGGTTCAGCTGCTTGGTCGAGCGCTGGCGCTCGGCACGCGGCTTCAGGCGTGCATAGACGGTCGCATAGCTCTTGCCCTGCGCATTGCCGGTATTGATCGTGGTGTACAGATCAACCACTTCGGGCAAGGTGCGCAACGCGGCCTCGACCTGCCGTGCCTTGCTCTCGGTGAATTCGAGCGAGGAGCCGACCGGCGTATTGAACACCACACCGGTTTCCGAGTAATCGGCCTGAGGGACGAATTCGGTGCCGATCAGGCCCGAGGCCGGGATCAGGAAGCCGCCGAAGAAGGTGGCAATCGCCAGTACCACGGTCAGCACGCGATGCTTCAGCGACCAGCGCAGCCATTTCTGGTAAAGGCGCGACATCCATTGCACGCCATTTTCGAACTTCGCCAGCACGCGACCGAAGGTCATTGCATACCAGCCCTTTTTCGCATGTTCGCCATGCGCCTCGGGATCGTGCCAGATCGATGACAACATCGGGTCCAGCGTGAAGGACACGAACATCGAGATCAGCACCGCTGCGGCCACGGTGACGCCGAACTGGTGGAAGAAGCGGCCGATGATGCCGCCCATGAAGCCCACTGGCAGGAACACCGCAACGATCGAGAAGGTGGTCGCCAGCACCGCCAGACCAATCTCGGCCGTGCCTTCCAGCGACGCTGTGCGTGGGTCCTTGTAGCGGCCGTTCACCTTCATGCCGGCATGGCGGACGATGTTTTCGCGCACCACGATCGCGTCGTCGATCAGCAGGCCCACGCACAGCGACAGCGCCATCAGCGTGATCATGTTGATGGTGAAGCCGAACATGTCCATGAACAGGAAGGTGCCGATCAGGGACACCGGCAGCGTCAGGCCGGTGATCACGGTCGAGCGCCATGAATTCAGGAACAGGAACACGATCAGCACCGTCAGCAACGCACCTTCGATCAGTGTGCGGCGCACATTGTCGACACCGACGCGTATCTGTCGTGAGCCATCGCGGATCACTTCCAGCTTGATGCCGGGATGCAGCGCATCCAGTGTCGGCTGCAGGTCGCCGATCGCTTTCCGCAGACCATCGGCGACGTCGATGGTGTTCTGGCCCTGTGCTTTCAGGATATCGATCGCGATCGTTCGCTTGCCATTGAACAGCGCGAGGTTCTCTTGCTCTTGCTGGCTGTCGACGATATCGGCCACCTGACTGAGCAGGATCGAATGCCCGGCGCGGCGAGCAACGACGATACGCCCGAAATCTTCCGGCCGGCGCACCCGGCCCTGCACCTGCACCACCTGCTCATTGGCCAGCGTGCGCACGCTGCCTGCGGGCAGCTCCTGGTTCTCGTTGCGCACCGCATTCATTACCTGGTCGACCGACACGCCCAGCGCTTCCATTTCCGCCGGCTTTACGTAGACCTGCACCTCGCGCTTGACGCCACCGACCAGCGTGGCCGAGCCGACGCCGCGCACATTTTCGAAGCGCTTCTTCACCAGTTCGTCGGCAATCGTCGTCAGCTCGCGCGCCGAGTAATTGCCCTTGCTGCTGTCATTGGTCACCGCAACCGAGAACACAGGCCGGTCGGCCGGGTCGAAGCGGGTGACGCGCGGCTCCTTCACTTCCTTGCGGAAGATGGTTTTTACCAGCGCGACTTTTTCGCGCACGTCCTGCGCGGCCTGCGCCGGATCGATGGTGAGCGCGAATTCGATGATGACCACCGACTGGCCTTCATAGGAGCGCGAGGTCAGTGCATTGATGCCATTGATGGTGTTGACCGCTTCCTCGACCTTGCGCGTGATGTCATTCTCGACTGTCTCCGGCGAAGCGCCCGGATACTCGGTCTGCACCACGACGACCGGGAAGGTCACGTCCGGAAACTGATCGACCCGCAGCCGCTGATACGAGAACAGCCCCAGCACGACGAAGGCCAGCATCATCATCGTGGCCAGGACTGGATTGCCGATACTGATGCGCGTGAACCACATGGCGTCGTCGTCCCTGTCTTATTGAGCGGAGGCTGACGCCGCCGGTTTCGCCACGCGCACCGCGGTGCCCGGAATCAGGTTGCCCATGTCGGTGCGGATCACCTGCGCGCCGAAATCGATCCCGGACTGAATCTCGATGCGCGGCTCATCGCCGCTCAGGCCTTCGCTGCCGGTGGTGACCGGCCTGCGCGCAATCTTGCCGTTGTCGATGGCGAATACATACGCACCATTGCCGTCGCGGCGCACGGCGCTCTGTGGCAGCGCAAGCACGCCGGGCTTGCTGTTCAGGATGAGCTTGCCTTCGGCGAACATGCCGACACGCAGCTGGTTGGATGGATTCGCCACTTGCACATAGACCGGGATCGAGCGCGATCCGGCCTGTGCTGCGGGATTGATGCGCACCACCTTGCCGTCAAAGGCCTGCGGCATGCCCTCGATATGCAGGCTGACGCTTTGCCCAATGGCGATGCGCGCTATCTCGCTGGTCGGCACGGCGGCCTCGAGCTCCATCTTCTGCAGGTTGACGATCTCGAGCAGCTTGTAGTCCGGCGATACTTTTTCGCCTGGTTGTGCATTGCGTGCCGATACCAGGCCGCCGATCGGTGCGCGCAGTACAGTGTCATTCAACTGCTTTTGCGCGACATCGACCGCGCCCTGCGCCGCATCGACACTCGCCCTCGCGCCCGCATACTGGCTGGCCGAGTTGTCGAAGGCGTTCTTCGAGATGAAGCCCTTCTCGACCAGCGCCGCGTTGTTGTCGCGCGCTTTGGCCGCGATCTCCAGTTGCGCCCTGGCCGAATTCAGGTTGCCGCGCGCCTGCGCCAGCTTGGCCTCGTATTCGGTGGCGTCCATCTTTGCGACCACTTGCCCGGCACGTACCGACTCACCTTCGCGCACCAGGATGTCGCGCACTTCGCCGGCAACCCGTGCCTTGACGGTTGCCAGATCCAGCGCGCGCAGCGAGCCCGACAGCAGCAGCACCTGGCGCAACTCGACCGGATTGGCCGTCACGATTTCCTGCGGCAGGAACTCCAGTTCGGCAGGGGCGGCGGCGACATTGGCCGGCTTTGATGTTTTTACGGATTCAGCCGGGGCTTTGGGCTTCATCATCCAGCCGGCAGCTGCCAGCACGGCAACGACGATCAGGGCGGGAACGGCAAGTCGGCGGAACAGGCTTTTTTTCATTGAGGGGCCGCGCAAGGTCAAATTTTTTCAGGGAATCAGCGCTGGCCGGTTTCGAGGCCACGCGTCAGCAGGTCCAGCAGGCAATCGAGATAGGCCTGGTTATCGATCGGTTCGCTGCGGCAGCCGGCGAACGAGTGCTTCCACAGCATCAGCATCATGACCGGCGCGATCAGCACCAGCTTCGCCTGGTTGGCGTCGACATCGCGGAACTCGCCGCGCGCAATGCCACGCTCGACCACACTGACCAGCAGCGCTTCGCCACGCGATACCACTTCTGAATGATAGAAGCGCGCGACGTCGGGGAAATTGCCCGACTCGGCCATCATCAGTTTCGAGATGCCGGACAGCTTGGTCTGGCCGATGCGGTTCCACCAGTTCAGCACCAGCTTGCGCAGCAGTTCGCTGCTGTGGCCTTCATAGCCGGCGATCAGGTCTTCGGCATCCACCAGTGCGGTAACGATGTTCTCGCGCACCACCGCCTTGAACAGCTCTT
>CAZCDW010000090.1:0-4176 GCA_964497485.1 uncultured Bifidobacterium sp.
CGTGAAGACCGTGAAGGATTTGCCGGCCAGCGTCAGCACTTCATCCTTCTCGCGTGTACTGGCGCAGCAGCATCGATGCCCAGTCCTGGGCTTCAGTGCCACCGGCGCCGGCCTGGATATCGATAAAGCAGTTGTTCTTGTCCAGCGGGTTGGAGAACATGCGCCGGAATTCCAGCGCCTCGACCGCAGTGCGCAGCTCGTGCGCGTCGGCCTCGACGGCTTCCAGCGTATCGGTGTCGCCTTCTTCGCGCGCCATTGCCAGCAATTCACTGGCATCCTTGATGCCGCCGTGAATGCGGGTTAGCGCATCGACGACGTCTTCGAGAGATTTCTTTTCCCGGCCGAGGTCCTGCGCACGCTTGGGATCATCCCAGACCTTGGGGTCTTCGAGTTCACCGTTGACTTGCTCGAGTTTCTCCGACTTCAGGTCGAAGTCAAAGATACCTCCGAAGTTCTTGCTCGCGCGAGTCCAGGTCGGCGAGCAGGGCGGTAAGGGCGTTGAGGCGTTCGGCTTCCATGGCGATCAGATTCCTGCGAAAACCCGAGATTATACCGGAGGGACAGGCCCGCGCCGGGGGCCGCTGCCTGGCTTCGGGGGCGCGGGGCGGGAAGCGCAGCACTGGCACCAGCGTGCTGATGTTGCCAAATCATTTCGATGGCAGGGATGGCCGGATTCAGCCGCAGCCCTCGGCAAACTCGACCATCAGCTGCACGGTCGTCCTGCCATTGAATTCATTCGCATCCAGCCGGTAGGCCGCGCGTATGCGCGACGGCAGACCATCCGCATGGTTGAACCAGATCGCATCGTATTGCCGGCCATCTTTCTCCAGCTGCAGCTTCAGGTGGCGTTCCTTCAGTACGCGCTGGTTCAGCACGCGGAATTCGTCGCAGAACAGCGGATGCGGAAAGCCCTGGCCCCAGACTTGTTGATCCAGCAGCGCGATGAAGTCGAGGCTGAAGTATGCCGGCTCGAGCGGGCCATCGGTCTCGATCACATGCTCGAGCTCATTCTCGCTCAGCCATTCGCGACCGACCGCCTCGAAGGCGGCGGCGAAGGCGGGGAAATCTTCTTCCTTCAGCGTCAGGCCAGCCGCCATCGCATGGCCACCGAATTTGTCGATCAGGTCGGGATGGCGCTTGTAGACCAGGTCCAGCGCATCGCGCAGGTGAAAGCCGGGAATCGAGCGGCCCGAGCCCTTGATCAGCCCGGGGTCGGAGCGTGCGAAGGTAATGGTCGGGCGGTAGAACTTTTCCTTCAGCCGCGACGCGACGATACCGATCACACCCTGATGCCAGTCGGGATTGAACAGCGTCAGTGTCGCGTTGTCACGCGGGTCGATGTTTTCCAGCGAGGCCAGCGCCGCTTCTTGCATGCCGGCTTCGATGTCGCGCCGCTCGCGATTGATGGTGTCCAGTTCGCGCGCGATGCTCCACGCGCGGGTGTTGTCGTCTGTCAGCAGGCATTCGATGCCGAGCGACATGTCGGCCAGGCGTCCGGCCGCATTCAGCCGCGGCCCGGCGGCGAAGCCGAGATCGAAGGGCGAAGCCTTGCGCATGTCGCGGCCGGCGACCGAGAACAGCGCGGCGATGCCGGGATGCGCGCGTCCCTGGCGTATGCGCTGCAAGCCCTGCGCGACCAGTATGCGGTTGTTCGCGTCCAGTTTCACGACATCGGCCACGGTCCCGAGTGCGACCAGGTCGAGCAGGGCATCCAGTCGCGGCTGGCTGGCGGTGTCGAAGCGGCCGCGCCCGCGTAGCTCGGCACGCAGGGCCAGCAGCGTATAGAACATCACGCCCACCCCCGCCAGGTTCTTGCTCGGGAAGCCGCAGCCGGGCTGGTTCGGGTTTACGATCACGGCCGCTTCCGGCAACGCGTCGGCCGGCAGGTGATGGTCGGTGACGACCACCGCAATGCCGCGCCGGTTCGCTTCGGCGACGCCGGCAATGCTGGCGATACCGTTGTCGACGGTGATGATGATGTCCGGCGATTTTTCGCGTGCGGTCAGCTCGACGATCTCGGGCGTCAGGCCATAGCCGTACTCGAAACGGTTGGGCACGATGTAATCGACGGTGGCGCCCATCGCGCGCAGGCCGCGGATCGCGACCGCGCATGCGGTCGCGCCATCGCAGTCGTAGTCGGCGACGATCACCATGTGCTTGCCGGTATCGATCGCATCGGCGAGGAAGCCGGCCGCCTTGTCGACCTGGGTCAGCTGGCCCGGTGCGATCAGTCCGTTCAGTTCGGTATTGAGCTCACGCGGATCGGCCAGGCCGCGCGCAGCCATCAGCCGCGCCAGTACCGGGTGCAAGCCTTGTTGCGCCAGCATCTCGGCCTGGCGCGGGGAATAGGGGCGGAGGGCAATGCGGGTCATCGGATTCGTTCAGCGCGGACAGGTCCCGGGATCGCGTGGGTGGTGCGTGAATGCTTCAGCCTGCCAGCGACGCGAGCTTCGCCAGTGAGGGGGACAGCCAGAATTTTCTCATGCCATTGCGCGTGACCCGCCACTCGGCCAGCCGGCCCGCGTCGGATAGCAGCAGCGTGGCCGCATCCAGCGCGCCGGATTTCAGCGACGCGAGCAAAGGTGCGAAGTGCTCATCTTCCAGTGCCTGCATCGCCACCAGCCAGGACGACCAGTCACCCGCCAGCGACGGCGACACCAGCCGCGTATCGACGACAAGCGCGGCATCGGCAGGACGTCCCTGCACATAGTCGACATACGCTGGCGCTGCTGCCGATGCGCTGACAGCGTCGCTGCCCCCCCATAACCACAGCGCATTGATACGAGGCATGCCGCTGGCATCGCGTCGGTCGTTGAGCAGGTGCTGGTGCCACAGCATCTGTACTTCATTGTGCAGCCGGCGCCAGGCACGCTCGCCGGTGCCGCGCGGAAGCCAGACATCCACATTGTGGCCACTGGCAGCGGCCGGTGTACAAGTACGCAGTGCAGCCCAGTCATCGGCGCGCAGGAACCAGTGGTGAGCATCGCCGAAGACCAGTGCATGGCCGGCTTCGTTGACGATTGGCGAGATCGCATCGAACAGAGCGCGCGACTCGGCGTCGCTGATCTGCAAGGCCTGCGGATCAGTCAGTACGAGGTGATCGCGCGCGATGTGCAAGTGCACCGGCTGCAGCAGGAACCAGTGACCATTGGCCGCCTCGGGCAGGCCGAATGCCTGCATCAATGCATGCGCAACTGCCGGGCTGTTGTCGGTGCCGCTCGCCGCCAGCCAGCGCTCATGCGGCAGGGCAGGTGCGAACGGATCATCAGTCTGCAGCGCATGGGCACTGGCACGCGCCAGCAGCATGCCCAGCGCTGGCAGGCGCATGGACTTCAGCAAGTCTTTCGCATGTTCGGCAGGGGGCAGGGCAAACGGGATCAACAAAGTATCTGCGGGCATGCCCGCATTGTAGGGGAACTGGCGCAGCACTTGCGGCAGGCTGCTGCGGTGGCGCGATGGCTTCTGGTCGCAATCCGCGCTGCCGGCGGTATCGGCGCAACAGTGGTTTGGTTTCCCTGCGGCGGCTGTGGCACACTTCGGGCTGCCCAGCTGATACCCCGGAGCCTTGATTGGCATTTTTCAACGACCCGCCGTTCGAGTGGACCATCGGTCTGCGCTATACGCGCGCCAGCCGCCGCAGTGCGCGCAATAGCTTCATTTCATTCATCTCGCTGATTTCGATGGCCGGCATTGCACTCGGTGTCGCCGCGCTGATCGTCGTGCTGTCGGTAATGAATGGCTTCCAGAAGGAAGTGCGCGACCGCATGTTGTCGGTGCTGTCGCATGTGGAAGTTTTTGATGGCTCGGGCAGCCTGCCGGACTGGCAGCAGACGGCGGCCGAGGCCCTGAAGCATCCGCTGGTTCGTGGCGCCGCCCCCTTTGTTGACGGCCAGGCGATGGTGACGCGCAATGACACGGTGCGCGGCGTCGTCGTGCGCGGCATCCTGCCATCCGAAGAGCCCAAGGTATCGGCCGTCGCGTCGCAGGTCGTACAGGGCAGCCTGAACAGCCTGGCGCCCGGCGAGTTCAACATCGTGGTCGGCAGTGCGCTGGCGCGCAGCCTGGGCCTGCATCTCGGCGACAAGCTGACCCTGATCGCGCCGCAAGGGCAAGTCACGCCGGCCGGCGTGCTGCCGAGACTGAAACAGTTCAATGTGACCGGCATCTTCGAGGCCG
>CAZCDW010000090.1:4186-6516 GCA_964497485.1 uncultured Bifidobacterium sp.
GGGCATTACGAGTTCGATTCCTCTCTCGCTTTCATCCATCTGGAAGATGGCGAGCGCATGTTCCGGCTGGCCGGCCCCAGTGGCCTGAGACTGAAGCTGGCCGACATGCAACGCGCACCTGAGGTGGCGTCCGAGCTGTCGGTGCAGTTGAAAGGCGACCTCTACATTCGCGACTGGTCGCAGCAGAACCGCAACTGGTTCGCTGCCGTGCAGACCGAGAAGCGGATGATGTTCATCATTCTCACGCTGATTATTGCGGTCGCTGCATTCAACCTGGTGTCGACGCTGGTAATGACCGTCACTGACAAGCAGGCCGATATTGCGATCCTGCGTACGTTAGGGGCATCACCTTCGTCCATCATGCGCATCTTCATCATCCAGGGCGCATTGGTCGGACTGATCGGCACAGCGATTGGCGTCTCTTTCGGCGTGCTGATCGCCTTGAATATCGATGTCATCGTACCCTTCATCGAATCCCTGTTCGGCATCCAGTTCCTGCCGCGCGATATTTATCTGATCAGCGCGTTGCCATCCGACCTGCGCTGGCCGGACGTGGGCCGCATCGGCGGCATGGCCGTGCTGCTGGCCTTCCTGGCCACCTTGTATCCGAGCTGGAGCGCTGCGCGCGTGCGTCCGGCGGAGGCACTTCGCTATGAGTGATGCCATCATGAACCACGCGATGCAGCCTGCGGGTATCGAGCACGGTGCAGCGGTGTTGTCCTGTGCGGGGCTGGGCAAGCGCTTCGCGCAGGGTCGTAACAGCCTGACCGTGCTGAACAATATTTCCTTGCAGGTCAGTGCCGGAGAGCGCGTTGCCATTGTCGGTGTCTCTGGTTCCGGCAAGTCAACGCTGCTGCATCTGCTGGGCGGTCTCGACTTGCCGAGTGCCGGCAAGGTCGAATTGCTGGGGCGTGATTTCGCGACGCTGCCCGAGCAGGAGCGCGGCGAGCTGCGCAATCGTTCGCTGGGTTTCGTCTACCAGTTTCACCACCTGCTGCCGGAATTCACGGCGCTCGACAATGTCGCGATGCCGTTACTGATACGCAGGCGGCCTCGTGCGGAAGCGCGGGCAGCCGCTGCAGCCTTGCTGGAACGCGTCGGACTGGCGGCGCGCCTGTCGCACTTGCCCGGCGAGTTGTCCGGCGGCGAACGGCAGCGCGTGGCGCTGGCACGTGCCTTGGTCACGCAACCGGCCTGCGTGCTGGCCGACGAGCCGACCGGTAATCTCGACCGCCAGACCGCGCACGATGTATTCGACCTGATGCTGGAACTGTCGCAGACGCTGGGTACGGCCTTCGTCATCGTCACGCATGATCCCGACCTGGCGGCGCGCTGCGACCGTGTGCTGCACCTTGGTCCCGACGGACTCGCCTGACACTCGCCACGGATGCAGCGATCACGGCCATGCTGATCGACAGCCATTGCCACCTTGATGCGGCCGAGTTCGGCCGTCCGGCCGAAGCGGTGGCGGACGAAGCCATGGCGCAGGGCGTGCGCTGGATCGTCGTGCCCGCGGTTGAACGCTCGAACTTTTCGACGGTCGCTGCCATCGCGCGCCAGCATCCTTCCTGTGTGTATGCACTCGGCATCCACCCCATGTACGTGCCGCAGGCCGATGAGCAAGACCTGCTCGTGCTGCGTGAGCAGGTCGCGCAAGCGATGGATGATCCGCGCTTCGTCGCCATTGGCGAGATTGGCCTCGATTTCTTCATTCCCTCGCTGAAGGAGGGCCCACTGCGCGACAAGCAGGAGCATTTCTATGTCGAGCAGCTGAAGCTGGCGCGCGACTTCGACCTGCCCGTGATTCTGCATGTGCGTCGCTCGCAAGACCAGTTGCTGAAGCAGTTGCGCCGCATACGCGTGCGCGGCGGCATTGCGCATGCGTTCAATGGCAGCGAGCAGCAGGCAGCGGCTTTCACGGGCCTTGGTTTTGTACTTGGCTTCGGTGGCGCGATGAGTTTCACGCGAGCCCTCCAGATCCGTCGTCTGGCAGCGACGCTGCCTCTGGAGGGCATCGTGCTCGAGACCGATGCGCCTGACATTTCCCCCTCCTGGCTGCACCCGGCAGTGAACACGCCGGCGCAGCTGCCCCGCATCGCTGCGGAGCTGGCCGAGCTGCGCGGCCAGCCTGTGGCAGACATCGCGCACCAGACCACGCAGAACGTGGCGCGCGTACTGCCTCGCCTTGGCAGCCTGATGATGGCCTGAGTGCGGCTGCTGGCGCTCGGCTGGCTGGCCGGCACCGGATGGCTGCAAAGCCAGGCGGCTTTGCCTGCGGCCATGATGGCCGTTGTGGCCTGCGCAGCGGGCGTGCTGCTGCTTGTTGTCGC
>CAZCDW010000090.1:6616-9997 GCA_964497485.1 uncultured Bifidobacterium sp.
GCTGCCGCCGACGCTGGCGCTGGGCTGGTACGACAGCGACGCCGATGATGGCGGGCGCAGGCAGGTGGTGCGACCCGGTGAGCGCTGGCAATGGACGGTCAGGCTGAAACGGCCGCATGGTCTCGCCAATCCTGACGGCTTTGACGAAGAAGCGTGGCTGCTGACCGAAGGCGTGCGCGCGACCGGCTATGTGCGACCGGGCACTGCCGTGCGCGTCGAGACCTTTGTCTTCAGCCTGCGCGATGCGACCGGCCGCGCACGCTTGTGGCTGCGCGATCGCATCGAGCAGTCACTGACCACCGCAGCCCATGCGGGTGTGATCGTGGCCCTGGTGATCGGCGACCAGCGCGGCATTTCCGAGCGTGAGCGGCAGTTCTTCAACCTGACCGGCATCGGCCACCTGGTGTCGATCTCGGGCCTGCACATCACCATGCTGGCGGCGCTGGCAGCGGCCTGCATGCGCCGCGCATGGCGCTACGGCAGCTGGCGAGCTACGGCCTTGCCTTTGCTTTGGCCGGCGCAGAAAGCGGGCGCGCTGGCAGGATTGCTCGTGGCGACCGGCTATGTCGCGCTTGCCGGCTTCGGTGTGCCGGCGATGCGCACGCTGCTGATGCTGGCCGTTGTGTGCGTCGCGCAGCTAGTCTCACGCTTGTTGCCAGCGTCGCGCGTGCTGTCGGCTGCGTTGCTGGTGGTCCTGATGGTTGATCCCTGGTCCTTGCTATGGCCCGGTTTCTGGCTGTCTTTCGGTGCCATTGCCTGCATCCTGTTTGCGTCGGTGGGGCGCACTGAGGCAGTGGTGATGCCGGCGGCACCGCGCCGATGGGCAACGCTGAGGTCAGCGCTGATCGCCGCGACGCGCACACAAGCTGTGGTCACGATTGCACTGGTGCCGTTGAGTGCAGGCTTGTTCGGCCAGCTGTCGCTGGTGGGGCCGCTGGCCAATGCGCTGGCTATTCCATTGGTGAGCTTCATCGTGACACCGCTGGCGCTGCTCGGCGCCGTATTGCCCCACCCTTTGTGCGGCGCCTTGCTGGCCGCCGCGCATGCCGCTTTTGCAGGCATGGTGCATCTTCTGGAAGCGATGGTGGCCGTCGTGGGTGCGTCGGTCATCTGGCAGATGCCGCAGCCAGAACCGCTGACGCTGGCCATCGCGGTGACTGGCAGCCTGTGGTTGCTGGCACCGCGCGGCTGGCCATGGCGCTGGGCCGGGGCATTGTGCTGGCTGCCCCTTCTGGTCGCGGCACCCGCTGCGCCGGAGCGAGGATTCTGGCTGACGGCGCTCGACATCGGCCAGGGCAATGCCGTGCTGGTAGAGACAGCCCATCATCGTCTGTTGTACGACACCGGTCCCGCCTGGCCTTCCGGCTCGGATGCGGGCGCGCGCGTGATCTTGCCTTACCTCAGGGCGCGCGGCATCGCCGGGCTGGATGCGCTGATGGTGTCGCATGCCGACCTCGACCATGCGGGCGGCGCCGCGTCCGTGCTGGCGGCCATGCCGGTCGGCTGGCTGGCGTCTTCATTGCCGGCATCACATCCGTTGCTGCGAATGCAGGCCGCGCATGTGCGTTGCGTTGCCGGGCAGCGCTGGCAGTGGGATGGTGTCTGGTTCGAGATCCTGCATCCGCTCGCCGCCGACGATGCCGAGCCCAGGACCAATGCACGCAGCTGCACACTGCGCATCAGCAGCGGCGGTCAGGTCGCGCTACTGGCGGGCGATATCGAAAAGCCGCAGGAGCTCGCACTGATTGCGCGCGAAGGTGACAAGCTGAAGGCGAATATCCTGCTCGCTCCGCACCACGGCAGCGGCACCTCATCCACGCCTGCGTTCCTCGACACCGTGGCACCCGACTGGGCGCTGTTCCAGGTGGGCTACCGCAATCGTTACCGACACCCGAAGGCAGAGGTCGTGGAGCGCTATCGTCAGCGTGGCATACGGATGCTGCGCAGTGACCAGGTGGGTGCGGTACGCATCGAAAGCCATCCCGGGCTTCATGTCCGTGCGATGCGCTGCGAGCAACGCCGCTACTGGCGATCCGAAAAGTGTGAGCAGCCAACGGCGAATTGACTGGCATCTTGTGGTTCTGAATGAACGATTGATGTATGTCGAAAGTTGCCGTCGCCACGCATGACAGCATCGACCGCTTTGAGGTCGGGGCGGATCAGATGGCAGAGCGAGCAAGCGCGAGACCGGGACTGGCTGCAGCGCTCATGATGGCGGGTGTGGTCGCAAGCTCGCCCGTGATGGCCGGCGCATGGTTTGCCGATGCGGAGGCCATCCTCGATCAGGGCAAGGTATCGACGACGCTTGATATCGACAACGACTCTATCCCGTATCGCCACTATGACGGCTACTACACCAGTGGTGTCCGCGTGACGCGCAATCATCGCTTGCGCGAGGCCGGTGGCTGGCGCTCGGTGGCCTGGCGTATCGGCCAGCAGTTATACACGCCACGGCATGTGACGACGCCGCCCGAATCGCTCGGGCCGCTGGACCGGCCCTATGCGGGCTGGCTGTACGGCGGCGCCAGCTATCGTATCGAAGCCGATGACGGCAGCGAACTGGCCTGGGGCCTGGATCTCGGTTGCCTCGGGCCCTGCGCGGGTGGCGCTGCGACCCAGAAGCTGATCCACCGGCTGATGAATCAGCCACGGCCGCAGGGTTGGGGCACGCAATTGTCGACCGAGCCCGGGCTGGTCGTGCATGTCGGCGCGCGCGTGCCGGCCTACCGCCTGGCTGCGTTTGCTGATGTGCGGCCCGGCGTGGCACTGCGGGCCGGGAATATCTTCACCGACCTGATGCTGGATACCAGCCTGCGCGCCGGTCGGTTGCGCGCAGCAGCGGGCCAAGCCATCGCTTATGGTTTTTTGCGCGCCGGCGTGCGCGTCGTGGGCTACGATGCGACGCTTCAGGGCGGCTTGTTCGCCAGCGACCCGGGCCGCACTGTCAGGCCGCGACGAACGACCGGCGAGCTCGAGGCCGGGGTGCAATGGCAGCGCGCGGCTTGGGCGCTGCGCGTATCACTGGTCGGGCGCACCAATGAGATCGACGGGCTGCCGGAATCGCAGGGGCGCGAGTCATTCGTACGACTGTCCATCAGCTATAGCCCCTGATGCCTGTGGACACACCTCATTGCGCGCCCCGGATTGGCCCTCGGATTTTCCCTCGGATTGGCAAACGGTAAACATCAAAACCTCCGGGGTCGGAAGGTTCTGTGCGGTATAATTCGAATTTCACGCTAGTGCCTCACCGGCCTACCCTGCAATGACCAAGTTTGTTTTCGTCACTGGCGGCGTCGTGTCTTCCCTGGGCAAGGGAATCGCGGCAGCGTCTCTGGCCGCGATCCTCGAATCGCGCGGCCTCAAAGTCACCCTCATCAAGCT
>CAZCDW010000091.1:0-9800 GCA_964497485.1 uncultured Bifidobacterium sp.
TGGCAGGGGAACAAGGATTCGAACCTTGGAATGCCGGAATCAAAATCCGGTGCCTTAACCAACTTGGCGATTCCCCTACACAACCGGTTGCCGGGCCAGACAGCCCGACGAATTCTTCACGACGGCAGCAGCGAGGCCAGCGGGTGCGCATCCAGCGTCCTGGTCTTCCAGCCCCGCCATTCGGAAGGCAGGTCGCTGAGCGCTGCATCTGCGTCGGATTCATTGGCAAATGCGGCAAACACACAGGCGCCGGAGCCAGTCATCCGGGCTTCACCATGGTTCGACAGCCACTGGAGGGCGTCTGCAACCGGCGGAAAAGCGCGGGCGGCTACTGCTTGCAAATCGTTCTTTCCAAACCCGGGGAGGCGATTGGAAAAGTCCGACATTTTGACGGGTTTGCTGTCCCTTGTCAATTCGGGATCCCGGAAAATGACCGGCGTCGGCACGGCCACGCCGGGATGCACGAGCACGAACCAGGAGGCTGGCGTCACCATCGGGCTCATGCGCTCGCCGATGCCCTCGACAAACGCATTACGGCCGGACAGGAAGAAAGGCACGTCCGCGCCCAGTTGCAGCCCCAGCTGCATCAACTCCGCGCGCGACAGGCCCAGCTGCCATAAATGGTTGAGCGCAATCAGTGTCGTGGCCGCGTCGGTCGAGCCGCCACCGATGCCGCCGCCCATCGGCAGCCGCTTGTCGATCGCGATATTGACGCCTGCCACCGGCAGCCCGCGAGTGGCTGCGGCAGATTGCAGCAGCCGCGCCGCGCGCACCATCAGGTCGGATTCAGCGGGCACGCCGGGCAGCTCGGTGCTGCGCACGACTTGTTCGTCGTCGCGCAGGTCGAAATGCAGCGTATCGCCGAAGGCAATCAGCTGGAACACCGACTGCAGCAAATGGTAGCCGTCGTCGCGACGGCCGACGATGTGCAGGAACAGGTTCAGCTTCGCTGGTGCCGCGCAGTCATGCAGCGATCGCGGGCGAGCGTCCTGTGCGGTCGGCGTGCTGCTCAAGGACCCTCCGGGCGCCATTCATCGATCACCAGCCGCAGCGTAATTTCGCCGGTATCGGCATCCAGCCGCGAGAAATCGATACGTTTCGGGCAGTTGCGACCGTCGATCTGCTGCCAGCCCACATAGCGCACACGCCAGCCGTCGCCTTCCTGTTCGTTGCTGTCACCGACCGGCACCGCCAGCAGGTCGCCGGACAGCGTGCGCACGAAGCCTTGCAGCCAGTAGCGCAGGCTTTCGACGGGCAAGGGCCAGCCGAGCACGGCTTTGGTCAGCGCACCGGCATCGCTGGCCTCGGCGGGTGGCTTGCCGGATTGCTCGAGGGTGGCGCTGCCCGGCAGCAGCGTGATGCGCGCCAGCGTCTGGCCCAATGGCGACGCCAGTTCGATGTCGGTACGCAGGGCTTTCTGTTGCCAGACAAACTTGCCCTGAACCGATTGTGGTTTGCCATCCTGCAGGTAGCGTACTGACAGCCGGCCGCCAACGCTGATGTCGGCATGGAAGCGGCGCGCGCTGTCTGCGCCCGGCATCGGTGCCAGCGTGCCGCAGCCGGCCAGCGCCAGCAGCGTCAGCACCGTGAGCGCTGACAGCTGCAGGAAACCGCGACGGATCAAAGCTTCACCTGCAGCCGCTGCAGCGTGCCCTTCAGGGTCTCGTTCTTCGGGTCTTTGGCATTGGCGTTGCGCCAGAGTTGCTTGGCCTCTTCTTCACGGCCGCGTGCCCACAGCACTTCGCCCAGGTGTGCGGCGATTTCCGGATCAGCCTTGATGCCGTAGGCGCGGCGCAGTGTCGCCTCGGCCTTCTCGAAGCGACCGAGGCGGAATTCGACCCAGCCCAGGCTGTCCATGATGTAAGGATCGTCGGGCGCCAGTTCATTGGCCTTCGCGATCAGGTCAAACGCCTCCGGCAGCCGCACGTTGCGGTCCGCGAATGAATAGCCGAGCGCGTTGTACGCATGCTGGTTGTCGGGCGCGACCCGCATCATCTCGCGCAGCGAACGCTCCATCGCATCGAACTGTTTCAGACGTTCTGCCAGCATCGCATGCTCATACAGCAGGTCGGTATTTTCCTTGTTCGACTCCAGCGCGTCTTCAACCAGCTTCAACGCTTCCTGCACACGGCCGGCATCGCGCAGCAATTGCGCCTCCGCGATCACGAGCTTCACGCGCTCGTCCTCGCTCTCTACATCGGCCTGGCTCAGCATCGCCCGTGCGGCATCCAGCTTGCCGGCCTTCGCGGTCAGTTGCGCGCGCTTGAGCAAGGCGGCGAATGCATTGCCCTGGTTGTTGTTGTCGACCAGCTCCAGCCACTTCAGCGCGCCCGCATAGTCCTTGCGATCTTCCGCAATCTGCGCGAGCACCATCAGCGCTTGCGACGAATCGCGTTCGCGGTCCGGCTTGCCGTCCAGTGTCTTCACATACGCGGAGAGATAAGTCTCGGCATCCTTCAGGTCGTTGACTTGCACCGACAGCAGGCCGAGCGCATACAGCGCCGTCTGGTCCTTCGGGTATTGCTGCAGCAGGACCTGGAATTCCTTTTTCGCGTCGGTCACCTTGCCCTGCTCGAACAGCATGCGGCCGTGGGCCAGGCGCACTTCGCGCGCCTTCGGATTTTTTTGCAGGAAGTCGGCTAGCGCTTTGGCGGCATCAGCCTTGTTGTCGATGATTTGCGCCAGCGTCAGCGCCGCCAGTTCCGAGTTCGGGAAGTGCGTCAGCGCATCGCGCGCCTCGCGCAGTGCAGCGGCACGGTCGCCGCTGACCATCGCGATCTGCGCCAGCGTCAGCCGCGCGTCGAGCGAATCACGATAAGGATCCAGCAGTTCGCGCAGGATCGCGACGGCGCGCGCACGGTCCTGCACGCGTGACAGCTGGCGCTGCACGCCGGCGATCGCGACCGGCAGTGTAATCGGTGTCGCGGCGGCCAGCTGCTTTGCCAGCGCCTGTTTGGCATCGTCATAGCGTCCGTTCGCGAGCTGCAGACCGAGCAGCGCTTGTGCTGCCTCTTCCGATTTTGGCGCCAGCTCATGCCATAACTGGCCGGCTTTCAGCGCTTCCATCGTCAGTGAGCCGGACAGCGCGAACTCCAGCGCGCGGCGCGCCAGCCGCGGGTCGCCCGAACCACGGGCGATCGACAGCATCGTCGCGTAGGCGGCGAAATGTTCGCCGCGCTGGTGCGCGAGTTCGGCCGACAGATACTTGTACATCAGCTCCTCGGACAGCGCGACCTTGGGCAAGCCTTCGATCGATGCGGCATCGGCAGGGCTGACTGGGTCGGCATCGGCCGGCGCCGACCATGACGCACCCGTCGCGGACAACAGTACGGACAGCGTTAGAATGAGCGAGAAATTTTTCAAGGGGTCTTCCTGCGCGGCCGGGCCACGTGAGGTTGCAGCGAACAGATGCAGCAAGGGGATGCCGCCAACGAGAAAACAATTTTACGACGAAAGCCCATTTCACCGCGCCGCCTGCCTTGCCTGCCATTGACCTGTCCCGCATGAACTGCTGCACGCCCACATTTCAGCCATTTTTCCAGCCCGTTCGGGCGGCGGCCTGTCATGCCTGAATTGCCCGAGGTTGAAGTCACGCGGCGCGGGATTGCGCCACACGTCGAAGGCCGCACCGTCACCGGCGTGGTGATGCGCCGCAGCGGGCTGCGCTGGCCATTCCCGCCCGCGCTGCCGGCGCTGCTGGCCGGTTGTCGTGTCGAGGCCACCGGTCGGCGCGGCAAATACCTGTTGATCCACTTTGCGCACGGCACGCTGATTGTCCACCTTGGCATGTCCGGTCATCTGCGCATGCTGGAGCCCGGCGTGCCCGTGCAGAAGCATGACCATTTCGACCTCGAACTGGGCAAGCAGGTGATGCGCTTCACCGACCCGCGCCGCTTCGGTGCCGTGCTATGGCATGCGAACGACGATGGCGACATAGCCGATCACATGCTGCTGCGCAGCCTTGGCGTCGAGCCACTCGGCAAACTGACATCGTCGGAACTGGCGCAGCTGCTGCACCGGCAGACCCGCACCCGCAGCGCCGCGATCAAGCAGGTGCTCTTGGCCGGTGACATTGTGGTCGGCGTCGGCAACATCTACGCGTGTGAAAGCCTGTTCATGTCCGGCATCAATCCGAATACGGCCGCGCGCCGCATCTCGCTGCCGCGTTATGAAAGGCTGGCGGCAGCGATTCAGCAAGTGCTGGCCGCGGCGATCGAACAGGGTGGCAGCAGCCTGCGCGATTTCATCGGTGCCGATGGTGCATCCGGCTATTTCCAGCAGAGCTATTTCGTGTACGACCGTGAAGGCGAGGATTGCCGGCAGTGCGGCACCACCGTTCGCCGTATCGTGCAAGGCCAACGCTCGACCTTTTATTGCGTGCGGTGCCAGAAATGAAGCGCATCGCCGCCACCGGCGAGGGCGCGCTCGCCGATCCCTCGTTCAGCCGTGCGCTGATCTTCTGGCAGAAACGCCATGGCCGCCATGCACTGCCGTGGCAGCAGACACGCGATGCGTATCGCATCTGGCTGTCCGAGATCATGCTGCAGCAGACCCAGGTAGCGACCGTGATCCCGTACTACGCGCGCTTTCTCGAGCGCTTCCCCGATGTACGCGCACTGGCCGCGGCGCCGGTGGGCGAAGTGATGGCCTTGTGGGCGGGCCTCGGCTACTACACACGTGCGCGCAATCTGCATCGCTGCGCACAGGCCGTGGTCGAGCAGCATGGCGGCGAATTTCCGCGCGACGTAGAACAGCTGGCAGAACTGCCCGGCATCGGTCCGTCGACAGCGGCTGCGATTGCCGCATTTGCGTACGGTGCGCGTGCCGCCATCCTCGACGGTAATGTGAAGCGCGTCTTCTGCCGCGTGTTCGGCATCGAGGGATTTCCGGGTCAATCACAGGTCGAAAAGGCCCTGTGGCAACGCGCCAATGCGCTGTTGCCGGACAAGGATATCGAGGCCTATACCCAGGGCCTGATGGATCTCGGCGCGACAGTCTGTACGCGCAGCCGGCCTGACTGCGACGCTTGCCCGATGCACATGCGCTGCGTCGCCTTTGAGACCGGCCGCACTGCAGAGCTGCCCGCTCGCAAGCCGAAGAAAGCGGTGCCGGAAAAGTCGACCGTGATGCTGGTAGTGTTGCACAAGGACGAGCTGCTGCTGGAGCAGCGGCCGCCGCAGGGCATCTGGGGCGGATTGCTGTCCCTGCCCGAGTTATCGCGGCTGGGTGAGGCGAGCCTCGCGCCCGAGCTCGGCGAGATCAATCTCGCGCTGACAGATTTCGGTGATGTGCAGACGGTCGAGCCGCTGCCGGCATTCACGCATGCATTCACCCATTACCGGCTCCATGTACTGCCGCTGAAGGTCATGCTGGGCAAGCGCCTGACAAGCGCCGCGCAAGCCCCTTATGTGTGGCAGGCGATGTCGACGATGGGCAGTGCCGCGCTGCCTTCGCCGGTGAGGAAGCTGATCGAGCAGCTATGAATCTTGGCGGCGCGCCGCTGACCAGCGCCAATCACCTGGTCAATCGAGTTCGCGGTGCCGCACCAGCACGCGCGCCTGCGCGCGGAAATGCGCGGCCAGTCGCTCGACCATGAACACCGAGCGGTGCTGGCCACCGGTACAGCCGATGGCCACGGTCAGATAGCTGCGGTTGTCGCGCTGGAAGGCTGGCAGCCATTTGTCGACGAAGCTGCGAATGTCATCCAGGAGGCTCATCGCATCCGGCTGCGCGATCAGGAAATCGATCACGGGCAGGTCGCGGCCCGTCAGCGGGCGCAGCTGCTTGTCGTAAAAAGGATTCGGCACCACGCGCACGTCGAACACCAGATCCGCATCGAGCGGCACCCCGTACTTGAACGCAAAGGATTCGAACAGCAGGGTCAAGGGTGCCGGCTTGGCTTGATGAATCAATTCCTTGATCCACGCGCGCAGCTTGTTGGCCGACAGCCCCGACGTATCCAGCACATAGCCCAGGCCTTCGATCTCGGCCAGCATTTCGCGCTCTTGCCGTATGCATTCGATCAGTGTCGGGTCCGACTGCGGAATCTGCTGTGTGGCTTGCGCCGTTTCCTGGGCAATCCTGTGCGACAGCGGATGGCTGCGGCGGGTTTCAGAGAAGCGGTTGATCAGCGATTCGGTCGTCGCTGTCAGGAAGATCACGTCCAGATGGTGCCCCTGCTCCTTCAGCCAGGCCACGTCCGCGGGCAAGGCATTCAGCGATGACGCGCTGCGTGCATCGACGGCGACCGCAAGATTTTGCGCGCCTTCTTCCATGCGGGTCGCCACCAGCGCGCGCAGCAAGGACGGCGGCAGGTTGTCGACACAGAAGTAGCCGGCGTCTTCAAGGGCGTTCAGGCAGACGGATTTGCCGGAGCCGGAGATGCCGGTGAGGAGAATGATGCGCATGACTGCATCATAGCGGAAGAACCCTGAGCGCCGCGTTCGGTCGTCTGTCGTGGCGGCCGGCCGCGCCCCCGTCTGGGGTGCCGATTCGGTGCGGCTTACCCGCAGCTCAATCCTCGCTCAATCGTCGCTTAATTGCGGCTCATTCGCCACCCATGGCGCGCTGCTGGCGCTCCATGAAATTGGCCAGCGTGTCGATGCCGCGCATCTGCAGGATGGTGTTGCGAACCGCGGCTTCCAGCAGCACCGCAATGTTGCGGCCGGCCTCGACCGGGATCACCACTTTGCGGATCGCCAGTCCCAGCACTTCCTGTGTCTGTTGGTGCAGCGGCAGCCGCTCATAGTTTTCTTCCAGCGTCTTGCGTCGCACGAGATGCACGATCAGCTTCAGTCGCATCTTGCGACGCACGGCGGTCTCGCCGAAGATGGTCTTGATGTCCAGCAGGCCCAGTCCGCGCACCTCGAGCAGGTTTTGCAGCAGTGGCGGGCAGCGGCCTTCTATCATGTTGGGCGCGATGCGCGAAAACTCCACCGCATCATCAGCGACCAGGCCATGGTTGCGCGAAATCAGTTCCAGCCCCAGTTCGCTCTTGCCGAGACCGGATTCGCCGGTGATCAGCACGCCCACGCCCAGCACGTCCATGAACACGCCATGCATGGTCACCCGCGTTGCCAGCTTCTTCGACAGGTAGACGCGCAGGTAGTCGATCACTTGCGCAGCCGGCATCGTGGTCGTCAGCAGCGGGATGTTGTGCTCATTGCACAGCGCCACGATCATCGGGTGCGGCTCCAGCGATTGCGCAATGATGAAGGCCGGTGGCTCGCCATTGACCAGCTCGCGCGCATGCGCGATGCGGCTGTTCTCGGAAATGCGGTGCAGGTAATCGTTTTCCTGGGTACCGAAGACCTGGATACGTCCCGGGTGGATCAGGTTCAGGTGGCCAATCTGGTCAGCCGCTGATGCCGCATCACCATAGATCAGCTTTTCGCCGCCGGACTGGCCTGCCAGCCAGGCCAGCTTCAGCGCTTCCAGGTTGTCGTCATACAGCTGCTGTATCGACAGCGGGGTATTGAGGGGCATGGGATGGGCGCTGTGTCCGGCGACGTGTCAGGCGACGCTGCGCTCCGGCGGATGCCAGTTCACGAGTCGCGTGTGCAGCAATGCTGCATCGGCTTCCTCGGTCATGGCGAGGCGGAAGGCCTTGTCCGAAAACATTTCAGCGATCTCTGACAGTATCTCCAGATGCTGTTGGGTCACATTGTCCGGGATCAGCAGGAAGATCAACAGCTTCACCGGCTCGCCATCGGGAGATTCGAACGGGATCGGATCCGACAGGCGCACAAAGGCAGCCAGCGGTGCCTTCAGTCCTTTGATGCGGCCATGCGGTACGGCCACACCATGGCCGAGGCCGGTGGAACCGAGCCGCTCGCGCGCAAACAGGTTGTCCGACACGGTCGAGCGGGCGATGCCGCAGTTGTTTTCGAAGATCAGGCCTGCCTGCTCGAATGCGCGCTTCTTGCTGGAGCATTCAAGATCCAGCATCACATTCTTCGCGGGGAGGATTTGGCTGAAGTGAGTCATGGTGCGTTGCACAATAATACGTTCGCCGTGAATTATAGGAGCTTTTTCAGGGGACGGCGAAGCGCGGTCATGGTCAGGTCAGGACGGGTTCAAGGGCTGGTGTGCTGCATAGCAAAATTACCAAGCCTATCGTTATTCGTCGTCTTGATGCCAACTATTGCCCGGGCGCTAAATCTATACCTGTGATCGGCGAAGCGCAATCGCTTAGTGCTTAACTGTTGTTTGTGGCCGCTGGACGCCCGCGCATCTGCGCCATTATTGGCGGGCATGGCGCAGCTGAACCGGTGGTTTCGATAGCGAAAAGTTACTGCGCCAGGGGTTGATATCGATGCCGCCGCGGCGCGTATAACGCGCGCTGACCAGCAGCTTGGTCGGTTGGCACTGGCGCAGCAGGTCCATGAAAATCCGCTCGACACATTGCTCGTGGAATTCCTGGTGGGTACGGAAGCCGATCAGGTATTTCAGCAAGCCTTCCTGGTTGATCGGATTGCCGACATAGTGAATCTGCAGGCTGCCCCAATCCGGCTGTCCGGTCACCAGGCAATTCGATTTCAGCAGGTGCGACACCAGCGTTTCCTCGACCGGCGCCTCATCGCGGTTGACGCTCAGCAGCGCTGGGTCCGGCTCGTAGTCATCGACGTCGATATCGAGCCGATCCAGCAGCAAGCCCTCGAATTCGCCCAGCTGCAGCTTGCCAAAGTCCTCGGGCAGTATCAGCTTCACCTGAACGCCGGCGCCGATTGCATTCGACAGATCTGCGCGCAGCAACTCGATCAGCGCGTCGGGGCTGGCGACCCGGGACTGGTTGAACGAGTTGAAGTACAGCTTCATCGATTTCGATTCGATGATGTTCGGCGAATCCGCCGGTATCTGCAGGCTCGCGATCGCCACCTGCGGCTTGCCGCGCAGGTTCAGCCAGGACACTTCATAGGCATTCCACACGTCCATGCCGAAGAAGGGCAGCGTACCGCTCGTCAGCCCGAGCTCGGCGCGCTTGTCTGCGCGCGGCAACGGGAACAGCAGCGCCGGGTTGTAATGGGCTTCATACGCGCTGGCCTTGCCGAGCGGCGAATCGGACGGAGTGTGGGACGAGCTCATGCTTGAATCATGCAAACGCAGGGTGCGGTAAGGTCAGGTTCAGAGGAACAGCTTGTAGGCCGGGTTCTCGCTCTCGTCCCATGCACGATAGCCGAGGGTGGCGAGGAATGCACGGAAGTCCTTCATCTCTTTCTTCGGCACTTGCAGGCCGACCAGCACGCGGCCCACATCGCCGCCCTGGCTGCGGTAGTGGAACAGGCTGATGTTCCAGTTCGGCGCCATGCTGTCGAGGAAGCGCATCAGCGCACCCGGACGTTCGGGGAACTCGAAGCGGTACAGCAATTCATCCTGTGCCAGTGCGCTCTTGCCGCCGACCAGGTGGCGAATATGCAGCTTGGCCAGTTCGTCATGCGTCAGGTCGAGATTCCTGAAGCCATGCTTGTCGAACTGCTTGCTGATCTTGCCCGGCTCGTCGCGGTTCTGCACCTGCAGGCCGACGAATACATGGGCTTCCTTGTCATCACTGATGCGGTAATTGAATTCCGTCACCGAGCGCGAACCCACCAGCTGGCAGAAGCGCTTGAAGCTGCCGCGTTCCTCCGGAATGGTGACCGCAAACACGGCTTCATGCGCCTCGCCCACTTCAGCGCGCTCGGCAACGAAGCGCAGCCGGTCGAAGTTCAGGTTCGCACCGCAAGCAATCGCGACCAGGTTCTCGTCGCGCAGTGGCTTGCGCGATTTTGCCGCGCGCTCGACATAGGCCTTCGCACCCGCCA
>CAZCDW010000092.1:0-790 GCA_964497485.1 uncultured Bifidobacterium sp.
GCATGGACTGCGGCATCCCGTTCTGCAACAACGGCTGCCCGGTCAACAACATCATCCCGGACTGGAACGATCTGGTGTACAACGCCAACTATCGCGAAGCGCTGGACGTCCTGCACTCGACCAACAACTTCCCGGAGTTCACTGGCCGCATCTGCCCGGCACCGTGCGAAGCGGCGTGCACGCTCGGCATCAACAGCGACGCGGTCGGCATCAAGTCGATCGAGCACTTCATCATCGACAAAGGCTGGGAGAATGGCTGGGTCGTACCGCAACCAGCGGCTGCCAAGACGGGCAAGAAGGTTGCCATCGTCGGCGCGGGTCCTGCAGGCATGGCCGCTGCCCAGCAGCTGGCACGTGTCGGCCATGACGTGACCGTGTTCGAGAAGAATGACCGCGTCGGTGGCCTGCTGCGTTATGGCATTCCCGACTTCAAGATGGAGAAGTCGCACATCGATCGTCGCGTCGAGCAGATGCAGGCCGAAGGTGTGAAATTCCGCACCGGTGTCCTGGTCGGCAAGGACTTCCCGAAAGGGATCATGAACCTGGCGAAGGAAACCATTTCGCCGGAACAGCTGAACAAAGAGTTCGACGCTGTCATCATCACCGGTGGCGCAGAGACCCCGCGCGACCTGCCGGTACCGGGCCGCGAGCTCGACGGCGTGCACTTCGCGATGGAATTCCTGCCGCAGCAAAACCGCGTGAATGCCGGCGACAAGCTGAAGGACCAGATCATGGCCACCGGCAAGCACGTGGTCGTGATCGGCGGCGGCGATACCGGTTCCGACTGCGT
>CAZCDW010000092.1:800-4104 GCA_964497485.1 uncultured Bifidobacterium sp.
GCACCTCGAACCGTCATGGCGCTGCGTCTGTGACCCAGTTCGAGCTGATGCCGATGCCGCCCGAGCACGAGAACAAGCCGCTGGTCTGGCCGTACTGGCCGACCAAGCTGCGCACCTCGTCGTCGCACGAAGAAGGCTGCGAGCGCGACTTCGCGGTCGCCACCAAGCGCCTCGAAGGCAAGAACGGCAAGGTCGAGAAGCTGATCGCGGCGCGCGTCGAATGGAAAGACGGCAAGATGGCCGAAGTGCCGGGCTCCGAGTTCGAACTCAAGGCCGATCTGGTGCTGCTGGCGATGGGCTTCACTGCACCGGTCAACTCGGTGCTGGACGCATTCGGCGTCGAGAAGGATGCGCGTGGCAATGCCAAGGCGACCACCGATGGCGAAGGCTGCTACGCAACTTCGGTGCCGAAGGTGTTCGCGGCCGGCGACATGCGCCGTGGCCAGTCGCTGGTGGTGTGGGCGATCCGCGAAGGCCGTCAGTGCGCACGCGCTGTCGATGAATTCCTGATGGGTTCGTCGGTGCTGCCGCGCTGATCAGTCTGCAGCGTCCATGAAAAACCCGGGGATATCTCCGGGTTTTTTATTTCGCAACAAGCGTATCAGACGAACTTGTGCGCCACGCTGACGCATCGAATTGCATCGACTCGGTATCGCGCCGCAAGGTGACTTCATCACGCGTCACAGCGAGGTACCAGGTCTGTCGCTCGGCATGCGGTTTTGTTTTCGCAAATCCTGTCGGTGTCAGCAATGCCATACACCATGCCGGCTCTGGGTCGCGCACAGACCCATACAGAATGCCGCCCATATTCGCTTCGCGCGCGATGCGCGCAAATTCTTGCGTCGGCAGGTAGTCGCTCGGATGTCGCCACAGGGCCGCATCGTCATCCAGCGGTGGTCGCTGCAAGTCCACGACGCGGGTATCTATCGACGCGCGGAAGGCGGTGTGCGCAACTGGTTCGATGCGCTCCAGGTCGACGGCATCTTGCAGGAATTTCCAGCGCCAGTAACCCAACTCTGCACCCGCAGTCCTGACCGACTCTGCGCCATAGTAGACGCCGCGATCGGTCACGGCGCGAAAGCGCGAGCCGGCGCGCCCGGGATCGTAGCGAAACGGCGTGGCTAGCAAGTAGTCGAGGCCGGCGGTGTCGTGTGGCGGCGAGGGCTTGCTGGTCTCCAGCAGTGACTCGAGCACGTCTTGTTCGACCCGGCTGTCGACCAGTTTCATCGTCGCGGCAATGTGCTGCGATTCGACCATGCGCCACACCTGGCCCTGCCAGGCGAACGCTTCAGACGAGACCGCGCGAGGCGTCCAGGTAGTGAACGACACGTACCAGTCCTTCAGTCTGATGAAGCAGGTCGAGAGGGCGTCCGTTGAGCCCCTGGTTCTCGCTGCGCAGCCATGTGCGCGCGGTCTGTTCGTTGCCGACGATGGAGTCCAGCGAACGGAATACGCGTACCAGCAGCAGCGCGAATTCCCATTCCTTGCGGCGCTCGTCGAGCAGATAGTCGCCGCTGTAAATGCGGGTCACCGTAGCCGGGCTGACGCCGAGTATGCGGCCGAGCAAGGCGCGCGAAATCTCCAGGCGCTCGGCGGCGCGAGCAACCGCCTTGGTCAGTACCGCGCGTGGATCCGGCTGCGTAGACGGGGTATGGACGGATGCGAGCATGGGCGCCTCCTTTCCTACGGAAACTTTACCATAGCATTATTTCTGTAGAAATGAAAGGGGGCGCATTGAAGTTTGATGTTCGCTACCCACGCACCAGCCGGCATCCCGCGCCCATAGCAGGCTGGCCGCGGAGGACAGGGCAAGCGCTGCCCGCCTGGCTTGTTCAAATGAAAATGCACCCCGGAGCAATTGCCGGCCTTGCACTACAATAGGCGCCTTTGATATTGCGCCTCGCCGGCGCCTCACCGTGACTGACCTCGTCGACATCCGCGACCTGCATTTCGCCTACAACGACCGGCCCATCCTGTCGGGGTTGAACATGCAATTCCCGCGCGGGAAAGTCATCGCGGTGATGGGGGGCTCCGGCTCTGGCAAGACCACGGTGCTGAGGCTGATCGGCGGCCAGATCCGCGCGCAATCGGGTCGCGTGACCGTCGACGGCAAGGAAGTCGGCGAGCTCGATACACCGGCGCTGTATGCGATGCGGCGCCGTATGGGCATGTTGTTCCAGCATGGCGCGCTGTTCACCGACCTGACGGTGTTCGACAATGTCGCGTTCCCGCTGCGCGAAAACACTGATCTCCCGGAATCGATGATCCACGACCTGGTGCTGATGAAGCTGCACGCGGTCGGCTTGTCGAATGCTGCGTGGCTGAAGCCGGCCGAGGTGTCCGGAGGCATGGCGCGCCGGGTCGCGCTGGCGCGTGCGATCGCGCTCGACCCGGAACTGATCATGTATGACGAGCCGTTCGCCGGCCTCGATCCGATTTCGATGGGCGTGACCGCGAACCTGATCCGCAAGCTCAATGATGCGCTGGGTTCGACATCGATCCTGGTCTCGCATGATGTGCATGAATCCTTCAGCATCGCCGATCATGTTTACTTCCTGTCGCAGGGCCGCATCGTCGCGCACGGCACGCCGGCACAGATGATGGCGTCCGATGATCCGTACGTGAAGCAGTTCGTGCAGGCGCAGGCCGATGGTCCGGTGCCTTTCCATTATCCGGGCCGCTCGATCGCCGAGCAGCTCGGCATGCAGGAGCCGGCCTGATGCTTGCGCTGCTCGCATCGATCGGCAGTGGCCTGCGCGGCCTGCTGGCCAATCTCGGCCTCGCGACCCGGACGTTTTTCGCGATGCTGGCGGCGTCGGGCGGCTTGCTGAAGCGGCCGCGGCTGGTGACGGACCAGGTGCATTTCATCGGCAATTACTCGCTGGTGATCATCGCGGTGTCAGGCCTGTTCGTCGGCTTCGTGCTGGGCTTGCAGGGCTACTACACGCTGAACAAATATGGCTCGGAGCAGGCGCTGGGCCTGCTGGTCGCGCTGTCGCTGACGCGCGAGCTGGGGCCGGTGGTCACGGCGCTGCTGTTCGCCGGCCGTGCCGGTACCTCGCTGACGGCCGAGATCGGCCTGATGAAGGCGGGCGAGCAGCTGGCGGCGATGGAGATGATGGCCGTCGATCCGTTGAAGCGGGTGCTGGCGCCGCGCTTCTGGGCCGGCGTGATCGCAATGCCGGTGCTTGCCGGTATCTTCAGTGCGGTCGGCGTGTTGGGCGGCTATATTGTCGGCGTGCGTCTGATCGGCGTCGACGAAGGCGCATTCTGGTCGCAGATGCAGGGCGGCGTCGATGTGTGG
>CAZCDW010000092.1:4180-9717 GCA_964497485.1 uncultured Bifidobacterium sp.
CGTGATCAAGAGCGTGGTGTTTGGCGTGGCCGTGACCTTCATCGCGCTGTATCAGGGTTTTCAATCGGCGCCGACCCCGGAGGGCGTCGCACGCGCGACCACCCGCACCGTGGTGATGGGATCGCTGATGGTGCTGTGGCTGGATTTCCTGCTGACGGCGCTGATGTTTTCATAGGTAAGGATACGCATGCAACGCAAATCTCTCGATGTATGGGTCGGCCTGTTCGTGCTGCTGGGCGCGATTGCGATCATGTTCCTTGCGCTCAAGGTCGGTAACATGAGCACGCTGAGCTTCGGCCCCAGCTACACGTTGGTGGCGCGCTTCGACAATATCGGCGGGCTCAAGCCGCGTGCGCCAGTCAAAAGCGCCGGCGTCGTCGTTGGCCGAGTCGAATCCATCGGTTTTGACGACAAGACTTTTCAGGCCAAGGTCATGCTGCGCATGGAGGGCGGCTATCACTTCCCGAAGGACAGTTCGGCCAAGATCCTGACCGCTGGCCTGCTGGGCGAGCAGTACATCGGCCTTGAGCCGGGTGGCGATGACAAGAACCTGTCCGAGGGCGACCGCATCAAGAGCACGCAGTCGGCGATCGTGCTCGAAAATCTGATCAGCCAATTCTTGTTCAGCAAGGCCGCGGAAGGCAGCAGCCAGGAGAAAAAATGAATGCCGCTCTGACCTTGCGCCGCCTGATCGTCGTGCTGTTTGCGCTGTTGATGACAGCCTGTGCCAGCACCCAGACCGGACCGTCCTCCGCATCCACTGACCCGCGCGATCCTTTCGAGAATTACAATCGTTCGATGTTCCGCTTCAACACCTCGCTCGACGAGAACGTGATCAAGCCGGTCGCGACCGGTTATGCAGACTACGTACCTTCGGTTATCCGTACTGCGGTCGGTAATTTCTTTGGCAACCTGGGTGATGTCTGGACCGCGCTGAACAACTACCTGCAAGGCAAGCCTCGCGACGGCACCAGTGATATCGGCCGTGTTGCGCTGAACTCGACCTTCGGTTTGCTGGGGGTAATTGATGTGGCGACCCCTATGGGCTTGCCCAAGCATGATGAAGACTTTGGTCAGACCCTGGGAGTCTGGGGCGTGAAGTCCGGCCCCTATCTGGTGCTGCCTTTCTTCGGTGCCAGCACCGTGCGTGATGGAGTGGCCAAGCCAGTCGACCTGTTCTATGGCGACACGCTTAACTACATTGGCAACCAGCGCTTCGAAAATACCTCGCGCGTCGTGCGCGTCATCGACGATCGCGCTGCCTTCCTTGGCTCAAGCTCACTAATGGAAAGCGCGGCGCTCGATCCCTATCAGTTCTACCGTGATGCCTATCTGCAGCGCCGGGAAGCGCGCGTGCGTGACGGTCGCGACAACAACGACCGCGACTGAACTTTTCAACGAGGTTGACTGCTGCAGCACCGGTGCCCTGCGCCGCCAGTCGCCACAGAACTGTAAGAAATTCTGCCGTACTGGCGACGGCGGCCTGCATTGGTTATCATCGCTTCACCATGCCGGCAAATGAGTTGCCGGCAAGAATTTGTTTACACGAGTCCTCCATGCGCTTCATCCGTACTTTGCTGCTGCCCCTTGCCCTTGCCTGTCTTCCCTTCGTGCCGGTTGGCGTGCAGGCCGCTGACGAGGCTCCGGATGCGCTGGTCAAGCGGGTCAGCGAAGAAATTCTCGAAATCGCGCGCAATGACCAGCAGATCAAGGCGGGCAACCAGCAGCGCATCATGGAGGTGGTGCAGGCCAAGATCATCCCTTACGTGAACTTCCAGCGTATGACGGCGATGGCCGCCGGCCGCTTCTGGCGCGACGCTACACCCGAGCAGCAGACGCAGCTGACCAATGAATTCAAGACTTTGCTGATCTACACCTACTCGGGAGCGATCTCGCAGGTGCGCAATCAGAAGCTGGAATTCAAGCCCCTGCGCGCCGCAGCTGGCGATACCGAGGTCGAGGTGCGCTCCAGTGTCGTGCAGGCGCGCGGCGAGCCGATACAGCTGAATTACCGGTTGGAGAAGACCCCGAACAGCTGGAAGATCTACGATGTCAATATCCTCGGGGCCTGGCTGGTCGAGACCTACAAGGGCAGTTTCGCCGCCGAGATCGGCAAGGGCGGCATCGATGGCCTGATCAAGACGCTCGCCGAGCGTAACAAGCGCCTGGCGGCCAATCCGCCTGCTTCGCCAAAGTCGAGCAAGTAAGCCCATGTCATTCTCGCCGACTGTCCTGACCTTTGCCGAAGCCGCTGATGTGCTTCAGGCCGGCATGCAGGCGATTCTCGGCGGCGAGACCGAGATCGACCTCCAGCACCTGCAGCGCTTCGATTCCACCGCCGTCGCCGCCGTGCTGGCCTGGCACCGGCAGGCTGTGCGGCAGGGCGTGCCGCTGCGCGTCGTCAACCTGCCGCCGGGCCTCGAAAGCCTGGCGAAGGTCTACGGAGTGGATCCCCTGATCCGACACTGAGCGTCGCCGTCCCGACCGACAGAGCACCCGTGCTCCCCGGCAAATCCCCTATAATCAAGGACTTTGCGCCCGTCTTCGGCGCTCCCGCCGCTTTTGCCCACGATGGCTGCCATCCATATCGACAACGTCAAGAAACGCTTCGGCTCCCTGCAGGCGCTGGGCGGGGTCTCGCTCGAGATCGCCGAAGGTGAATTTTTTGGCCTGCTCGGCCCGAATGGCGCCGGCAAGACCACGCTGATTTCCATCATCGCAGGCCTCGCCCATGCCGATGAAGGCAGCGTCAGTATCCACGGACATGATGTCGTGCGCCACTTCCGCGAGGCGCGCAGCCGTATAGGCGTCGTGCCGCAGGAACTGGTGTTCGATCCCTTCTTCACGGTACGCGAGACCTTGCGCATGCAGTCGGGTTACTTCGGCATCGGCAACAACGATGACTGGATCGACGAGGTGATGCACAACCTCGACCTGACTTCCAAGGCCGACACCAACATGCGCCGCCTGTCCGGCGGCATGAAGCGCCGTGTGCTGGTCGCGCAGGCGTTGGTGCACAAGCCACCTGTCATCATGCTTGACGAGCCGACCGCCGGCGTCGACGTCGAGCTGCGCCAGACGCTGTGGAATTTCATCGGCCGCCTGAATCGCGAAGGCCACACGGTCGTGCTGACCACGCATTACCTGGAAGAGGCGCAGGCCTTGTGCAACCGTATTGCGATGCTCAAATCCGGCAAGGTCGTCGCGCTCGATTCGACCGCCGCGCTGATACGTCGCATCTCCGGTTCGCAGCTGGTGGTGAAGCTCGCCAGCGGCCGCCTGCCCGAATCGCTGCATGGGCTGGTGTCGCATCCGGAAGAGCTGGCCGGTGGTAACCAGTACACGCTGCGCGTTAACCATCACAACGAAGTCGAGAATATTCTCGCGACGCTGCGCAAGTCCGGCGCAGAGCTGGATGATCTGCAATTACACCAGGCCGACCTCGAGGATGTATTCATCCAGATCATGGGAGGCGAGAAATGACCGGCTTCCATACCCTGCTGTACAAGGAATTGCTGCGCTTCTGGAAAGTGGCGACGCAGACATTGACGGCGCCGATCGTTACCGCGATGCTCTACCTGCTGATTTTCGGCCATGTGCTGGAGGCGCATGTGCAGGTATTTCCCGGCGTCTCGTACACAGCTTTCCTTGTGCCGGGTCTCGTGATGATGAGTGTGCTGCAGAACGCGTTCGCCAACTCCTCATCGTCGCTGATCCAGTCCAAGATCACCGGCAACCTGGTATTCGTGCTGCTGACGCCGCTGTCGCACTGGGAAATGTTCAGCGCCTATGTGGTCGCTGCGATGATCCGTGGCCTTGCAGTCGGCATGGGTGTGCTCGTCATCACGATCTGGTTCGCGAAGCTGTCCTTCGTCGCGCCGCTATGGGCATTTGCATTCGCACTGCTCGGCTCGGCCATCCTCGGCACCATGGGCCTGCTGGCCGGCATCTGGGCCGAGAAATTCGACCAGCTGGCAGCCTTCCAGAACTTCCTGATCGTACCGGCAACTTTCCTTGCCGGCGTGTTCTACTCGGTGCATTCGCTGCCGCCGTTCTGGCTGGGCGTGTCGCACATGAATCCGTTCTTTTACATGATCGACGGCTTCCGCTACGGCTTCTTCGGCCATTCCGATGTCGCGCCCGAGACCAGTCTGGCGATCGTCACCGTGTTCTTCGTCGTGCTGGCGGGCATTGCCGTGCGCCTGCTCAAGAGCGGCTACAAGCTGCGTCACTGAACGCGCTGCAAGCGACTCCTGCCGCCGTCACCGTTGAACGAAATTTTTTTGCAAAGGCCAAACCGTGCTACCCACACCTGATCTGATCAAGACCTACATCGCCGCCGGACTGGAATGCACTCATCTCGAAGTCGAGGGCGACGGCCAGCACTTTCAGGCCCTGATCGTGTCGCCCGCCTTTGCGGGCAAGCGCCTGATCCAGCGCCACCAGCTGGTGTATGCGGCGCTGGGCGACCGCATGAAGGCCGAGATCCACGCACTGTCGATGAAGACCTTGACTCCGGAAGAATTCCAGGCCTGATGGACAAGCTCCTTATCCGTGGCGGCAAGCGCCTGTCCGGCGAGATCGTCATTTCCGGCGCGAAGAATGCCGCGCTGCCCATCCTGTGCGCCGGTCTGCTGACGGCCGACACCCTGAACCTGTCCAACGTCCCGAAGCTGCAGGACGTCGCGACCATGAAAAAATTGCTCGCGCAGATGGGCCTGGGTATCACCGAGCAGGACGGCGTGCTCCAGCTCAATGGTGCCGGCGTCAACAAGCCTGAAGCGCCCTACGAGATGGTGAAGACCATGCGCGCGTCCATCCTCGTGCTGGGACCCTTGCTGGCGCGCTTCGGCGAGGCCAAAGTGTCCTTGCCCGGGGGCTGCGCGATCGGCTCGCGTCCGGTCGACCAGCACATCAAAGGCTTGCAGGCCATGGGGGCGGAGATCCGCATCGAAGGCGGCTACATCCATGCGAAGGCCAAGAAGCTCAAGGGCGCACGCATCGTCACCGACATGATCACTGTGACCGGCACCGAGAACCTGCTGATGGCAGCCACCCTGGCCGATGGCGAGACGGTACTCGACAATGCCGCGCGCGAGCCGGAAGTGACTGACCTCGCCAACCTGCTGGTGGCCATGGGCGCGAAGATCGATGGCATCGGCAGCGACAAATTGAGGGTGACCGGTGTGCCGGCCCTGCATGGCGCCTCGCACAGCGTGATTGCGGACCGCATCGAGACGGGTACCTTCCTGTGTGCAGTGGCGGCGGCCGGTGGTGATGTTGTCCTGAAAAACACCCGCGCCGATCTGCTGGATGCCGTCGTCGAAAAGCTGCGCGAGGCCGGTGCTATCCTGACCACCGGCGAGAACTGGATACGCGTACAGATGGCGGGCCGTCCGAAAGCAGTCAGCTTCCGCACCACCGAATATCCGGGCTTCCCGACCGACATGCAGGCGCAGGTGATGGCACTCGATTGCCTCGCCGACGGCAGCAGCCGCGTGACCGAGACCATCTTCGAGAACCGCTACATGCACGTG
>CAZCDW010000093.1:0-9651 GCA_964497485.1 uncultured Bifidobacterium sp.
CCACCACGGGATGCTGATCGTCGGCCTGCCCTATACCGAAAGCGCGCTGATGACAACATCCAGTGGCGGCTCGCCTTATGGCGCGACCCACTGGTCCGGCGTGAATGGCGAGCAGCCGATTTCCGGAGATTCTCGTGCGCTGGCCATCGCCCTCGGCAAGCGCCTCGCACACACGGCCCGAAAGTTGCACGCATGACGCTGACGCCCATACAGGCCCGCCTGCACCAGCTATCCGTCGCCAGCCTCGTCGGTCTGCTGTTGTTGTGCGTGCTCTGGGAGCTGGTGCTGGCGCCCTTGCGTCCGGGTGGATCGTGGATGGTGATCAAGGCCCTGCCACTGCTGGCGCCGATGGCCGGCACCATCCGGCGTAACATCTACACCATGCAGTGGGCATCAATGATGATCCTGCTGTATTTCACCGAAGGCGTGGTGCGCGCATGGAGCGAGCGCGGCTTGTCGCAGGGACTGGCCGGTGCCGAGATTGCGCTGTCCACGATCTATTTTTTCTGCGCGATCTTCTTCCTGCGGCCCTACAAGCGAGAGGCCAGGCGCATCGCACGCGAGGCGATCGAGAAGGCCGCCGAGATGCAGGAACGCTGATCCGACCATGAACGTCCCGCCTGTACCCGGAGCCACCACCGCGCAGTCTACGTCGGCAACAGGTGGCAATAATGCGGCGTTCCTGGCCGCCTGCGAAAGCATTGTCGGCAAACCGAATCTGATCGTCGGCGACGACATGGCGCGCTACCTGACCGATTGGCGCGGCCGTTTCACGGGCAAGGCACGCGCCGTGGTGCGGCCGGCCGACACCGAACAGGTCGCAGCCATCGTCCGGCTGTGCAATGAATTCCGTGTACCCATCGTGCCGCAAGGCGGCAATACCGGACTGGTGCTGGGCAGCGTGCCGGATGGCAGCGCCACGGCGATTGTGTTGTCGCTGGCGCGCATGAACCGCATACGCAATGTCGATCCGGTGAATGACACCCTGACTGCCGACGCGGGTTGCCTGCTGCAGCAAGTGCAGGAAGCGGCCGCGACTGCCGGCCGGCTATTCCCACTGTCACTGGCGTCCGAAGGCAGCTGTACGCTGGGCGGCAACCTGTCCACCAATGCCGGCGGCACCGCCGTCCTGCGTTACGGGAACACGCGCGAGCTGACATTGGGCCTCGAAGTCGTGACTGCCGACGGCCGTATCTGGGATGGTTTGCGCGGACTGCGCAAGGACAATACCGGTTATGACCTGCGCGACCTGTTCATCGGTGCCGAAGGCACGCTGGGAATCATTACCGGCGCGGTCATGAAGCTGTTCGCACAACCCGCTGCGCGCGTGACCGCTCTGCTCGCACTGGATTCGGCACGAGATGCGCTGTCGCTGCTGGCGCTGGCAAAGCAACGCTGTGATGCGGCGCTGACAGGCTTCGAACTGATTTCCGAATTCTGCCTGCAGCTGGTGGAAAAGCATTTCCCGCCATTGCATTCGCCTTTTACTGATCGGCACCCGCAGTACGTGCTGCTGGAACTGTCGGATGCGGAATCGCCGGGGCATGCATCGTCCCTGCTGGAGTCTGTGGCCAATGCGGCGATCGCGCAGGGCTGGGTGCACGACGCAGTTGTAGCCAGTTCGCTTGCGCAATCGGCATCATTGTGGGCCTTGCGCGAGCACATTTCGATGGCACAGGCAGCCGAAGGCAAGAACATCAAGCACGATATCGCGGTACCGTTATCCTGTATCGCTGATTTCATTGCCGAGACTGATGCACTGCTTGTCGAGCGCTTCCCCGGCTGCCGCATGGTCACTTTCGGTCACCTCGGCGATGGCAACCTGCATTACAACGTGTCGGCACCACTGGGTGAAGAAGACGAAGTCTTCCTGCAGCAACAAGCAGCGGTCAACCTGTGCGTGCATGACCAGGTGCACAAATTCGGCGGCTCGATCTCGGCCGAACATGGGCTGGGTGCACTGAAGCGCGACGAAATACGACGTTACAAATCCGGGACAGAGATGGACATGATGATGGCCATCAAGCGGGCGCTAGATCCGCTTAACCTGATGAACCCCGGCAAAGTCCTCTGAGTTGATGCGCGAGGCCGGTCTGCCGCCGGCGTCTGCGGGTCAATCCTGACTTGCCGTTCAAGGAGTCCTGATGATGCGTACGACCGTACCAGCACGGCGCCTGCTGCGCGCTGCTTCCGCTTTTCTGACCCCACGACAGCTGATGATGGCTGCCATCATCAGCTGCACGTTGCCGGCAGCGCAGGCCGTGCACCGCTGCGAGTCCGGCGGCAAGGTCAGCTATTCCGACCTGCCCTGTCCCGGCGCCAAGCCGCTGATCATCAACAACGACACGCCCGCCTCTGGAACCAGCAAAGCGCCAGACGCAAACCAGCAGCGACAAGCCACCGAGCTGGCGCGCCTGCAGCAGTTACGCGAACTGCGCGAAAGACAGGACCAACGTATCCGGGATCTCGCGGCGCGCGGTGCAGCGGCGAAAGAGAAGAAATGCCATACGCTGGCCATGCAATTGAAATGGCGAGAGGAAGATGTGCGCGATGCGACGTTGAAGCAGGAGATGAATGCACGCAAGCGGCTGCGCCGCACTGAAGAAAGATATCGCGACGAGTGCCGCTGAGCGGCGGCATCCCGGTGGATCCATCCGAATCCATCGAGATGCCGTGTCGTAGCAAGCCAGGGCGCCGACTTGCGCGTCTCGATCAGGCTTTAATTGTTGGTACGCCCGAATACTGCCTCCAGAGAAGGCGCAGACAAGACCGCATCAGCCCAGGATTCCAATTCCTGGTCAGACGCACTATCGATCCTGGTGCGAATGGCTGCCGGCAGTTCACCAAAACGTGTAGCCAGCAGCCGGGCCAGAACCTGCGCCATCCCTTGCTGGCGTCCTTGCTGTATGCCTTGCTGTATGCCTTGCTGTATGCCTTGCTGTATGCCTTGCTGTATGCCTTGCTGTATGCCTTGTTGCATGCCTTCCTGTATGCCTTGCTGCATACCTTGTTGCAAACCTTTTTCCATACAATAACGCTCAAGCGAAGTCACGTAACGCATTTGTGATTCCTCCTCCATATGTGAAAAACTTTGCCACAGCCGGTCATCATCTTCCTTGGGCAAAGACATCATTGAATCGACAAAAGCCAGGAGATCGATCACCAGCTGTCGGTCAAATTCGCGTTGATACAAGCTTCGCACGATCGCTCGCTTGGCAGTAAACCGTGCGGACCGATCACTGCGAGTTGATTGCGTTGCAAGATGCGCCAGCGTCACGATTGCGAACGGATTCCGGCTATCCTGAAGTGTCGCCTCGCTCCCTGCCCAATCCAGCAATTTGGCCACCGGGTAGTGCAGGCCCAATCGACATCCCAAGGCTTCGTAGGTAAAGGACTCGGGTCGCCAATTGGCTCGCTCATCGGCCAACACAGCCAAGCTGGCGATTGGTGTGCGATAGCGCTCAAACAGGCGATAGTGATATACGAACATTCGCTCGGCAAACTTTTCCTGCGGCTGGCTCTGGATCTCCAGATGTACATAGATCAGCTCGCTCACCCCCTTCAGCAAACTGACCTCGATCAGTTTATCGACGAAGCGCTTCCCGAATGCCGCATCTTTCACCAATTTGGATAGCTCTTGGTCCATAAACCGTAAGGGCTTGGACCAATCGATCAACCCATGGGCACGCGGGAAATAGAAATGCAGAAAGTCAGGGAAATAGCGTTCGATCGCATCTTTCCAGGGACTGTCGTAGTCATCGGCCACGTCGCGCTCCGAAGCATGCCAAATTGGCAGTCGCAGTTTCGCGATTCAGCGGATGTCTGAGGAAAATTTGGTTCGTAACACTTCGACGTCTACATCAGCGTAGCCATATCGACGAAAAGTGTTGCGCATCGCGTACTGGACAAGCTTCCGGCACCTGCATTTTCGCTGGAGCCGACTGTCGCGAAGAGTCTCACACGCGGAACGCCTGCACCGAAGCCATCAGCCCACCCGATTGCTGAGCCAGACTGTCGGCTGCCGCCGCTGCTTGCTCGACCAGTGCAGCATTCTGCTGCGTTCCCTCGTCAATATGGGCGATCGCGCGGTTGACCTGGTCGATGCCCGAGCTTTGTTCACGGCTCGCTGCGCTGATCTCACCAATGATGTCGGACACACGCGACACGCCTTGCATCACCTGTGCCATCATCGCGCCGGCTTCGGCCGCCAGCGCGCTACCTTCGCTGATACGCCCCGCCGAATCCGTGATCAACGTCTTGATCTCCTTGGCCGCCGCCGCGCTGCGTGCCGCCAGCGCGCGAACTTCCGTGGCAACCACGGCAAAGCCCCGGCCCTGCTCGCCGGCACGGGCCGCTTCCACGGCCGCATTCAGCGCAAGGATATTGGTCTGGAAGGCGATACCGTCGATGACGGTGATGATGTCGGCCATATGGCGTGCAGCTTCATCAATCGAGCCCATCGTTGATACCACCCGCGATACCATCGCGCCACCCTGCGCGGCCATCTCGGATGCCGAGGTCGCGAGCTGATTGGCCTGGCCGGCGTTGTCCGCGTTATGCCGCACGGTCGAAGTCAGCTCTTCCATCGACGATGCCGTCTCTTCGACGCTGGCAGCCTGGGCTTCGGTGC
The DNA here is from genome assembly GCA_964497485.1 of uncultured Bifidobacterium sp. Taxonomy (GTDB): domain Bacteria; phylum Pseudomonadota; class Gammaproteobacteria; order Burkholderiales; family Burkholderiaceae_D; genus Pernthalerella. The sequence continues at coordinate 4,631 of CAZCDW010000093.1, forward strand.
GCGACGACAAGTCCTTGTTGCCGGCGGCAATCTGCGATGAGGCGGTGACGATCTGGTCGCAGCCCTCGCGTACTTGTGTCACGACACGCGACAGGCCTTCGCTGATGCCATTCATCGCCTGTGCCAGCTGGCCGATCTCGTCCTGCTGCTTGCTGTGCATGCGACCCGTCAGATCGCCCGTGGCGATGCGCTGGGCCAGTGCGCTCGCTTCTTGCAGCGGGCGCGCCACCATGCGACGAATCGCCACATACAGCAGCACAGCCACCACGGCCAGCGCAATCGTCATTGCCAGCAGGTACAGGTTGCGCAGCGTGGTGAACTCATGCGTGATCTCTTCGGTATACGCGCCACCGGCAATGACCCAGCCCCAGTCCTTGAACTCCTGGTAGGCGACGACCTTCTCTCTTGCCGACGTCTCACCTTTTTCCTTGTTGATCCATGGGTAGCGAATCACGCCGTGGCGCTTCTCCAGCATCTCGCGGATGAAGGGGCGACCATCGCTGTCTTTCGCGTCAATGATCAGCTGCCCTTCCTTGATCGGATGGACCAGCAGGGTACCCAGGCCCTTGCCGGGCCGTCCGTCCAGCACATAGAAGTAGCCGGTCTCGCCAACTTTCAGTGCGCGTATCTTTTCTTTCAGGATGGCCATGTCATCGGCGATGTTCAGGCCGACATACAGCGCACCGATCACGGCACCGTGCGCGTCGCGCACCGGCTCGTAATCGGTCATGAAATCCTTGCCAAACAATTGCGCCAGGCCGCGATAACCCTTGCCCGCCATGAGCAGCGGATAGGCCGGATGCGCGCGGTCCAGCACGGTGCCGATCGCGCGGTCGCCATTCTCTTTTTTCAGCGAGGTCGAGACGCGCACGAAGTCTTCACCGCTGCGCACGAAGATGGTCGCTGTGACGCCGGTGCGCTCGGTAAAGCGGTCGGGGATGGAAAAATCGCCGTTCAGTACCACGCTGCCATGCCGCAGCAGCGGCGTCGCCCTGCCGCCCAGCTCCACGGTCTTGCTGGTATCGAGCGACAGGCCTTCGGGAAAGCTGGCGCCGAACATCCGCGAGAAGCGCTGCACCGACGTGCTGACGCCCTGATTGAACATCCGGATCATGTCCGTGACGTCCTGCGCCTGGTCGGCCACATGGGCGATGGCGCGGCTCTCCAGCAAATTCGATGTCGAATAGCCGATGCCACCGACCAGCGCGGCAAGGATTACGCCGACCAGCAGGAAAGTCATCAGGGTCAGCTTGGCGCCAACGCCCCAGCCGAGTTTGCCGCGAGTTGTCTTCATGATGGACCGAGCTTCAGGGTGAACGGGAATACTGATCGGATTACGGCCGGGCACCGCAGAAATTGACCCTGCGGGTGACAGGGACAGCCCTCGCCATCGAGCTTAGCCAGCCTCCGCACCTCCCCATCGAATGAACTGAATGACGAATCCATTCCAATCTTCTTGCGCACATCAGCACAGCTCGTGGATCATGAGGGTCTTGCCAACCAGCCCGGCGATCCGCAGCTCCTGCGCGCTGCACCACGAAGACCATCCCGCGACAGAACATGGACCGCTGCCCGCATGCCTGCCGAACCACCTTCGCAAAGACCGTGCTCAGCACCGCCCTGCTGGCTGGCGCCGGCGCATCCGCCGCGGTTGACTTGTCGCTGTTGCCGCCAACGCTGAGCTATGCCGGCGTACCCGGCGAGTACCGCGAAAGCCGCATGAGCACACGTAGCACACTGACGCTGCAACCGGGCCTGAGCTGGTCCACGACCACGGGTCTGACCGGCACTCGCTACGGCCAGGGCGTACCGATGCGCAGTGATACGTTCGACTTGTCGACCGGCCCGCGCATGAAGCTGGGCCGCGCCGAGCTGGAGCTGCCGCTGACGGCCGGCCGGGAGATGAACAACCTGTATGGCTACACCAGCTGGAGTGGCGGCGCGTCGAACCTCAGCGTCGCGCTGGGGCCGAACGACCGCATCCGGCTCGAGGCGAAGCTCAGCAGCCGCAGCGATGCGCTGTCGTCACGCACGCGGCGCAGCACGAACCTCAGCTGGCGCCATGCATTCACTGAACGCTGGGCAGTCCGTGCCGGACTGCGGCAACTGCGCGAATCAGAAAGCAGCGGCGAAGATGACCGGGCGCAGCTGGAAAGCTATGCGAGCCTGAATGCCACGCTGCCGGGTGGCTGGGGCTGGAGCTTGCAGGGAACGCTGGGGGACAGTGCGCGCTGGACTGCCACAACAACGGCACCTGTCAACGAGCGCAGCACCGCGCTCAGCTTGACCGGTCGGCGCCAGTTGTCGGATAGCTGGTGGCTGAGCGGAACGCTGTCGAGCAGCCAGGTGCAACGCACCGGTGCCGGATTCCCGGTGTCGTCTCAGTCGGGGGGCGTGAAGCTGCAGCGCGAATTCTGACGAAAGATACGCAGACAAAGCTCACTGGCCAGCTTGCGTGCGTTCTTTCTGGTATTGATCGTAAGGCGGCAGCTCGCTACGGCTCTTGTCAGTCACGACCGCCCTCGCCTTCTCGGTGCTGCGCACGCCCTCGTACATCGATTGCGCGGAGATCAGGCCACAAGCCGACAACGACAACGTCACCGCAGCTGCCAGCAGCGACAACAAGCCCTTGCAGACGGATGCTGGCTTGGGATGCTTCATCGGTCGTTCAGGCCGGGTCGAGATGCGTCATCACGTCCAGTACCGGCAGCGCAGCCTTCACGCGGCTGGCCGCTTCGAAGGCAATGTCATGTCCCTCGCGCACAGTCGCATTGCCATCGACTTCGATGTGCACATCGACGATGATCATGTCGCCCATCTTGCGCGTCTTCAGGTCATGCGCGCCCAGGACGCCCGGTGTCGCGCAGATGATGTCGCGGATCTGCCGGGACTCATCCTCGGACACCGCGCGGTCCATCAGGTCGTGCAGCGCATCCCAGCCGAATTGCCAGCCCATCTTCAGTACCATCAGGCCGACCACCAGCGCGCCGATCGCATCGAGCACCGGATGCCCGGCCAGCGCTCCGATGATACCCAGCGCGACCACCAGCGACGAAGCTGCATCCGAGCGCGCATGCCAGGCGTTCGCCACCAGCATTGACGAGCGCACGCGCTTGGCCACGGCCAGCATGTAACGGAACAAGCCTTCCTTGGCGATCAGCGCGGCCAGCGCGACATAGAGCGCCAGCCATTGCACCGGTGCTGCTGACGGATGGATCACCTTGCCGGCCGCATTCCACACCATGCCGATACCGACGGCCAGCAAGGACAGGCCGAGGAACAGCGACGCCCCGGTCTCGTAGCGCTGGTGCCCGTACTGATGGTCGTCGTCGGCTTCCTTGTGACTGTGGCGGTTCGCCAGCAACACGACGAAATCCGCGAACAAATCCGACAGCGAATGGATGCCATCGGCGATCAGGCCCTGAGAACCGGCGATGATGCCGGCGGCTACCTGGCCGGCGGACAGGCAGATGTTGACCACTGCACTGACCAGCGTGCTCTTGTGGGCTGCCTGCTGGCGTTCGGCGAGATTGGCGGGATCGTCCGGATCAGGACGCACAAGATGCTCCATGGCCAGCGCTCAGCCGGCGCTATCCTCGACCGCAGGCGATACCTTCGCGCGGGCCGGGCCGTATTGGCGATACATGTGCTCGAACAACTGCTCCAGCAGGGGCGTGTTCGCGAAGTAGCGCTTGTTGCTATCGTGCGATCTGACCGACACCAGTTCCAGCCCCATCAGTGACTCGAGCTGCTTGAAAACGGCAGCGGCGCCCAGCTCGATGCGGGCCGCGATTTCGAGCATCTCCAGTCCGTCAGGACCAGCGTCCAGCAGGCACTTGATGATCTGGACCCGTTCCTCGATCGACAAGGCACCAAGGTAACGCGCTATCAGTTTGACTTCCATGTTGTCAGTGGTGGATACAATAAAGGCAAGGCGCCATTAGACCACAGCCGCTGCAGGTCACAGCGACTTCAGCTGCTTGGCTATGCGACGGGCCTCGGCTTCCTGTTCATCGAGCACATGCGCGGTCGCGACCGACGTCGAATGCAGTTGCGCGATGCGCTGGCGCAGCGCCTCCGATGAATGCCACAACTGGGACGGATCCACCTCGAGCTTCAGCTCCGGCTCGGGCGCGGCCGGCTGGGGCGCGGCGACCACTGTGGGGGTAGCGGGCGGCGCTTCAGCCACGGGCTCCGGGTTGAAGCTCTGCGCGACCATGGCGGGCTCAGTCGACGCAGGGGGCGCCGCCGCGGGTGGAGCGGCGGGCCTGGTCGCCGCCGTGGCCTTGCCGGCGTCGGATTCGACCTTCGACATTTCGGGGGCGCGGTCGCCGCGGAATACCTCGCTTTTTTCTGACATGTCTTTCCTCGCTGTTGGCAGCCGCCGGGAATTCGTTCTCAATTTGAAAACCAGTCCCGATGGCGGGCATCTGGTCCCTATTATCGCCGTTGTGCTCGGGGTTCGACCTTTCTGCTAAAGTTTGCGCATGAACATCGTCGTCGACAAGCCTTCGGTGAATCCCGCAGCGGCCTCGCTGGCACGCGCGCCGGCCATGCCTGCGCCGTCGAGCGCGATGTCATTGCAAGCACTGAGATCGGCGAATGCACAGGGCCTGCTGACGCCACCGAAAGCCCCGGTGGAAGTGCCCTCGCCACGTGCGGTGCTGCCCACCGAGGCGGAAAAGATGGTTCAGCAATATGAACAGGTCGTGGACCAGCTGAACCGCCAGATGCAAGCCAACAATCGTAACCTCGGCTTCGGCATTGACCGCCGAATCAATACCTACGTGATTACCGTCACCGACAAACGCAGCGGCGATGTGGTGCGCCAGATCCCTGCCGAAGCGGTAGTACGTGTCGCCCACGCGATCGAAGACCTGAAAGGCGTGCTGTACAGCGCGCAAGCGTAGCGCATTACCGTCACGCAGCGCCGGTGGCGGTTGATGTTCCTTCTGCCCATGCCAGACCAAGGAGCCGGCCGTGCTTCCGATGACGCGTTATGCCCAGAGTGGCGAAGTCAG
>CAZCDW010000094.1:0-9526 GCA_964497485.1 uncultured Bifidobacterium sp.
AGGCCGAAGGCAATGTTCTCGAACACGCTCATGTGCTTGAACAGCGCATAGTGCTGGAAGACGAAGCCGACCTGGCGCTCACGCACATGCTGTACCGATGCGTCTTCGCCATCCAGGATCACTTGTCCATGATCGGCATGCTCAAGCCCGGCGATCACGCGCAGCAGCGTGGTCTTGCCGCAGCCGGACGGGCCCAGCAAGGCGGTCAGTTCGCCGGTCGGAAACTCCAGCGAAACATTATCCAGAGCGACGAATTCGCCGAAACGCTTGCCGATATTGCGGACTTCAATGCTCATGCTTCATCTCCTCGAGGGCCGAGTCGGTCTCATGACGGACGCGCCATTCAATGATGGTTTTCAGTGCCAGCGTGACGAGCGCCAGCAGCGCCAGCAGCGATGCGACGGCAAACGCAGCGGCAAAGTTGTATTCGTTGTAAAGGATCTCGACCTGCAAGGGCATCGTGTTGGTCTCGCCGCGAATATGACCCGACACCACCGATACCGCGCCGAACTCGCCCATCGCGCGTGCATTGCAGAGAATGACGCCGTAAAGCAGACCCCAGCGTATGTTCGGCAGCGTCACATGCCAGAAGGTGCGCCAGCCGGAAGCACCCAGCACCAGTGCTGCTTCTTCCTCCTCGGTGCCCTGCGACTGCATCAGCGGTATCAGCTCGCGCGCGACGAAGGGGAAGGTGACAAACACAGTGGCCAGCACGATGCCGGGCACCGCGAACAGGATCTGGATGTCATGTTCCATCAGCCACGCACCGAACCAGCCGTGTGCGCCGAACAGCAGCACATAGATCAGGCCCGAGATCACCGGCGACACCGAGAACGGCAGATCGATCATGGTCAGCAGCAGGCTCTTGCCGCGGAACTCGAATTTTGCGATCGCCCAGGAAGCGGCGACACCGAACACCAGATTCGCCGGCACTGCAATCGCTGCGGTCAGCAGCGTCAGCTTGATCGCATGCCATGCGTCTTCCTCGGTGATCGCGAGCAGGTAGGTATCCCAGCCTTTCTTCAGCGCCTCGGTGAAGACGACGGCTAGTGGCACCAGCAGGAACAGGAAAGCAAACCCCAATGCAATCGCGATCAGCAGCAGCCGCACCCAGGTCGGCTCTTGCGTCGCAGCGGGCACATACGGTGGTTCGATGCGCGCAGTACGCGCCGCATCGACCGGGCTCAGGGTGGCAGTAGCGGCGCCCATGTCAATTCCTTTCCTTGCTGCCGCGCTTGCGCATCCATGCCTGCAGCAGATTGATCGCCAGCAGCAGCACGAAGGAAGCAGCCAGCATCACGACGGCAATCGCGGTGGCGCCGGCGTAGTCATATTGTTCAAGCTTGGTGATGATCAGCAGCGGCACGATCTCGGAGATCATCGGCATATTCCCGGCGATGAAGATCACCGAACCGTATTCGCCGAGTGCGCGTGCGAACGACAGCGCAAAGCCCGTCAGCAGCGCCGGCAAGATGGACGGTAAGATCACGTGCGCAAAAGTCTGCAGTCGGGTAGCGCCCAGGCAGGCCGCGGCTTCCTCCAGTTCGCGCTCGGCTTCTTCCAGCACCGGTTGCACCGTGCGCACGACAAAGGGCAGGCCGATGAAGACCAGCGCCACCATCACGCCCAGCGGCGTGAACGCGACCTTGATGCCGAAGGGTGCGAGCAAGCTGCCGATCCAGCCATTTCCCGCGTACAGCGCCGTCAGTGCGATGCCGGCCACTGCGGTCGGCAACGCAAACGGCAGATCGACGAAAGCATCCAGCAGCTTCTTGCCGGGGAAGCGGTAGCGCACCAGTACCCACGCGAGGATGGTGCCGAAGACAGCATTGATCGCAGCGGCCGCCAGCGATGCACCAAAGCTCAGGCGATAGGCCGCGACCACACGCGGCGAGCTGACCGTGGACCAGAACTTGTCCCAGTCCATCGCCAGCGTATTGAGCACCAGCGCCGACAGTGGGATCAGCACCACCAGCGACAGGTAGGCCACCGTAAAACCCAGCGCCAGCGTGAACCCGGGCAGCACGCGCTTGCTGCTCGGGTTCACGCTGGCGCGGGAGCCGGGTACAGGAAAAGTCTGGACTGCCATGGGGTTTTATAATTTTTGAATCTAAAGAGTGGCGATCTTCACATCGCTTGGTTATAAAAAGAACGAATTTTTTGGCATTTCTTTAGAAGATTTCCGAATAAAAGGCCGGCCCGGCAGCTTGCGCTGCGGGGCCGGGAAGAGGAGATGTGCCGGAAAAAGAAGGCGGGAATGGCGGATCAGGGCTTGGACGCGGCCGGAGGTGGCGCGAAGTCGGCAAGCGATCAGAACGCCAGCTGGTAGCGGGCGATCAGCACCTCCTCGGCCTTGCCATCGAGGCTCTTGCCACCGGTCGCGAAGCCGCCCTCAAAGCTGGTCCGGTCGTAGTTGAGCACCAGCTTCGACGATTCGTTCAGATACCAGTTGACGCCCAGGCCCACGGTTGTCGCACGGCGCGCATTGTCCTTTGCGCTGTCACCGAAAGTCGTGCTGCTGAACAGAGTTTTGTCGATGTTGGCGGCCTGATAGCGCGCCACCAGTTCGACCGCACCCCATCCGCCTTCCGCGCCCGGCTTGAACGGGCTGTAGGGCTTCACACCCTTGAAGCTTGCCTCTTCACCAGTCAGCAGCCATGACGCCGCGACCTGTATCGCATCGTTCTTCACGGTCAGCTTGTTGCTCGAGTTGCTGATGTCTTGCGACACGATCGCGTATTCGGTCAGCAGGCCGAACGGGCCCGAATAGAAATACGCTTGCGGTGACCAGCGAGTTCGTGAGCCGTCGGCGATCGTCCCCGACTTGTAGCTGAAGAAGGTGTTCGCCTGTCCGGGCGTCTTGTACGACGGCAGGTTGGAGACGCTGCTGGTACCGACCGAGCTGCCGGTCGTCGCCGCCAGACCGAAGCCCAGGCCCTGCAAGGCGCTGTCGGTGCCTGCGAAGGGCGTCGCAAACAGGCGTGCAGTGAATTCCTTGCTCGAGTTCAGGTCTTGCGCAGTGCTGTTGTCGGCGCCATCGGTGACGCCATTGAACACACCGACGGCATAGTTGAGCTTGTTGTCGAGTACATCGCCATAAACGGACACGCCGAAGTCACGGTTGGGCAGGAAGTTGTTACTGACATAGCTGCGCTCGGCAAACTTGATATCGGCAGCGCCTTGCAGACGCTCAAGCCCGACAAAAGGCTTGAACTTGCCGAGCCTGATTTTTGCTGCCGGGTTGTGGTTGATATCGAGGTAGGCATCAATCACGCGTGCCTTGTTCTGTTCTGGCGCGCTGCTTGATTTGCCGTCGCCGGATTCACCGAATTCCGGCGTGAAGCGGAAACCATATTTGCCGAACACCGTGCCTTCGAAGGTTGGTCGAATACGACGTGCGAGGAAGCCATCGATTGCTGTCGGATAGGCAGAGCCTGAGAAGTTGCGGTAGTCGACATGCACGACGCCACGCAGCTTGTATTCGAACTGTCCGTCCGCCGACTTGAAGCTGAAGCCTTTCTCGCTGGCGGTGACGACTGGCGCAGCCTTCTGCCTGGCGGCCAGGTCTTCCGACGCCAGTTCCTGCTTGCGGTCGAGGATGCGCAGCTTCTGATCCAGTTCCTGAATCTGTGCTTTCAGTTTGTCGATCTCGGCCTTGTCGTCGGCATGGGCTGCCGTCGCGCTGAAAGCGGCACTGACGGCGGTGGCGATGAGCAGGCGTGAGACGGGCCTGCCCAGAGAAATTTTCCCTGAGTTCATGGTGTTTTCCTTATGGTGAGTGTCGGGTGGTCAGGCCGGCCATCAAGGCTTGATGCCGGCCCCTGCCTCAGCGTTGGTCAGTCGTGCTCTGTCGTCGCTGTTTGCGTGTTGAAGATTGAGGGAGTCGAAGCGCTCGAGGCAGTGCCTTGCTGCCTTACTTCGCCTGATAGATCTGGTCGAACACGCCGCCATCAGCAAAGTGTGCTTTCTGCGCCTTGGTCCAGCCGCCGGCCACTTCATCGACGGTCAGCAGTTTCACTTTCGGGAATTGCGATGCATACTTCTTCGCAATCTTGTCGGCGGTCGGGCGGTAGTAATGCTTTGCTGCGAGTTCCTGGCCTTCATCCGAATACAGGTAGTTCAGGTAGGCTTCCGCCGCCTTGCGCGTTCCGCGCCGGTCGACGACCTTGTCAACCACGGCCACCGGTGGCTCGGCCAGGATACTGACCGAAGGCACGACGATCTCGACCTTGTCCGGGCCCAGTTCCTTGATCGCGAGCAGTGCCTCGTTTTCCCAGGCCAGCAGCACGTCGCCGATGCCGCGCTCGACAAAGGTCGTTGTCGCACCGCGCGCGCCCGAGTCCAGCACTGGCACGTTCTTGTAGATCTTCGCGAGGAATTCCTGTGCACTCTTTTCATTGCCGCCCGGCTGCTTCAGTGCATAGCCCCAGGCGGCCAGATGATTCCAGCGCGCGCCACCCGAGGTTTTCGGGTTCGGCGTGACGACAGAAATGCCAGGTTTGGCGATATCGCCCCAGTCCTTGATGCCTTTGGGGTTGCCCTTGCGGACCAGGAAGACAATGGTCGAGGTGTAGGGCGAGCTGTTGTTCGGCAGGCGCTTCTGCCAGTCCTTCGCTATCAGGCCGCGCTGTGCGATTTCGTCGATGTCATAGGCCAGCGCCAGTGTGACGACGTCAGCCGCGAGGCCATCGATCACGGCACGTGCCTGCTTGCCCGAGCCGCCATGCGATTGCTTGATCTTCAGATCGCTGCCACTTTGTCCCTTCCACTGCGCGGCGAAAGCCTTGTTCACGTCCTGATACAGCTCGCGCGTCGGGTCATACGAGACATTGAGCAGCGAGAGTTCTGCTGCCTGAACGGCCGTGTTTGCCAATGCTGCTGCCAGCGACAGCAGCGCAGCGGCGATCAGTCTTGTTTTCATGATGTCCTTTCGGTGAATGGTCTTGTCTTCAAATGCGATGGGCATGCAAAGGATCGACCCCATGCACGCGACAGGACGAAGCTTAGTTTTTGGCCAAGCCTGAAGGGAACGAATTTGTTCGCAAGTCGATATGCAAATTCCGGATATGCCTGTCCAGAGCGAGGGTTTCAGTCCTTGATCTGCCGGTGCGCAGTGAAAAACCCCATACAATTGAAGGCTTTCAACCGCCGGCCAACAGTGTCCCGTCCGGGTACTGCGAACGCCTGGCCCAGCCCGGAGATGCCTGATGACCGACTTCACCAGCGGCCTCGAACGCCGCCCCGTCAACTTCGCGCCGCTGACCCCGATCGATTTCATCGACCGCGCGGCGGCTGTCTACGGCGAACGTCTGGCGGTGGTGCACGGCGGGATCCGAAGGAACTGGCGCGAGACCTATGCGCGCACCCGCCGCCTCGGATCGGCACTCAACCAGCGCGGTATCGCCAAGGACGATACGGTTGCGGTACTGCTGCCGAATATTCCCGAGATGGTTGAGGCCCACTTCGGCATACCGATGGCAGGCGCGGTGCTCAATACGCTGAACACGCGGCTGGACCTCGCCACCCTGCAGTACATGCTGAAGCATGGCGAGGCGAAGGCATTGATCGCTGATACCGAGTACCTGCCGCTGGTGATGCAGATACGCGAGGCGATGCCGGAGCTGCTGGTCATCGGTGTCAAGGATGTGAGCGTCGATACGCCGGCCGTACCCGCTGGTTGGCTGGATTACGAATCGCTGCTGGCCGAAGGTGATCCGGCGTTTGCGTGGCAGCCGCCAGCCGACGAATGGGATGCGATCGCGCTGAACTACACATCAGGCACGACTGGCGATCCGAAGGGCGTGGTCTATCACCACCGAGGTGCCGCGATCAATGCGATCTCCAATATCCTCGAATGGGATATGCCCAAACACGCGGTTTACCTGTGGACGCTGCCCATGTTCCACTGCAATGGCTGGTGCTTCCCGTGGACGCTGGCTGCGCGCGCCGGCGTCCATGTCTGCCTGCGAAAATTCGATGCGCAGGTCGTGATGGACTTGATTGCGCAAGAGCTTGTCACGCATTATTGCGGCGCGCCCATCGTGCAGAGTGCGCTGGTCGCGGCTCCCGAGGAATATCGCAAGCGCATTACGCACCGCGTATCGACCATGGTCGCTGCAGCGCCGCCGTCATCGGCCATGCTCGCGCAGATGGCCGAGATGGGTTTCGACATCACACATGTGTACGGACTCACCGAAGTCTACGGTCCGGCGACGGTCTGCGCGAAGCAGGAAGACTGGAATGAATTGAGCCTCGGCGAACAGGCGCAAATGAATGCGCGTCAGGGCGTGCGCTACCACCTGCAGGCCGGCGTGACCGTGATGGATCCTGAAACCATGCAGCCGGTGCCGGCCGATGGCGAAACCATGGGCGAGATCATGTTCCGCGGGAATATCTGCATGAAGGGCTACCTGAAGAATCCGCGTTCGACCGAAGAGTCGTTCAAGGGCGGCTGGTTCCATACCGGCGACCTCGCGGTGATGTACCCGGATGGCTATCTGCGCATCAAGGACCGCAGCAAGGACATCATCATCTCCGGTGGCGAGAACATTTCCAGCATCGAGGTCGAGGATGCGCTCTACCAACATCCAGCCATCGTCGCCGCCGCCGTGGTCGCGGCACCCGATCCGAAGTGGGGCGAGGTGCCGTGCGCGTTCATCGAGACCCGGCCGGGTGCGGAGTTGAGCAAGGACGACGTCGTCGCACACTGCAAGGCACTGCTGGCCGGCTTCAAGGTGCCGAAGATCGTGGTGTTCAAGGAATTGCCCAAGACCTCGACCGGCAAGATACAGAAGTTCGTGCTGCGTGAAGAGGCAGGGTCGGCGAAAGCGATCGATCAGTCCTGATGCACCAGCTGGAACACCGCTGGAAAGATGCCATGCGAAGCGCTTGCAAGCCCTTCGCCGCCTTCACCTGCCATCGGCGGATAGTCTGACGGGCAAAGCCGACTGTAAGATTTTTTACTTCGCCGGCGCCTTGATCGCCGTCCACGCTCCCATTGCCTGCGGCGTCAGCGCTGCCCATTTGTCGAGGTCGGCCTTGGGCACGTCGGCCGGCGGGGCACCGAGATTCAGCAGCGCTGACTGGAATTCCTTGTCGCTCGGCTTCTCGGGCAGCTTGCCAAAGAAAGCGATGCGCCATGCATTGCAGATCGCCGCTTCGCGCACGATCGCTGCCTTGTTGGCCGGCCAGCCCTTGATGATGTCGCTCAGCACCGCTTCGCGCCGCCCCTTGAGCTCGTTGGCGTTCAGCTTGCCCTTGGTGCGAGCATTTTTTTGTGTCGTGTGGACCTGCGCGAACAGGCCGGCGATATCCCCCATCACCTGACCGAACTGCGGCGACGGCACCGTCAGCGTCGAATGCAGTTGAGAGATGGCCGAGCAGCGTAGTGCGGCGACTTCGACCGGGGTGTCATCCTGCGCCGTTGCAGGAGCGGCGACATGCAAGGTACCCATTACCAAAAGTGCTGTCAGTCGGCCAGTGCTGCGGTTTGTTTGCTTCATGGTTTTGCTCTGATTGTTCGATTATCGATTAATTGTAGCGCGGATACTATTGAGGGCTCAGGTATAGAACCCAATCATCGTCAGCATCTTTTCGCTGCGTCAGTATCGATTCCGAGTGTGATTCTGCATATCGAGGAACTATTGAATACAGGTGCTCACACAAAAAACTTTTTTGTGGAGAGTCCATCATGTCCTGTTCAACGACAAGTCACCCCTGCTCATCAGCGTACGCCAAGGCGACGAGTGCATTTGCCGAGCCTGCCAAGGTCAATCCTGCGCTACCAGCACCACAGCTGCCGCCGCTCTATTCGATACCGACAATGCGCAGCAAACCTGTTCGTGGCGGGAGTGCTTCCGTGTCGCCGGATTTTGCGGCCATGCGTTGTCGTCGGGGAGCTGATCTGCCAAGCCTGCGCCAGTTGCAACAGCAGCGGAACGTGATGGATCAGCGCGAGCAAGGCAGTCTGCACGAAGCCGTGCTCGAAGCGTATGGCTATCGGCAGGTGGCCGCTGGCGTGTTCGCGTTGTCTCGCGCCGCACTGGATATTTTCCACACACTGGCCGGGTTTATTCCGGACATCCATGTCGGACCCCGGGGCTGCGCTGCCGCATCGCTACCTTCGCGCGCCATGCTGGATACATTGGTGCATGAATTTGCGGCGGACATCGAGTGCTGGATCAGTCCTGCCGCAAAAGATTCAGCCGACAGCGCTGGATTGCTGATCGTGTTCGGCGAAGACCACTTTGACCCACAGATAAGGTCCCTGAGTGCAAGGCTGATGCGTGAGTTCAGCCCACGGCGCGGCGACCGATTTTTCATGGAGGGTGCCGAACGCTGGATTTGCGATGAGCGCGAGCAGCGATACCACGTGCCGTCCGGCAGCTGCCGTTTACTCGAAAAAGATTCCGAGGTTGAAGAGCAATTCCGTCTCATTGAGCAGCGGCTGGACAAGTCCCTGATGGACTGCCTCGACTATCTCCGTCACCATGTGCCCGGTGCCACCATGCCGCCCGATGTCGACGACGATGAAGCGATCCAGGCTTATCTGAAACGCTGGCTGCTCCGGTTGCCGTCAAAGGCACGCAGCGGCTTCGACACGCTGGGACAGAAGTATGGTGACGCGAGCCGACAGTACTCACAACTACTCGAGGACACCTCGCAGCAGCGGGATGACATCATGGCCGATGTGCTGAAGCGCGATATCGGCCCCGGCTGGAACTTTGCGATCGTCGGCGCGAACCATCTGCACGGCTTGCGTGATCGTCTGTCGACGCTGCCTTGTTTATTCATGGTGCCGAAGGCAATCGTCGACAAGGAGCCTGATCTGAGCTTGCAGGAGCGGGCAAGGGATGAGCTCTAGCGCAGGGGCGGCGCGTGCCGGATAGTCCCTGGCCAGCGCATTGCGATCGCGTGTGCCGGCAGCGCACTTGGTCGGACTGCAGGATGCTTGAAATATAATTCCGGATTGTCCCCGTCCAGAACCATCCCGGAAACCTTCCCATGCGAGTCTTCAATTTCAGCGCCGGTCCTGCTGCCTTGCCGGAGCCCGTGCTCCGTCGTGCCGCCGAAGAGATGCTCGACTGGCATGGCAGCGGCATGTCGGTGATGGAGATGAGCCACCGCGGCAAGGAGTTCATCGCCATCCATGCCGAGGCCGAAAGCCTGCTGCGCGAGCTGATGGGCATCCCTGCCAACTACAAGGTGCTGTTCATGCAGGGCGGCGCCATCGCCGAGAACGCCATCGTCCCGATGAACCTGCTGCGCGGCAAGGCCAGCGCCGACTACATCGACACCGGCGAGTGGTCGAAGAAGTCGATCAAGGAAGCCGGCAAGTACTGCAGCGTCAACGTCGCGGCCAGCGGCAAGGCCGGCGGCTACACCGCCATTCCGCCGCGCAGCGAGTGGAAGCTCAACCCCGACGCGGCCTACGTGCACATCTGCTCCAACGAGACCATCGATGGTCTGGAGATGCACACCCTGCCCGATTTGCTTCACCGACACGTTGTGCATCCCGAGCAGAACG
>CAZCDW010000095.1:0-9500 GCA_964497485.1 uncultured Bifidobacterium sp.
AGCGATGAATGGCATCGCACCCACCTGATCAACCCGCGCGACCTGGTGCCCGAGTCGAACATGCCCGGCTATCCATGGCTGGCGAAGAACGCGCTCGACCCGCAGGAAATCGTGCCGAAGCTGAAGGCGCTCAAACGCCTCGGTGACCCCTATACCGATGAGCAGATCGCCGCCGCGCCGAAGGAGCTCGAAGGCAAGACCGAACTCGATGCACTGGTCGCCTATCTGCAAGGCATGGGCATTCAGATCAAGGCAAGGAGGTAAGCATGGACCTCGTCACCCTCGTGTCGGATGCGCGCAGCGCGATCACGCTGCTGTGCATGCTGACCTTCCTCGGCATCATCGTGTGGGCGTGGAGCTCGCGTCGAAAAAATGACTTCGACGAGGCGGCCATGCTGCCCTTCGCGGACGAGGATATGAACACGCAAATGACAACGCAAATGACAACTCAAGCGCAGGAGCCGCGACATGGCTGATTTCATCAACGGATTCTGGGGGCCGTATATCACGGTCATCACCATCATCTCCATCATTGGCTGTGGCTTGCTGCTGTGGTCGCAGTCGACGGTGAAGATCGATCTGTCCAAGGATGGCAAGGCCGAGACCACCGGCCACAGCTGGGACGAAGGCCTGGAGGAACTGAACAACCCGATGCCGCGCTGGTGGATGTGGCTGTTCTATATCACCATCGTGTTCGCCTTCGCCTACCTGGCGTTGTACCCGGGGCTCGGCACCTACGCGGGCAAGCTGGGCTGGAAGTCGTCCGGCGAATACGAGGCCGAGCTGAAGGCAGCCGATGCCGAATACGGCCCGCTGTTCCAGAAGTTCAAGGGCACCGATGTGAAGGCACTGGCGGCTGATCCGCAGGCGCGTGCCATCGGCGAGCGCCTGTTCCTGACGTACTGCGCGCAGTGCCATGGCTCGGATGCGCGCGGCAACAAGGGCTATCCGAACCTGACCGACACCGACTGGCTGCATGGCGGTGATCCGGAGACCATCAAGACCACGCTGCTCAAAGGCCGTCATGGTCAGATGCCTTCGATGGCTGCTGCGGTCGGTGGCGAGAAAGACATCGAGAACGTCGCCCACTACGTGCAGTCGCTGTCGGGTGCCGCGCATGATCCGATCAAGGCCTCGTTCGGCAAGGAGAAGTTCGGTGCCTGCGCAGCCTGCCATGGCGCAGATGGCAAGGGCAATCAGGCCGTCGGCGCGCCAAACCTGACCGACAAGGTCTGGTTGTATGGCGGCAGTACCGCAACCATCATGGAAACCATACGCAAAGGGCGCGACAACGTGATGCCGGCGTTCGGGGAATTTCTTGGTGAAGACAAGGTCCATGTGCTGGCCGCTTATGTCTGGGGCCTGTCGAATAATTCGACGCTGGACGCCGCGAAGTAAGCTCACGCGCAGCCAGGTAATAAAGTACGCTACGCTGCCGCGGGGACGGCCAACCGGCCGTCCCTGACAATGCACCTAGCCAAGCTGGAAAGCTCATGCAAAGCCCTAATCCGCAGGTCTCGGTCATCAAGATGTATGCAGCGCGGGAGGAAATCTATCCGCGCGAAATCCAGGGTCGCTATGCGAGCGTGCGCTGGTTGTTTGTCTGGCTGACCCAAATGCTGTTCTACGGCCTGCCCTGGCTGCAATGGAATGGCCGGCAGGCCGTGCTGTTCGACCTTGGCGCGCGAAAGTTCTACATCTTCGGCATCGTGCTGTGGCCGCAGGACTTCATCTATCTCGCGGCGCTGCTGATCATCTCCGCCTATTCGCTGTTCCTGTTCACGGCCATCTTCGGCCGCGTCTGGTGCGGCTTCACCTGTCCGCAGACGGTCTATACCGAGATCTTCATGTGGATAGAGCGCAAGATCGAAGGCAACCGCAGCGCGCGCATGCGCCTCGACCGACAGCCGCTGTCGCTGGAAAAATTTGCGCGCAAAAGTGCCAAGCATCTCGCCTGGGGCGCTGTGGCGTTGTGGACGGGATTTACCTTTGTCGGCTACTTCACGCCCATCCATGTGCTCGGTGACGAGATCGCTGCCTGGGCGCTGGGCCCGTGGGAACTGTTCTGGGTGCTGTTCTATGGTTTTGCCACCTATGGCAATGCCGGCTGGATGCGCGAACAGGTCTGCAAGTACATGTGCCCGTATGCGCGCTTCCAGAGCTCCATGTTCGACAAGGACAGCCTGATCATCACCTATGACAAGGAGCGCGGCGAGCCGCGCGGCGCGCGCAGCAAGAGCGACACGGAAGGCGCAAAGGCGCTGGGCGATTGCATTGATTGCTCGATGTGCGTGCAAGTCTGCCCGACCGGTATCGACATACGCAACGGTCTGCAATACGAATGCATCGGGTGTGCGGCCTGCGTCGATGCCTGTAACAGCGTGATGGACAAGATCGGCGCGCCGCGTGGCCTGGTGCGTTACTGGACCGATCATGCGGCGGCCAATCGCTGGTCATCGGCCCAGATCCTGCGCCATGCCTTCCGGCCGCGCGTGCTGATCTACAGCGCGGTGCTGCTGGTGATCGTGTCCGTGTTCTTCGGTACCTTGTTCGCACGCACGCCGCTGAAGATGGACGTCATCCGCGATCGTGGCTCCATGGGACGTGAAGTCGAGAACGGCATGATCGAGAACGTGTACAGACTGCAGGTGATGAACACCGAAGAGACTGCGCATCGCTACAAGATCACGGTGGCCGGCATCGATACCATCAAGTTGCAGGGGAAGGATGAAGTCGAGCTGGGTGCGACCGAGTCGCGTGGTGTGCCGGTCAATGTGCGTGTCGATGAAGGACACGGCAACAAGGGCTCGAACAAGATCTGGTTCACGATCACGTCGGTCGATGAACCGGGCGTTGAAGTGAAAGAAAAAGCGGTGTTCTTCATACCGCGTTGAGTACGAAGGCGGCCAGACCGGCAAAGGTCGCCGCCGACAGGAAAGCCAACATGCATACGCTCGTCATGGATAAATCGTCGAATCTGCCGTGGTACCGCCATCGCTGGCCCTGGCTACTGATGCTGGGCCCGGTCACTGTCTTGGTCGCCGGATTCATCACCATGTGGATCTCGTTCTCCGGCGCCGATGCGCTGGTGGTCGACGACTATTACAAGCAGGGCAAGGCCATCAATCAGGACCTGCGCCGCGACCGCGTCGCGACCGAGCTCGGCCTGTCCGCAGCCTTGCGCTATGATGCCGCCGCCGGCCGCTTGCTGGGCCAGGTGAAGGGATTGAATGCAGCGGTGCCGCTGACGGTGCTGCTGGTGCACCCGACGGTGCCGCAGAAAGATATCCGTCTCGCGGCGGTGCCGGATGCCAACGGCGCATTCGCGCTGCCGCTGGCGATGCTGGAGCGCGCCCACTGGCAAGTACAAATCGAAGATGGCCAGCGCCAGTGGCGCCTGCATGGCGAGTGGTTGTGGCCACAAAACATGAATGTAGACATCCAGCCGCAGCGCCAGGATGCACCAGGGAGATAAGGCATGTTGAAGCTGGCAATGGCAGTCCTGTGGCCTTCGTTTCTATCGGCAATCCTCGCCGAGGGCCTGTTTTTTTCGACCTTCGATCCGGTCGACCTGATGCTTGCCGGCGGCCACGCGGAGATGCCGCCGATTGCCGCTTATACCCTGGGTTTCTTTTTCTTCTGGGCTTTCGCAGCGATTGCCAGCATGCTGAGCCTCTACCTGTTCAACGTGGAAGAGGCGCCGAAGCAGCCGCCATTTTGACATTCACTTGTCCATGAAAACGGCCCGCATGTGCGGGCCGTTTCGCTGCTGAAGTCGCTGTAACAGCGAGCTTAATTACAGGTTTCGGTACCAGCCGCGATCGCACGTAGCCGTTCCGGTTGCAGCAGCTCGATCTCTCGATTGGCCACGCGCAGCAAGCCTTCTTTCTTCAGCTTCGACAACAGGCGGCTGATGCTCTCGATCGTCAGCCCGAGATAGTTGCCGATTTCCTCGCGTGACATGCGCAGCTGGAAGGTCGTCGACGAATAGCCACGGGCTGCATAGCGCGATGACAGGTTCACCAGAAAGGCGGCGAAACGCTGTTCGGCGCGCATATTCCCCAGCAACAGCATCACGCTTTGTTCACGCGTGATTTCCTGGCTCATCATCCGATGAAAATGGTGCAGCAATGTCGGTATGGTGCCGAACAATTCTTCAAGCCGCGCAAACGGGATATCGCAGACTTCGCTGTCCTCGAGCGCCATCGCATCGCAGTGATGACGATCGGTGCTGATGGCATCCATGCCCAGCAGTTCGCCGGCCATCTGGAAGCCCGTGATCTGCTGCTCGCCGCTGGCGCTGACCTGATAGGTCTTGAAATGGCCCAGGCGTATCGCGTACAGCGTGGTGAACGGGTCGTCCATCCGGTACAGCAGCGTATCTTTCGGCACCTTGCGGCGGCGGCCGATGATCTGGTCCAGCTTGTGCATATCCGTCTCGCCAAGGCCCATCGGCAAGCAGAGCTGGTGCATGCTGCAGGCCGAGCAGCTGGCGCGCAGGGCCTGCATGTTCAGATTGGCGGCGGGGGTCAGGGGCTGGGCTTGGCTCATAGTTAAGGCTTCGCGAAAGTATCCGCAAATTTACCCCATTCGACGCGGCTGTGCCACTTTCGCCGGCTTATCTGGTTTATTCGACCAGCTCATAAGGCAAGCCGACGTAGTTCTCGGCAATATTCGCCAGTCCGGCCTCGGAGCCGGTGTAATAAGCCAGCTCCGCTTCCTGGATGCGCTGGTTGAACGGGTCGTCGGAGAACTTGTGCAGGATGGAAGTCATCCACCACGAGAAACGCTCCGCCTTCCAGATGCGGCGCAGGCACAGCTCGGAGTATTTCGCGACCAGGTCGATGCGGCCTTCCTTGTAACGCTTGCGCAGCACGTTGTAGAGCGTGTACACGTCGCTGGCGGCGAGGTTCAGTCCTTTCGCACCGGTCGGCGGCACGATGTGAGCGGCATCGCCGACCAGGAACATGCGACCGAACTGCATGGGCTCCGCGACGAAGCTGCGCAGCGGCGCAATGCTCTTTTCAATCGATGGGCCGGTCACCAGGCTGTTGGCCGTGTCTTCCGGCAGGCGCGCGCGCAACTCGTCCCAGAAGCGCTCGTCCGACCAGTCGTCGACCTTGTCATCCAGTGAGCACTGCACGTAGTAGCGTGACAGCATCGCCGAGCGCATGCTGCAGAGCGCGAAGCCGCGCGGGTGGTTCGCATAGATCAGCTCATGGTCCACCGGGGGCGTGCGCGACAGGATGCCGAGCCAGCCAAACGGATATACGCGTTCGAACAGCTTGATGCGATCAGCCGGCACTGATTTGCGCGATACGCCATGGAAGCCGTCGCAGCCGGCGATGTACTCGCATTCGAGCTTCTGTTGCTTGCCGTCTTTGGTGAACGTGACGTAAGGATGTTCGCTGTCGAAGTCGTGTACCGCGACGTCCTGCGCGTCATAGATCGTGGTCGCGCCCGATGCCGCCCGCGCATCCATCAGGTCGCGCGTCACCTCGGTCTGGCCATAGACCATGACTTTCTTGCCACCCGAGTATTTCTTCAGGTCGATGCGCTCGACGCGGCCCGAGAATGACAGCGCGAAGCCTTCGTGCGGCATGCCTTCGCGGTCCATGCGCTCGCCGACTTTCGCCTCGCGCAGCAGGTTGACGGTGCCCTGTTCGAGCACGCCGGCGCGGATGCGTGACAGTACGTAGTCCGGTGATTTGGCCTCGACGATGACGTTGGCTATGCCCTGCAGGTCCAGCAGGCGTCCGAGCAGCAGGCCCGACGGGCCGGCGCCGATGATGGCAACTTGGGTTTTCATGGGTCTCGGGTTGGGCGGGCTGCCCTTGTAATTTTCAAGCCAACATCATCAAGCCTTGTCTCAGCGCAGGGAATGGACGATTCCGGACGAAAATTGTACATTTCGTGGAATGTTCACGTTCAACTCGCCATGAGCGGCCGGCGCCGTGCCGCGTCCGCACCGGTCCCCGTCCCTGTTTATCAGCTGTACGGGGAGGGGCAGCCATGGCTGACGCCAGACTTGGTGCATGTCGAGTCAATCGCGGCTCGCAGCCGATTGCACCAGTGGGAAATCCGGCCGCACCGGCATCACGGCTTGTTTCAGCTGCTGTGGCTGCAGCGGGGCAGTGCCGAGGTGCAGCTGGATGGGAGCGGGGATCGTCTGTTATCCGGTAGCGTGCTGCTTTTGCCGCAGCATTGTGTGCACGGCTTTCACTTTTCAAAGAATGCGCAGGGGGTCGTGGTGACGCTCGCCTATGCATTTTTCGCCCGGCTGCATGGAGGCCTGGGAGACCGCCTGGTGGCGATGGTGTCGCCGCAGAAGCGGGCACTTGCCGAGGGTGATCACGCGTCCGAGATCGCGTTGCTACTGCCGGCGCTGCTGCGCGAGTACGGCGGGCAGGGCCAGCACCGGCACCTTTTGCTGGAGTCGATGCTGGTGGCCGTACTGAGCTGGCTGCTGCGTGACCCGATCATGGGAATGGCGGCTGGGGATGCGGCCGGCGCCCGTGATCGCGGCCGACAGTATTTGTCAGCGTTTTCGGCGGCCATAGAGCGCGACCATGCGCGTCATCTGCCGCTCGACCACTATGCGTCGCAACTGGGTATCAGTACTGCCCACCTGAATGCCGTTTGCCGCGAGCTGGCCGGTTGTTCGGCACTGGCCTTGGTACATGCACGGCTGATGCTCGAGGCCAGGCGACACCTGGTCTACACATCGATGAGTGTGCGCGACATCGGCGACGCGTTGGGCTTTGCCGATCCGGCGTATTTCACCCGCTTTTTCAAGCGTGGCAGCGGAATGTCGCCGCGCCTGTTTCGTGAACGGGC
Organism: uncultured Bifidobacterium sp.; assembly: GCA_964497485.1. Classification (GTDB taxonomy): domain Bacteria; phylum Pseudomonadota; class Gammaproteobacteria; order Burkholderiales; family Burkholderiaceae_D; genus Pernthalerella. The sequence continues at coordinate 6,838 of CAZCDW010000095.1, forward strand.
GCAGCAGGCAGGGCAGTGGGTGGCGGCCTGACTCAGGCCAGGCGCCCGGTGATGTTGGCGGTGTATCGAATCAGGGCAGCAATACCGACAGTTCGGCGGCAGCGGTCAGCAGGGCTGGCAGGAACGTTTGCTCGAGATGGCTGCGCGACACGCGGGTCGCCTGCGCACCGATGTTGAGTGCTGCCATCGTTGCGCCGGAAGCGCCGCGTACCGGTACGGCAATCGAGCGCAGGCCGATCTCGAGTTCTTCTTCAACGATGGCAAAGCCACGCTGCCGGGTCTCGGCAATGATTTCGCGCAGCCGCACCTCATCCACCACTGTTCTATCCGTGTAAGCCACCAGCTTGACCTTCGACAGGTACAGGTCCAGTGCCGGCTCGGGCAGGCCCGCGAGCAAAACGCGGCCAAGCGATGTGCAATAGGCGGGCAGGCGGCTGCCTGCGTTCAGTGCGACCGACAGCACGCGCGACGTTTGCGAGCGCGAGATGTACAGCACATCATTGTCTTCGAGTACCGCCAGCGAGCAGGACTCGTTCAGCGTGCGCGACAGCTGGTTCAGGCAAGGTTGCGCCGAGATGGTCAGCGGCGTCGATGACAGGTAGGAGTAGCCAAGCGTCAGTATCTTGGGCTTCAGGAAGAAGTTGTTCGCTTCCGAATCGGCGTAGCCAAGCTGCTTCAGCGTGTACAGGCAGCGGCGAACGGCTGCGCGCGGGATGCCGGTCTTGTGGCTGATCTGGGCGATCGTCATCGCGCGGCGCTGGTCGCTGAAAGCCTTGACGACGGCAAGCCCCCGGGCCAGCGAGGTCATGAAACTCGGGTCGGTCAGGGCATCGATTTCTTCGGCGATGGTCAGCGGTCGTGGCGGCATCGAGACGGCTGGGCTGGCGCTCGCGGTTGGCGGGGTGGACGGAGTGGCTGCAGCCGGCGACGGCGTGGGCTGGACTTCCGTCGTGGCTTCAGGGATGGGCATGGTGACGTTCTGCATGGTCGTTTCGCTCACGGAAAGTTTGTGTCGTTCGAACAACGGATTTGCGCGTATCCCTCCGCAGATTCAGGAAGATTCGGCTCACCGAGACGTTACCGTAGCGGAATTTAATAATCTTTTGATAATTCGTGTTCGTGCTGTCCCGGTGCGCCCCATTCATTGGCAGGATTTTCTGAATTTTTGCATCTTGCTGACAACAGTCACTCATCAGTGATCGACCAGCGGTGTTCGGGCATCGCACACAAATTAAGCCAGCCGGCTTGTTCCGAAGTTTTCCGCAGGATAAACTCGAACCTGTTCTATTAACAGTTATTTGTTCGTTTATCGAACATCTGGTCAGTCGACTTTACGATAAAACCACGCGGGCGGGGCAGCAGTGCCCAAGGCGATGCCGCCGCATGAACCCGCGCACCCCCGGAGGCCATCCTTGGTCAACAAGATCGTTCCCGACCTCACACAGGCCGTGGCCGGCATTCATGACGGTGCAACCGTGATGATTGGCGGCTTCGGCAATGCCGGCATGCCCAAAGCCCTGATCGATGCACTGATAGCGCAGGGCGCACGCGACCTCACTATCGTCAACAACAATGCCGGCAACGGCGACACCGGCCTGGCGGCGCTGCTGGCCGCTGGCCGGGTGAAGAAAATCATTTGCTCGTTCCCGCGCCAGTCCGACTCTCATGTGTTCGATGGTCTCTACCGTGCCGGCAAGATCGAACTGGAACTCACGCCGCAGGGCAATCTGGCCGAGCGCATTCGCGCCGCCGGTGCCGGCATCGGTGGCTTTTTCACGCCGACCGGCTTTGGTACCAAACTGGCCGAAGGCAAGGAGACGCGCGTGATCAATGGCCGCAGTTATGTGTTCGAGCTGCCCATCCACGCCGACTTCGCGCTGATCAAGGCGCTCAAGGGTGACCGCTGGGGCAACCTTGTCTATCGCAAGGCCGCGCGCAACTTCGGACCGATCATGGCGAGTGCAGCCACCTGCACGATTGCGGAGGTCAGCGAAGTCGTCGAACTCGGCGCGCTCGATCCCGAGGTCATCGTCACGCCGGGCATTTTCGTGCAGCGCATCGTGAAAGTCGGAGGTGGTCAATGAAGCGCTTTACCCGCGACGAGATGGCGCAACGGGTCGCACGCGACATTCCCGAAGGCGCGTACGTGAACCTCGGCATCGGTTTGCCGACCATGGTTGCGAATCATCTCGACAAATCGGAAGAGATTTTCCTGCACAGCGAGAACGGTCTGCTGGGCATGGGCCCGGCGCCTGCGCCGGGACAGGAAGACGAGGACCTGATCAATGCCGGCAAGCAGCCGGTCACACTGCTGACCGGCGGTGCTTACTTTCATCACGCGGATTCGTTCGCGATGATGCGTGGCGGTCATCTCGATATCTGTGTGCTTGGTGCGTTTCAGGTGTCCGAACGCGGCGATCTCGCGAATTGGCATACCGGTGCGCCGGATGCCATACCTGCCGTCGGCGGCGCGATGGATCTGGCGATCGGCGCGAAGAAGGTATTCGTGATGATGGAGCACCAGACCAAGAACGGCGACAGCAAGATCGTTGCGAACTGCAGCTATCCGCTGACGGGCATGGCTTGCGTCTCGCGCATCTACACCGACTTGGCGACGCTCGATGTCACGCCGGAGGGCTTGCGCGTGATCGACATGGTCGACG
>CAZCDW010000096.1:0-4780 GCA_964497485.1 uncultured Bifidobacterium sp.
CGCATGTCACTGGCAGCGGTGCTGCCGTCGCGCGTCAGCGGTGGCGACGTCACCCTGCACGCTGCGGTGGACGTGAACATGCAGACCGGTGCGCCGATCTATGGCAACGTGCCGGTGGCACTGACGCCACGCGGCCGCGAGCAGCGTTATGAGTGGAACTGGAACATGCCGATCAGGGATGGCAGTTTTGGCCTGACGCTGATGCGCCGCATCCAGCCCAACCATGACCCGCTGGCGCCGGCCGACAATGTAATCGGCGTGCGCTACGTGCAGGCGCTGCGCTGAGCAGCCTGCCGGTGATTGTCAGCGAGCGGCCGATTCGGCTGGCTCGCTGGCATTGACAGGTTCGATTGTCTTCAGGGGATCACCGCGCCGCGCATGCACGCACGCCATCGTCTTGTCCCAGAAGGCCGTGCCGCTGCCGCCATAGCGCGAAGGCAGACGCATCATCTTCTTGTGGGACCGGGCCAGCGCGCGCTCCAGCGTCTCGTTCATCATGCCCAGCTGTTCGAGTGCCAGATAGGCCTCGCAGTTGGCCTCGATCTCATCACGCGCCGGGTCGGTCGCATGCGCGCACTCGTGATAGAAAATGAAGTCGAGCATGTGCGGATCATTCTCGCGTATCGACCTGATGGTGACCCGGTCAAAGGAAATCACCGGCCATCCCTGTTCATCGGGGCGCACCACGGCCGCAGCGCCCCCCAGTTCCGGATGCCTGTCGCCGGCATCGCCATGGCCTAGCCAGACTTCCTGAACCACGCGGCTTTCGCCGTTGCGCTCGACGACACACTGGACTTGTACGCCATCGGAGCGATCGTAGGCGTGTGCGTGCATGCCGGAACACGCCAGCATCAGCAGCATAACGATGGTTTTTCTCATGGCAGGACGCAGCGACTGTGGGACGAGATCGCGCCGCAGCTGCGGCGCGACCAATCTGATGCTTACTTGCAGGCGTTCGAGCCGCCCCAGTTGCCCCGGGTGATCTCGCCATCCAGCTTGATCGGCCGGAACCAGCCGGTTTCGTTCGAATTGGCGAATTTGCCGGTGCCGCCCTTGCGCGTGTACTTGCCTTCCATCTTGCCGCGCATCTGGGTGAAGCCGTAAGTCAGCACGTCGCCATCCACATCGGACACGGCGCACAGTCCCTCTGCTTCAATGGTCTTGTCGGGATACAGCACGGCGCCGCCGGTGCACTGGCCTGACAGATTATTGAACTTGGATCCTTCTGCCGCATTCATCTGGGTCGACGTGCGGAAGTGCATGTACATGGTCTTGTTGCCGAGCTCGGTGGTGGATTCACCGGTATCGACACTGGTGTATTCGCCGCACTGGTCATCGCGCGCAAAGGCAGCGCCCTGGCAGGCCAGCAGCAGCGCCAGCGTCGCTGGCAGTAATGGCAGTCTCATCTTGTATCCTCGCTGTTATGGTCATTATTTTTCTGGCCTGGGGACGGCCTGCCGATTAGTTTGCCAGTTTCTGGCTGAACGCGTGCAAGGCCACCCAAAGCACTGCCGGCCCGTGGGTATGCACCATCACTTTTCGACAAGCGGATCCGACAACAATGAACAAGAATCTCTGGCTGCTCGCGATTGCCCAAGGACTGTTTTTGGCGAATAACGTCACCTTCATTGCCATCAACGGACTGGTGGGCTTGCGGATGGCGCCGTATCCGTGGATGGCGACCCTGCCCGTGATGGGTTACGTGGTCGGCGGCGCGCTGAGCACGGGCCTTGTCGCTGCGTCGCAGCGACGCTGGGGACGCAAGCTGTCGTTTCAGTTGGGGCTGCTCATCGCCTTGCTGTCGGCCGCGATCGGTATCGTCGCGGTGCAGCAGCAATCCTTCTGGCTGCTGGTCGCCATCACCGTCGTGGCCGGCTATTACAGCGCCAATGGTCACCTGTATCGTTTCGCGGCTGCCGAGCTGGCCGACAGCGCGTATCGCGAGAAGGCCGTGTCGCTGGTCATGGCGGGCGGGCTGATTGGCGCCGTCGTCGGCCCCAACCTGGCGAGCCAGACCCGGGACTGGCTGAGCATGCCCTTTGCCGGTGCCTATCTGGCGCTGGCTGTGCTCTCGCTGATTTCCCTGCTGGTCATCTCGTTGATTGATTTTCCGCCGGTGCCGGAAAAGATCGCGCAAAACGGGCAGGGCAGGCCGCTGGCGGAAATTGTCCGGCAGCCGGTATTCATCGTGTCAGCGTTGGCAGCTTCGGTCAGCTATGGCGTGATGAATTTGCTGATGGCAGCGACGCCACTGGCGATGCAAGTCTGCGGCATGCCCTTTAGCGATACCGCATGGGTGCTGGAATGGCATGTGATCGGCATGTTTGCGCCGGGCTTCTTCACCGGCACGCTGATTCGGCGCTTCGGCGCGCTGCAGGTGATGGGCGTGGGTGTACTGCTGAATCTTGTCTGCATAGCGATCGCCGTCAGTGGGACCGACTTGCATGACTTCGTCTCCGCGCTGTTCCTGCTCGGCGTTGGATGGAATTTCCTGTTCACGGGCAGCACGACCTTGTCGCTGGATGCGTATCGACCCGAGGAGAAAGACCGCGCTCAGGCCGCGATCAACTTCTGCGTGTTTGCGATGATGTCGCTGAGCTCGTTCGCATCGGGTGCGCTGCTGACAACGCAGGGCTGGGGCTTGCTGAACCTCGGATCGATCGTGCCGGTGGTACTGACCGGTGGGGCATTGTTCTGGCTGGCGCGCGCTCACCAGGGAATCTCGGTGCCTCGATAGTCGATGAAATGCGCGCCCGACTTGACGGGCAAGTTGAGTATCGCCGCCATCATGCCGGCGACGGATTCTGCGGGCTCCAGCAGTTGCGGCACACCAGCTTCAAAGGGCTTCGACAGCTTCGAGCGCACCGTTCCCGGTTGCAGCGCGACCACCCGCAGTTGCGGATTGCGGCGCTGCAGTTCGATGGCGGCCGTTTGCAGCAGCATGTTCAGCGCAGCCTTCGATGCACGGTAGCCATACCAGCCGCCTTTTCTGTTGTCGGCAATGCTGCCGACGCGTGCCGACAGTTTGGCGTAGATCGCGTCGCCTTGCGCGAGCAAGGGCGCCAGATGCTTCAGCAGCAGGGCGGGGCCAATCGCATTGACCGCCAATGAACGCTGCAAGGCCTGGTAATCCAGTCGCGCCAGCGCTTTCTCCGGGCCGACGCCATCGATGGTCAGTGCGCCGGTCGCGTCGATGATCAGGTGGAAGGGGCCTTGGCTCGCGAGTTGGGTGCCGAGATGGTCGATGCTTTGCGGATTTTCGAGATCGAAGTCGCCGCCTGAGCGTGACAGCGGCAAGACGTCACCGCAAGCGCGATCGCTTTTCAGGTAGTGGACGAAAGCGTCGCCGATGGCACCGCCCGCGCCCAAGATCAGGGCTTTGTAATCAGAGGGTAGGGAAAATGACATCGCTTATGATCGTGTGGCTAGTCGATTAAAGTATGAAACCCGGCAATATTCGGTTCGGTGCGACGTATATTGATTGGAAATTCTGAAAAGACGATGTGATCACGCGATGAATGACCTGACTCCCTATGCTGCACGCTTCGATGAAGCTTACCCGAGTTATGCCGATGCCAGATACGGGGAGATGTTGAAACTGATCGAGAGGTATGACCAGACAGACCTGTTTCAACTGTTGGAAAGTTCTCAGTTTCAAACGCTGATGGCGCTCATTGAGCCACTCATCGAGATCAAGAACTATAAATCGCAAACTCCATTTCCCAGCGAGATTCTTGCAACAATAGCTTGCATTGCGAAGATTCGCACAACGCCGGTCAGTTCCGATGACCCGTTTTCCAATCACACTGACTTGTTTGTCGAGTTGGTCGGCATTCAGGGATTTCAGCTACCTACCGTGTCTGCTGTTTTTCATTTTTGTCATCCCGATCATTTCCCGATTGTCGACAAAAATGTCGAAGCAGCCTGCGAAATTCTTTGGTCGAAATATCGATCAGATTTCGATGGCCTTGACTTGCCTCAGTTGCCTAATTTTCAGGCGAGGGCGCAGGCGAAATTGGAAAAATACAGATTATTCATGCATTTTTTGAGCCGGATCTGCGATCTGCAGAGGCACTACACTGAAAATGCGAATTATCGGTATATTGACAAGGCGCTGATGGTTATGGGGGGTGAGGAATTGAGGAACAAATCGAAGAAAAAGCCAGCCGCTCAAAATCAGGGCAAGGTCAAGACCATTAAGCCTTGAGTTTGTAAAACAGAGACTCGCTCAAGTGTTGGGTCAGTTGAATTACGGCCGCATCCAAGTTTACTGCCGTACCTTGAACCACAGCACTTCGGACATTTTGTCTGCTTTTGAAAAGAATATACATGGCACGCCAAATCCTGGATGAATCTCACCTTCATCCTGCAATTCGAACCATCGTCGCAGAGCATTTTCAGGAAACCGTAAAAGAAGTTCAGGCGGCGGTCGCGCAAAGTCGCGTCGTTGTTGTCGGTATGGCAGGCAACCCCGTCGTTAAAAAGGCGAGGGCGCTCCTTGGCGAGCAAAATCTGGAATGCCGGTACCTCGAATATGGCAGCTACTTCAGCGAGTGGCGCAGGCGTAATTCGCTGAAAATGTGGACGGGCTGGCCGACCTTTCCGATGGTCTTCATCGATGGTGTACTGATCGGCGGCTACAAGGACCTGAAGGCGCTGGCTGATTCTGGTGAGTTGGGGCGGATGACGGATTCAGGGCGTAGCTGATTAGCGATACAAAGATATGCCGCCCATGGGCGGCGAACTTTTCGGAGACGTCAATCGTCTCCCGGTCTTCGCG
>CAZCDW010000096.1:4880-9454 GCA_964497485.1 uncultured Bifidobacterium sp.
CGCGGCTTCGATACCCGCCAAGACGAACACCAAACAAAAACGCCACCCTTGGGGTGGCGGTTTTGTTTGGTGGAGGCGGCGGGAATCGAACCCGCGTCCAGAAGCCCTCGTCAGGCAGTTCTACATGCGTAGTGCTGTCTTTTGGATTTGATCATGCCGACGCGGACGCACACGCTGCAACATGACGAGTCACCTAAATTTAACGTTGGACCAAGTGACCCGGCCAAACGCGATTCCCTGTAGATGACCTTACGTGCCGTTGCCGGCCTGCCCCAGGGACGAAGCAGTGTAAGGATAGCGGCCCTTAGGCTGCTACTGCGTACGAAGAGTCGTTTGCAGTTATTGGTTTTCCGGTTGGATTTACGAGGTGACCAGCCCTCGGCATGCCCTGCGCTGCTTTGTAACCCCTGTCGAAACCAGGTCGCCCCCAAGCAGAGCCATCATTCTAGCCCACTAGCTGGGGACCGGGGGACAGATTTCAAGGGGAAGGGTGCCCAATGCAAGCTACCGGGCCCCGCACGAAGACGGGTTCAGGCGGCGTCGAGCAGAGCAATCAATGAAACTGGCGTATCAGCGATGACGTCAGCCTCCCAGCTTTGCGGCTCGGTGTGGCCGCAATAGCCCCAGGCGGCTGCCACCGTCGGCATGCCGGCGGCCTTGCCGGCCTGTATGTCGCGCAGATCGTCGCCGACGTACCAGCAGGCGCCTGCGTCGAGTTTCAGCCGGCGCGCGGCTTCGAACAGCGGTTCCGGATGCGGTTTCGCATGGGGCGTCGTGTCGCCGGATACGACGCAGGCTGCATGAGCGAGCCCGATCAGGGGTACCAGTGCATCCGTGAAGCGCGCCGGTTTGTTGGTGACGATGCCCCAGCGTATGCCGCGTGCCTCGAGCGCCTCCAGCAACGGGTGCATGCCCTCAAACAGCTCGGTGTGCTCGGCAATGCGCGCCGCGTAGTTATCGAGGAACTCGGTGCGCATCGCTTCGTAGCCTTCATCGGCCGGTGTCTTGCCGAAGGCGACGCCGATCAGGCCGCGTGCGCCAGCCGAGGCCATCGGGCGCAATTGTTCGTACGGCGTCTCGGCCAGGCCACGGTCGGTGCGCATCTTGTTGACTGCTGCAGCAAGGTCGGGCGCGGTATCGGCCAGCGTGCCATCGAGGTCGAACAGCACCGCGCGCGGTGCAGACAGGGAAGCTTTCATCGCGTCGCTCAGGCGGTCCGGGTGCACGCGACGAGGTAGTTCACGTCGGTGTCCTGGTTGAGCGAGTAGAACCTGGTGATCGGGTTGTAGGTCATGCCCTTCAGTGCATTCACCTCAAGACCGGCGTTGCGGCAGTACTGCGACAGCTCGGCAGGCTTGATGAACTTCGCATAGTCGTGCGTACCCTTGGGCAGCAGGCGCAGCACATATTCGGCGCCGATGATCGCGAACAGGTAGGACTTGGGATTACGGTTCAGCGTCGAGAAAAAAACATGGCCGCCTGGCTTCACCAGTGTCGCGCAGGCCTTCACCACGGCCGCAGGGTCGGGCACATGCTCCAGCATTTCCATGCAGGTCACGACATCGAACTGGCCGGGTTCGCGTGCGGCGAGATCTTCGGCAGCGATGTATTCATAACGTACCGGTACGCCCGATTCCAGGCTATGCAGATCGGCGACTTTCAGCGCTTTCTCGGACAGGTCGATGCCGGTCACGGTTGCGCCTTTTTTGGCAATCGATTCGGCGAGGATGCCGCCGCCGCAACCGACATCAACCACGCGCTTCCCTGCCAGCGGCACGCGTGCATTGATCCATTCCAGTCGCAAGGGATTGATTTCGTGCAGCGGGCGGAATTCCGACGTCGGGTCCCACCAGCGGTGGGCCAGTTCGCTGAATTTTTTGAGTTCGAGGGGATCGGCGTTCATGGCCGTGATGATAGCCGAATCCCGCACCGGCCTTGCGCCGGGCAACAAAAAGCCCCCGCAGCTTGCGCTACGGGGGCTGTCTGCGGTGAACGCTGGCTTACTTGTTACGCTTGCCGACGACTTCCACTTCAACGCGACGGTTCTTCGCGCGACCTTCGCGCGTGCGGTTGTCTGCGACCGGCTGGCTCTCGCCTTTGCCTTCCGTGAACACGCGGTCAGCCGGGATGCCTTTCGACACCAGGAAGGCTTTGACGGCCTTCGCACGGCGCATCGACAGCTTCATGTTGTAAGCATCGGTGCCGGTCCAGTCGGTGTGGCCGGTGGCGATGATGACCTCAATATCGGTACCCTGCAGTTTCGACACCAGATCGGCCAGCTTGGCCTTGCCTTCCGGCTTGAGCACGGACTTGTCGAAGTCGAAGAACGCATCAGCCGAGAAGGTGACTTTTTCCGAGGACGGTGCAGCAGCTGCAGGAGCCGGTGCAGGCGCTGGTGCCGGTGTCGGTGCCGGCTCTTCAGCCTTGGCGGCCGGCGCGGGTTCAGGAGCTGGCGCCGGAGCCGGTGCCGGAGCTGCAGCAGGCTCCTCGGCCTTCGCTGCCGGTGCGGCCGGCTTGGCGATGTCGCCGTCACATTCCGCGATGGCATCTGCCGGTGTCCAGAAGCCGGTATGCCAGCAGAGGCCAAAGCCGCTACGGACGACATCGCGGTTGCTGTCCAACAGGTAGCCGTTCTTGTCGCCGTGGGCGAATGCCATGGAACTGGTCAGCGTCAGCGCGACCAGCGCGACAGCGGTACGCAGAGTGCTCTTCATATTGTTTTCCCAAGATAAAAAGGTGACGCCGGCAGGCCTTGTCCGGCATGGCTGTACATCGCACATTTACGTGTGATGCCAATAAGTCACGATTTTACATGGAATTCTTGTGGGGCAAGCAATAGATCCAGATCAAAAATGTGTCTAAATGTACGTTGTCCGAAATAATATGTCGAATAGAAACTTTTAACGACTGATCGCTTCGGCAGCCGGCTGCCGGCTGCCGGCTGTGGGGGCGGGTCTGGCTGAAAAGGGGTGTCTGTCATGGGGGGTGCAATCCCGATGACGGTACTGGATCACCTCCTCCGAACGCGCAAGCGCTTCAGCGCGTTTCCCGTGTCCCGACCAATTCGACTTCGACGCGGCGGTTCTTTGCGCGTCCCTCGCGGGTCTTGTTGCTGGCGGCAGGCTGGGTTTCACCTTTGCCGGTGGTGAAGATCTTGTCGGCTGGCAGACCCTTCTCCTCCAGGAAGGCCTTCACCGTATGCGCGCGCCGCAGCGAAAGGCCCTGGTTGTATTTCTTCGTGCCGATAGCATCGGTGTGGCCGGTGGCGACCACCACCTCCAGCTGCATCCCTGACAGCCGCTGCGCGAGTTCATCAAGCTTCCGCCTTCCTTCCGGTTTCAGCGTTGCCTTGTCGAAGTCGAAGTAGGTATCGGTATCGAGCGTGACCTTCTCCGAGTGCACACCTCGCTGGGCTTCCGAGCTTGCTTCTCCATCCGGCGCCAGTCCGGCCTGGGGCGCGGTGGGTGTCGATGGCACGGGTACCACCGGTGCGGGACTGGGTTTGGCACTTTCTGGGGCCACGCGTGCCTCGGGCTTCGGGGCCGGTGACGGTGCAGGAACAGCGGCTGCGGCCGGTGGCGTCTCGGTTGGTTTCTCAGTGGGTGTCTCGGCAGGCGGCGCAGCCTGTGCGGATTCCGGCGCTGTTTTGGCAGGCGGTGCAGCGCGTGATGGTGCCGGTGCGGGCACGGGCACGGCCTTGGCAAGCACGCCGTCGCAGCCGACCACGGTTGCGAGTGCGGGTGTCCAGTCGCTGGTATGCCAGCAGTCACCGAAGCCGCTACGTACGACTGTCCCCCGGCTGTCGGTCAGGTAGCCCGGAATGCCAGTCGGTGCGCCGCTGGCACTGCCACTTCTGCTGGCAGCGGCAGCCTGGCTCGCGCCGAATCCGGCAAACGTAGGCCAGCGCCAGGCCATGCCTTGTTGCGCCGATTCTGTGGCGGCGCCAGTGCTGGGACCGCTGGCGCTGACGGCGGGGCAACCGGGCGGGCTGGGTTCGCCCGGCGTCCAGCTGCTGCTGCGCCAGCATTCGCCGGAACTCGCATGCACCGGGTTGCCGTTTGAATCGGTTGCGAAGCCTTCGAATCTGGATTCCGCCCCGTTGTCGGCAGCGGACACAGCGCCTGCGGGAACGACGGCAAGGGCGAGCAGGCCCGTCAAAAAGCGCGAGGGATGGGGCATGCGCAACACTCCGACAGAGGGTGGATACGATCAGCCCAGTGTGTCATCGGAGACGGTGCCAGCCTTTAGAAAAATCAAATCCGATGAGCAGTCGGCTTGCGTATCTCCCCCGTCGCGCACGGGTAGCAGGAACGGGCGGTCGGGACAGGTCCGCATGGTAAAATTTCGTGTTTACAAATCGGGTGCCCATGGCCGGTTTTGGCGGCCTGTCAAGCCCCGGTTTTGCCAGCATTTTTGCCCTTTCACTCTGCAGCCCATCAATGGATCAGTTCGCAAAAGAAACCATCCCGATTTCCCTCGAAGAGGAGATGCGCAAGAGCTACCTCGATTACGCGATGAGCGTCATCGTTGGTCGTGCGCTGCCTGATGTGCGGGATTGTCTGACGCCGGTGCCC
>CAZCDW010000097.1:0-9419 GCA_964497485.1 uncultured Bifidobacterium sp.
GCTGAATGCGAACGTGATCTTCACCAATGTCGCACTCACTGATGACGGCGATGTCTGGTGGGAAGGCATGAGCAAGGAAGCGCCGGCCCACCTGATCGACTGGCAGGGCAAGGACTGGACGCCACAGATCGCCGCCGAAACCGGCCGCAAGGCCGCGCCCCCGAATGCGCGCTTCACCGTGTCGGCAACGCAGAACCCTGTGCTCGATCCGGCTTGGGATGACCCGGCCGGTGTGCCGATCTCGGCCTTTATCTTCGGCGGCCGGCGCTCGACCACCGTGCCGCTGGTGACCGAGGCGCGCGACTGGATCGAGGGTGTCTACATGGCTGCGACCATGGGATCCGAGACCACCGCTGCAGCCGCCGGCCAGCAGGGCATCGTGCGCCGCGATCCATTCGCCATGCTGCCCTTCATCGGCTACAACATGAGCGACTACTTCGCGCACTGGCTCTCCATAGGCGATCGTATTGCGGCCAGCGGCGCACAGGCGCCGAAAATCTTCTGCGTGAACTGGTTCCGCACCGACGACAACGGCAAGTTCATCTGGCCCGGCTTCGGTGACAACATGCGCGTGCTGAAGTGGATGCTGGATCGAATCGCAGGCAACGCGGGCGGCGACGAGAACGTGTTTGGCGTTACCCCGCGCTATGACGATCTGCCCTGGGACGGCATCGAGTTCAGCGCCGACGCCTATGCGCGCATCACATCGATCGAGATCGATGCATGGCAAGCCGAGCTGGCACTGCATGACGAATTGTTCGAGAAGCTCCGGCACCGGCTGCCGGCTGCACTGGAAAGGGTCAAAGCAACGCTGGCGCAACGACTGATGACTTGATGCTTCAGGGCAACGACCTGAAAACTTTTTTAGCATCGAAAATGGCGGCCGAGATATTCGGCCGCTTTTTTTTACTTCCAATTTCTGTTTTTTCGTCTCTCTGAAACAACATTTCGCCCGTCGTCACTGATCAGTTCTGACTGTTAGAGATCTGAAGGAGGCATTGATGGGAAACGCTCGTGTCGACCCACGGGTTCAGCATGGTCAGCAATTCTTGAAGGCTCTTGAGGACGCTGCAAAGTCCAAAGAGTTTGCCGGCGGACGCTTGTTTGCGACCCAGAACGGAAAGCAAACAAGCTTGTTTGTACGCTCCAGGCTGGCAGATGGGTTGATGAAGGTATTCATGCCAGAGCGTCGGGCCATGCAAAAGCAGCTCGCCTATCAAGCGCTGTTTGAAGCGCTCAGCGATGGATTCCCGGGAATGGCCGCACACGACCTGCTGTCAATGGCCGGGATTCATCACAACGCCAGCATTCGCGTAGACCTGTTCAGGAGTTTCGCGAAAAAAGCGCAGGCGTACATCAATGCCAGGGCGCGCGAGGACGCTCAGGTAGCCATCAAGGAAAACAAACTCAACTTGCAGGGTTGGCGAGTCGCGCCGACGCCGGGCCTGGAAGCCTTGTCCCAGCTGTCGCATACGGATCTGAAGACATGGCAGAGGCATGACAAGTCGGGGGCAGGCGAGGGATTTATCGCATTTCGGCAGTTCGCCTGCGCAGCGGCCGGCCTGCCAACCCTGGAGATGGTCAGCGCCGACCAGTTCACACGCAAGGCGGTCGAGTTCATGTCGGGGTGGACACGGTTGCCAGCAGCCGGGAAATCGGCGCTGCTCGAACAGCTGAGCATGCAAGGTCGGTTGGCATTCAAGGCCATCGATGCGCTGGTACCTAAGGCCATCGAAGCATTGCGCCTGCCGGTGGCTGGCGGGTTGCAATTCGGGTTGACGTCGCCGCTGGCCGACAAACAAGATGCCCGGGCCGCATTTGCACAAGTGGCACGCGCACTCGTTTTGCCCTCAGAGGGCGAGGTCCGAGAATGCATGATTCTGGCTGCAGATCAGCTGGGTAAGCTGATTGGCGATGCAATGCGAGACGCCAAGTCGGAGTCCGCCATCACGCAACCGACCCGTTTGCGCAACGCCGTACGTGAATTCCTTGATCGCCATGTGAACCCCGCTGTAGGGAGCACAGATATAGCGAAACAAAAAGAGGCGATTCGCGATTGGGTAATCAAAAAAGATGCCTTCCTCGAGCGAACCTGTAACACCGCATTACGGACATTGCTGCTGAAGCCCGAGGTTCAGATAGATAACGGAAAGGTCGGCATTGGGGACAAGACCTACGCCGTGGGCGAAGAGCTTGGCAAAGGCGGGGAGGGCGTGGTGTACGCAGCAAGAGATCTGTCGAATAGCGAAGCGGTGGCGATCAAGACATTGAATGTTGAAGAACGCGGCATCATTCCCCCTTCATGCTCGCCGCGGGAAGCCGTGATGCATCAGATGGCCGCCGCCATTGGCAGCCCTCATCTGCTGGGCTTTCGCGGCGCGGCCAGCACGACGAACGGTGGTCTTCGGGTGGCGATGGAATTGGCGCCGCATGGCAGCTTGCACGATGTGATCGAGAAATTGGCGGCTGGTCCGAAAGGTTCATCTGCACAAGCTGCCCCATCGCCACAGCAAATCCAGCTAGCCCGACACGCTCTGCGTTCGATTGCGACCGGGCTGCGCGATATGCATGGCGCTGGCTTGCTTCATCGCGACATGAAAGGCGGGAATATCTTCATCTGTGCCGATGGCGTATTGAAGATCGGGGATTTCGGCAAGACCGTGCTCACCTCCGAGAATATCACCGTAGGCAGGCCTGCCGATGCGCCACAATGGTTGCCACCAGAATTCAGCCGCGGCGCCGGCTACACCGAGTTCACGCCGGGCGCCGACCTGTGGTCAATGGCCATCGTCGTATTTGAACTTGCCACAGGAATGCTGCCGCCAATCGTGAGCGGAGGCCCCGTCGAAGCATTCGAGAAACTCGACGGCTACTTCAACAACGCGACAATGCTTGACCCGGAGGCGCGACAAAAGGCATTGGGGCTCGACGTCTTACACCAGAGTGATCCTGAGCTAGCCAAGTTACTGGTCGACCTTTTGCATCCGAAGCCCGACATGCGCCCAGGCGCAGAGGCCGTTTTGGGTAGGATACCGACGACTGATGACTCGAAGCAGATGGGTCAGCTACTGATCGATCTATCGAAAGCCTAGCGGGAATCAAAACTGGCGCTGGGCTTGACCGTGCATGGTGGGGAACGTCCTTTCCGGACAGGCAGGACAGAGGCTGTATGATGCCGGCACCAACCCATTCTGCGTTCCATGAAGCTCCAGCGTCCGCTGCCAGTCCGAGATGGCATCTCCCCCAGCTTTGCCTGGCTGCCCCATGAACGCTGGGACAGCCTGGGTGCGTATCTCGCACATCGCTTCCCCATGGTCAGCGCCGACAGCTGGCGCGACCGCATGCAGCGTGGCGATGTCGTCGATGAGCAGGGCAGGCCGGTTGCTTATGACGACCCCTTTCGTGGCGGCGCCTGCCTTTTCTACTACCGCGAACGGACAGGCGAGACGCCGATACCGTTCGACGAAACCATCCTGTTCCAGGACGACCAGCTGCTGGTCGTCGACAAGCCGCACTTCCTGCCTGTGACCCCGGGTGGGCGCTTCCTGCACGAGACCCTGCTGGTAAGACTGAAGCGCAAGACCGGCATCGAAACGCTGACCCCGGTTCACCGACTCGACCGCGAAACCGCCGGCGTGATGCTGTTCTCGGTCGATCCCGCCACACGCAGCCTGTGGCAATCGCTGTTCCGTTTCCGGCAGGTGCACAAAGTCTACGAAGCCATCGCGCCATGGCGCGACGAGTTGCAATTGCCGCTCGATATTCGCAGCCGTATCGAACGCGATGAGCAATTCTTTCGCGTGCGCGAAGTCGACGGCGAGCCGAATGCCTTCACGCGCATTGAGCTGATCAAGCGTCTTGGTGAGCATGCGCTGTACAAACTCATGCCCGAGACGGGCAAGATGCACCAGCTGCGGATCCACATGAATTCGCTTGGCATTCCCATCGTGAATGATGGCTTTTATCCTGTCGCCCAACCCTGCAAGGGCGACGATTTTTCATCGCCGTTGAAATTGCTGGCGCGATCAATTGCCTTCCGTGATCCGCTCAGTGGTGAACATCGCAGTTTCGAAAGCCGGCGCAGCCTTTGATCTCCTGAACCTTTGAACGACCCCATGACGACCATGCAGCCCTCGGAACAACGCTCGAAGGGCAATCCATCCGATAACGACACGGGCAGTATCCCCGCGACTGCCATCATCGCCTTGTCATTCGGTGCTTTCGGCAGCGGCATGTCAATGCGCGTGACCGATGCAATGCTGGTGAGGCTGGCGGCAGAATTCAATGTGGCACTCGGCGCAGCGGCCATGACCATCACCGTTTTCGGCTTTGCCTATGGTTTTTCACAGTTGCTGTTCGGCCCGCTCGGCGATCGTTATGGCAAATACCTGGTGATTGCCTGGGGCAGTATGGCATGCGCCGTTACGGCGCTTGCTTGCGGCTTGGTCTCTGATTTTTCATCACTGTTGATCACTCGTGTGATTGCGGGTGCAACCTGTGCATCGATCATTCCATTGTCCATGGCCTGGATCGGTGATGTCGTGGCCTATGAAGACCGCCAGCCGGTACTGGCGCGCTTCCTGATCGGGCAGATCCTGGGCCTATCATCCGGCATCGTGATCGGCGGCTTTGCCGCGGATTACCTGAACTGGCGCACGCCGTTCTTCCTGATTGCACTGTCCTTCTTCGTAACGGGCCTGTACCTGATACGTATGAATGGCCGCCTGCCGGCGCATGCGAAGCAATTACATCGCGCCGAAGGTGGCGCGCTGATGCGCATGGTTAGCGAATTTCGCAAGGTGCTGGAAGTACCATGGGCGCGCAAGGTTCTCGGTACCGTGCTGATCGAAGGGGCGCTGGTCTATGGTGCACTGGCTTTCGTGCCATCGCATCTGCATACGGTACACGGCGTATCGCTCGCGGCTGCCGGCAGCCTGGTGATGCTGTTCGGCTTTGGCGGCTTTGCGTTTGCTCTGCGTTCGCGGCAGATGATCAATTACTTTGGTGAGGTCGGGCTGATACGCTATGGCGCGTTGACGATGGCTTTGCCAATGATCGTGGTTGCCTATACGCCGGTATGGTGGCTGGCGATACCGGCCTGTTTCCTGTTCGGCCTCGGCTTCTACATGATGCACAACACCTTGCAGATCAATGCGACACAGATGGCTCCGCAGCGCAGGGGGGCGGCTGTCGCCGCCTTTGCTTCGTGCTTCTTCGTTGGACAGGCGGCTGGTGTTGCGCTGGGAGGGGCGGTGCTCGCCAGCACCGGCACAGCTCCTGTCATCGCTGTCGCCGGGCTGGGTGTCTGGCTGATTGGTCGCCGCTTCGCTCAACTACGCGCGGCAAAAGAAGATCAGGTCGCTAGCCCCTGATATTTGCGGCGGATCGGCGTGATCCGCGCCGTTGAGGCTGATTGTTACTGCCAGCCTGCTTCAGAAGCTCAGGACTTCGATGCGAAATATCGAAGCTCAGCCGCCAGGCTGGGCTGACTGTACTCGACATCGCGCGCCATGCGCTGCAGGCTGCCAGTTGTCTCGAGGCGATCCTGGTCGGCCTTGGCAGCGGCACTGCTGTGGCTCTTCAACAGTGCAGAAAACGGATTCTGGAAGCTGAAGAAAAAAGGCTTGAAAGTGTCCGAGGCGGCGACGAAAAAGTTTTGCATGAGGGACTCCCGAAAATTCGTATGTTGCGGCGCAGTATAAACCCCTGCCTGATATTCGTATAATTTCATTTTCTTATATTCGCAATAGATTTATGGTATATCTATAGGGTTCCAAGACCGATCCCGATGACCATGAGCTTCCTGACCCTCGACCTGAACCTGCTGCGTGTCTTCGACGCGGTGATGACAGAGCAGAACCTGACGCGTGCAGCCAACCGGCTCGCGATGACCCAGCCTGCGGTATCGAATGCGGTGAAACGCCTGCGCGATGCACTTGGCGATGAACTGCTGATCCGCACCGCACATGGTGTCAAACCCACTGCGCGTGCCGAATCGATCTGGCCAGCCGTGCGCCGTGCGCTGGCAGACCTGGAGGAAGCCGTTGCACCACGCAGTTTTGAACTGGCCAAGGCCAATGTGACCTTCCGCATGGCGATGGCCGACGCTACCGCCGGCTTGCTGTTGCCCCCGCTGGTGCGCCTGATTGAAAGTGAAGCGCCAGGCATCGACATTCGCATGGTGCCGCTGACAACGCGGGAGCCGCGGCCCATGCTGCTGCGCGGCGATATCGACCTGGCCATCGGTTTCTTCCCGGGTGTCGTCGCACAGCTGCAAGGCGCTACCGAGACGCCGATACGTCACGAACGGCTGTACGCAGGCCACTATGTGTGTGTGATGCGCAAGGATCACCCGCTGGCTGACAAGGAATTGACGCTCGACCGCTACTGCGACGCGAACCATCTGCTGGTGAGCTTCTCCGGCCGTGCGCGTGGGCTGGTGGATGATGCTTTGGTGACCCTGGGCCGTGAACGCCGCATCCTGCTGACCGTAAACCAGTTCTTCACGGCGGGGAAGGTGGTGGCTGCGTCTGACTTGCTGATGGTATTACCGC
The DNA here is from genome assembly GCA_964497485.1 of uncultured Bifidobacterium sp. Classification (GTDB taxonomy): domain Bacteria; phylum Pseudomonadota; class Gammaproteobacteria; order Burkholderiales; family Burkholderiaceae_D; genus Pernthalerella. Next base: position 6,555 of record CAZCDW010000097.1, read on the forward strand.
GTCACCTGATCGAAGCCACCGGTATGACCAATCATCTGGTCTCGAAAGAGCTGCCGTTCAAGTTACCGGAAGTGCACATCGACATGTTGTGGCATGAGCGTGATGCGCGTAGTCCCGGCCATCGCTGGTTGCGTGAACGGTTTACCAACTCCGGGGTGTTGTCACGATTCGTCAGTCCGGCAAACGAAACTCGGGAATAGCCGAATCGCTGAGTTTTCCTGTCGATATGAATGACCAGAGCCGGCATGCCCGGCTCTTTTTTCGTCACCACCCCCTCTGTTCTCCTGTTTTTTTCATTGTTGCGACTGACAGCCCCCTGAGGTTCTGGTACCTGCACCACGAACCGTCTGTTTTTCCACAATCGATCCACGTCTTATCCAAAGGTTTATCCACATTGGTGTCGATCGAAGTGTCTGCGAATTTCAAATTATCTTGTTCTTTAAAGCTTGTATTTATATTTGGTAGTAATTGATAAGACAGCCTCCTTTCTGTGGATAACTGTCTTTTCCCTTTAGGCGTCAATCGCTTGCAGCAAAGATAAATCCTGAATAGACCCTGTGCCAGCGCAGGACAGATCGTGGACAAAAATCCGCTCTCCCGACTTTTGCATGCTTATCCACTTTAACCCGTGTCTTTATCCCTAGGCTTGTCCACAAGGCTGGCAGCAGTCGCATGAAAAGCCGCTGATTCAAGGGTAGGACAACGCTCTGCGAGCATTTATGATGTGAGAAGTTGAAGCATGGGTTGAAGATCTCTCATTGGATTGCGACCCCGATCCCACGTAAGCTGCGACCAAAGTACCTGACGACAAATACAAGGAATGTGGATGAGACAAGGCGAAGCGGGTATCAATCATTTCATCAATGGCCAGGTCGTGCGGTCAGATAGTGGCCGCAGCCAGCCGGTATATAACCCGGCGACGGGCGAGGTGCTGAACCATGTAGCGCTGGGTAGCGCCGAGGAAGTCAACTCAGCTGTCGCGGCTGCATCGGTTGCGGCACCGGGCTGGGCCGACACTGCGCCGTTGAAGCGGGCGCGGGTGCTGTTCAAATTCAAGGAACTGATCGAGAAGCATCATGACGATCTGGCAGCTGCCATCACGCGCGAGCATGGCAAGGTGTTCAGCGATGCGAAGGGTGAGGTCGTGCGCGGCCTCGAGATTGTGGAGTTCGCCTGCGGCATACCGCAGCTGCTGAAGACCCAGTTCACCGACAATATCGGCGGCGGCATCGACAACTGGCAGTTGCGGCAGCCCTTGGGCGTCACTGCCGGTATCACACCGTTCAATTTCCCGGTGATGGTGCCGTTGTGGATGGCGCCGGTGGCCATCGCGTGCGGCAATACCTTCGTGCTCAAGCCTTCAGAGCGTGACCCGACGCCATCGCTGATGCTGGCCGAGCTGTTCAAGCAGGCCGGCTTGCCGGATGGCGTGTTCAATGTCGTCCAGGGCGACAAGCTCGCAGTTGATACTTTGTTGCAGCATCCGGACGTAAAGGCGGTGTCCTTCGTCGGATCGACGCCGATCGCCGAATACATCTACAACGAAGGCAGCCGTCGCAAGGGTGCGTATCCGCTGCGAGTGCAAGCGCTGGGCGGTGCGAAAAACCATCTGGTGGTGATGCCGGATGCTGATCTCGACCAGGCGGTCGATGCATTGATTGGTGCGGCCTATGGCTCGGCTGGCGAGCGCTGCATGGCGATCTCGGTGGCCGTGGCCGTTGGCAGCGTCGCCGACAAGCTGGTCGAAGCACTGGTGCCGCGCGTGAAAGCGCTGAAAGTCAGAAATGGCATGGATCCGGAAGCCGAGATGGGTCCGGTGGTGACGGCAGCGCACAAGGAAAAAATCACGTCTTATATCGAGCAGGGCGTGCAAGCGGGTGCGGCCTTGCTGGTCGATGGTCGCGGACTGACCGTACCCGGACATGAGCAAGGCTTTTACCTTGGCGGCTCGCTGTTCGACAAGGTCACGCCGGAAATGACGATCTATCGCGAAGAGATCTTTGGCCCTGTATTGTGCGTGGTGCGTGTCCCTGACCTGGCGGCCGCGATCAAGCTGATCAATGCACATGAATTCGGCAATGGCGTGGCGTTGTTCACCTCTGATGGCAATACCGCACGAGAATTCTCGCGCCGCATCGAGGCGGGCATGGTGGGCGTGAACGTTCCGATCCCGGTGCCGATGGCCTGGCATTCGTTCGGCGGCTGGAAGCGATCGCTATTCGGCGATGCTCATGTGTATGGTGAAGAAGGTGTGCGCTTCTATACGCGCTACAAATCCATCATGCAGCGCTGGCCGGAATCGATAGGCAAGGGCGCCGAGTTCACGATGCCGGTCGCAAAATAAGCAGGGGCGGCCATGTCATCAAGCAGCACCGTATCGTCATCGTCGATGACTGCACCACAATCGGCGGGTACCTATGACTACATCATCATCGGCGCCGGCACGGCCGGTTGTGTGCTGGCCAACCGGCTCACGCAAGACCTGAGCAAATCAGTGCTGCTGATCGAGGCCGGCGGCAAGGATGACTATGTGTGGATTCATATCCCGGTTGGCTATCTGTATTGCATCGACAATCCGCGTACCGACTGGCGTTTTCGTACCGAGGCGGATGCAGGCCTCAACGGACGCAGCCTGATCTACCCGCGTGGCAAAGTTCTGGGCGGTTGCTCGTCGATCAACGGCATGATCTACATGCGTGGCCAACAATTCGACTATGACCGCTGGGCTGACGCGACGGGTGACGATCGTTGGCGTTGGGACAAGGTGCTGCCCCTGTTCCTGCGCACCGAGGATCATCACGGTGGCGCTAGCAACTTTCATGGCGCCGGCGGCGAATGGCGTGTCGAAAAGCAGCGGCTGCGCTG
>CAZCDW010000098.1:0-9392 GCA_964497485.1 uncultured Bifidobacterium sp.
GCATGACCAATACCGATGGCGTGTATGTCGGTGGCCGCCAGACCGACAGCGGCGACTGCAGCGGCCCGAAGAGCGCGCGTAATGTGCTCGCGCATCCGCATGTGCAGGCGGCGGTGCTGGAGACAGCGCGCGGCGGCATGCTGCGCGAAGGGCTGGGCTTCGACAAATGCTCGGTGGCGGTCGTGACCAACATCGGCGAAGGCGACCACCTCGGCCTGAACCACATCCATACGCCGGAAGACGTCGCGCGCGTGAAGCAGATGATCGTGCAGAACGTCGCACCGACCGGCCATGCGGTGCTCAATGCCGCCGACCCGCTGGTGGCCGGCATGGCGCCGCACTGCCCGGGCAAGGTGATCTTCTTTGCGCAGAATGCGTATCACCCGGTACTGGTCACTCATCGTGCGCGCGGCCATCGTGTGGTGTTCGTTGACAATGGCGACATCGTGGTTGCCGAGGGCGCGCACCAGGAACGGATGCCACTGGCGAATGTGCCGCTGACGCGCGGCGGCCTGCTCGGCTTCCAGGTCGAGAACACGCTGGCCGCGGTCGGCGCCTGCTGGGCGCTGGATTTGCCATGGCAAGCCATCGTCGACGGCGTCTGCAGCTTCAACAACGATATCAAGGGCGCGCCCGCGCGCTTCAACCTGATGCGCTACCGCGATGCGACCGTGGTGGCCGACTATGGCCACAACCCGCATGCGATGCGCGCCTTGGTCGCAGCCTTCGACGCGCTGCCCGCGACCGACACGACCAAACGCACCGTCGTCATCAGTGGGGCCGGCGACCGGCGCGACGAAGACTTGCGCGAACTGACCCGCGTGCTCGGCGGCGCATTCGACAATATCGTGCTGTTCGAAGATGCATGCCAGCGCGGCCGTGCCGATGGCGAGGTGCTGGCGCTGCTGCGCGAGGGCTTGCAGGGCGCGACGCGCGCCAGCCATGTCGAGGAGATCCGCGGCGAATTCATCGCCATCGATCGCGGACTGGAAATGCTGAAGCCCGGCGATCAGTGTCTGGTGCTGGTTGACCAGGTCGAGGAGGCGCTGGCCCACCTGTCGCAGCGGGTCAGCGAGCGCTGAAGCGCCACTGAAGCCACACTGAAGCGCGGCCGCTGTGCCGCGCGTCGCCGGAACGCGTTACAGGAAGGTGACGCGCGCTGCCAGCGCGTCGGCGCTGACGATCGCATCCCTGAGGCCGGGGCCGCCCGGCTCGCCGCCAGCAATCACGCCGAGGCCCGCTACCGGCGCCAGATTGTCGACCTTGAAGCGGCCGACCTCGGAACCATGGCGGATAAAGCAGGATTCATCGAAGAACAGTCGGTCGCCGTTGTCATCGATCTCGTCGAAATCGATGCTGTCATAACCGATCAGCCGAGCAATACCGGCTTTGCCATCGTCCAGCTGCTGCTCGGTGATGGTACGGGTGGTGGGATCGATCAGGTAAACACGCATGCCAGTCTCCGTCGTCATCACATGCGCCAGCCGTAGCCGAGGTAGACCACCGGCGTGTAATCACGCTCGACGATGGGGCTGCCCGACTGCGCTGACGACAAGCGATTGACGGTCGCGCCGAAGAACACCGCCCCGGTACGGTTGAACGCGAAAAGGCCGCTGAGACCCAGACTGAACGCGGTACCCGAACCGGCCGAGTAAGCCGCGCGGCCGGTCGCCACTTCATTGCTGCGCACACCGAAGTAGTAGTCGTTCATCTTCGCGTCCTGCCAGGTGGCGCTGACGATGCCATTCAGCCGGAACGCGAGATCCTTCACCAGCGGACGGATGAACTGCACCTGCGCGACCTGCCCCTTGCTCTTGCCGCTGACATCGAAGCCGTATTCGATGTTGAGCACACCGGCATCGGTCTGCCAGCGCAGGCTGGGACCGGCATCGATCGCGAAATCGCGGTCGGCCATGCCGGCAGTCTTCGTGCTGTCGGAGGCGGTATAGCCGAAACGCGGCTCGGCATACACGCCGATGCGCAGTGATTCATCGGCCGACACAAAGCCCCAGGCGCCGGCCTTCAGGCCGCTGATGTAGGCGACATCCTTGTACTGGTACTGCAGCACCGGCAGCGCGAGGAAACGCACGCCGCTGCTGCCCGGCACCTTGGGCAGCACGCCGCCACCGATGCCGATGAAGTTCTGCGGTGTCGGTATCGATTGCTGTGCCTGGCGCTCGTTGGCGCTCTCTTCATCGACCGGTGACGCGGCATGCGCGCTACCGAGGGTGCAGGCGAACAGGCCGGCGAGCAGCGCGGCATTACGGAAAATGGAAGTCATGGTGTCTCGGATGCTCGGTGGTTGTTGATCGTTGTTGATCGTTGCTGATGATTGCTGATGGGTGCAGCTTGTCGTCGCGCCGCACAGCATACCGGAATCCCGGCTCAGGCGGCGGCCTCTCCGGGTAGCGACACGCTGCAGCCGCAGCGCACTGCCAATGCGGCGATATCTTCGCGCGTATCGAGGTCGGTAATGAACGCATCATTGTCGCTGACGAGTATGTGCACCTGCGCCGGATGCTCATCGATGAATTTACGGACCGCGCCGGCCCGGCCCGACGCGATCAGCTGCGCCGCCAGCGCACCGGACAGCACCACCGGATTGCCACGCTGTCCACGCACCACCGGATAGACAACGTCGGTGCCGGCGGGACGGTCGCGAAAGCCATCCAGCAATGCGCTGATCTCGGGCGCTCCGACCAGCGGCTGGTCGGCCAGCGCAATGATCACCGCGTCGCAGTTGGGAGAGCCGGCGCTGTGCAGCGCCTCCAGGCCGGCGCGCACCGACGAGCCCTGCCCGCGTGCCGGTTCGGGATTGCGGACCAGCTGCACCTGGGCGGCATTGACCAGCGCCTCGGCCAGCGCCTCGATCGCTTCCGCATAATAGCCAGTCACCAGCACCACGCGGTCCGCGCCGGCCATGAGCATCGCCTGCAGCGAGCGGCGCAGCAGGGGCTGATCGTCGAGCCGGATCAGGCATTTCGGTACCCCGCCCATGCGTGCGCCCTCGCCCGCGGCCAGCAGCACCACGCCAAAGCGCATCGGCGCCGTTTGCAGCAGATCAGTCATCTTTCAACACCTTGTCGGTATGCGACGCCCCTGTCGGGCGGGGCGGCAAGATCTTGCCGCTGGCGGCAGGCATTCGCCGCCGGCATCGCGGCTGTGCAGGATTTTCCGTCATTTTGGGCTGTGGTACGCAAATTGCAGAAAGACTGCCGACGAAAACACAGTGCAGGAACCACGCACACGCATGGCGACCACGACCACCACAACGACGACCACGACGACCACGACCACGGCCACCACCGGCGCGGGCGCGATCTCGGGCAATGCCGAACTGCAGAAGATCAAAAAGGATCTGGCTGCGGCCCTGGTCGCTGCGGGCGTCACCGATGCGAAGCCGACGGATGTCTATCCGAAGGGCTTCCCGATCGCGTACGAGAAAAACGGCAGGATCACCAGCGCAACCACCTGGACCGAGGCCTACAAGATGGTCACCCGGCGTGTGGACGATAAGAACCCGGCTACCCCGGGCACCTTGGTCATCGACACCGCGCTGCTGTCCTCCAACCTGAAGGCGACCAAGACCCTGGCACAGCTGGGCGTGAACTCGCTGACGAAATTCCCGAAAGGCACCTCGGTGACGGGCGCGCTTGATGCGCTGTACAAGCAGACCTCGAACGGCAAGCTGGCGTCGGTGCTCGCGCAGTCCGGCATCTATGACCTGAGCGCCTTCCCCGACGGTACCAGCGCATTCACCGCATTCAAGCTGATCGAGGATCCGAACGAGCCGGGCAAGGTATCGCGCGATCGCTATGAAGAGTACAAGGCCTCGGCCGTTGCGCTGAAGGCGATGGACATCACGACCCTGGTCAATTTCCCGCGCGGCACCACGCTGCTGGAGGCCAAGGACATGCTCGAGCCCAAGGCCGGGCTCATGCTGCAGATGGTAGGCATCGACAAGAGCTACTTCAAGAAAGAGAACATCTCCTCGCTGGAAGCCATGTCGGTGCTGATGCAACTGCCGGACAGTATTCGCGAGATGAAGTCGCTGCCCAGTGGCATGACCTCGCAAGACCTGTCGCAGCAGTCGATCGCGGCAAAAAAACTCGTATCGATGGGCTATGACAGCCTCGCACCTTTCGCCGCAATGAAATCGTTCGCGAATGAAGCGCCGAGAGCCACCACGGCACTCGGCATCGTGAAGAAGACACCGGCGCCGGACGACCTGCCAGCGCCCACCTCGACCAGCACCGAACGCCTGTTCACGGCGACCCCCAAGATTGCCAAGCGCAGCTACGGCATGCCGAACCCGGTCAAGAGCTCGGTCTATACCGCGCTGCCGAGCGAAAAGGTCACCGCCAATACGATCCCGCCATTCCGGGTCGTGACAGCGGCGGAGGTACTGGCCTTCAACAAGGCGTTCTGGCCGCAGCGCACCGTCACCAGCAGCAATTAAGCCGCCGGTCGTGGAAAACCCGAGATCGCACAGGGTTAATCAGGGCTTCATCCCGGATTTACACTTTTTTCTGTGACAGAAATATTTCCTGTCGCCTACACTTTGCCCCAAAGTGTTTCGGAGCCTGAAAATGAAAAAAGCGATCGGTTTTGCCTTGCTGGCGAGCGCCAGCCTGGCGTGGGCAGGTGATGGCGGCGGCGACTACAAGCCTTTTGTCGTGTTCGATGCTTCGGCCGAGCAGGACGGCAAGGCGTCGTTGGCCAACGATTACATCAACGCTAACATCACGGTCGGCGTGAAGACCGCCAATAAAGTCGAGTACTCGCTGAAGTCAGGCATCTCGCGCAAGGATGCGCACAGCAGCGGCACCTCGCTGAGCTCGAATATCGAAGGCAAGATCAAGAAGTCATACGACCTCGGCCTCGGCTTCTACCCCTACTTCGCAGTGCGCCTCGGCCAGAAGATCAAGAGCGACGCCACCTCGTTCACGCATTACGCATTCGACGCCGGCGCCAAGATTCCGACCGGTGAAAAATGGGCGCTCGATATCGGCCTGCGCCACCGCGATGCCTTCGACTCGGCCAAGAACTACCGCAGCCTGCGCTACCACGCGATGGTGCTGTACGACCTGGATGCGTCGAATACGCTCGGCTTGCGCTACACGCAAAGCACGTCGGACAACTATGAAGAAGAACGCAAGGGCGTGCGCCTGCACTGGCAGCACAATTACTGATCCCTGCCCGGCAGTCCTGAACAAGGCCCGCATCCGCCGATGCCGGGCCTTTTTTGTATCCGTCTATGCTGCAATGCAATATACAGGGCCGGATGTAAGCGGTTCTGAAATGTTCAGCCTTTCCTGACATAATCTGCGCGTAAAGCTGACAAAAACCTGACGATCATTGGTTAGACTTCGTCGGTTTATTCTTTAACGGCAACTTTGATCGCCTGAAACTATGCCCGAACACTTTGCCCAGCCCGGGCGCCGCTTGCGCCCGCTGCTGATGCTGCTGGCGCTGGCCTTGCCAGCGACGCTACCGATCGGCGCCCATGCGCAACAGACGCCGGCCGCCGACCCGGCTCCGCTGGCCGTCGTCAGCATCGACGATCTGATCAACATCGTGCTGCAACATAATCCGGCGCTGCGCGCCGGCGCGCGTGCGGTCGATGTCGCAACCGCCGCAGTGACCACGGCCGGCGCGCTACCCAACCCGCGGCTGGAGCTGAACACGGGCCGTAACTCGGCGCCGATCGGCGCGTCGCAGGGCGGCCGCGTGAACGGGATCGGGATTTCGCAGTTCATCGAGAACCCGGCGCTGCGCAGCGCGCGCATCAACTCCGCGCTGTACGCCGAAATGGGCAGCCAGGAAGCGCTGTCGCTGACCCGCAATGAGCTGGTCGGCCAGGTGAAACTGCGCGCCTATGAATACCTGCTGCGCCGCGAAGAGGCACAGGCCGCCGCCGACGCGCTGGCCTTGCTGGAGCAGACGCGCGAGCGCATCAAGGTCCGGGTCGAGACCGGCGAGACCGGCAAGTTCGACCTGATCCGCGCCGATGCCGAGATCGTCAACGCACGCCAGCGCGAAGAAACCGCACGCTTGCAGATCGCGCAGGCAGCGATCTCGCTGAACCGGCTGGCCGCCGGCATGCTGCCGCCGCGCTGGGAACTGGATGCGGCGCTCGGCGATGCCGAGGGCCTGCCCTCGCTGGAGGCGCTGAAGCTGGAGGCCGTGCGACTGAACCCCGAGATACGTTTCCTGGAGGCCGAGCTCGAGCGCAACAAGTCCCGTATCGCCGAGGCCAACGCCAGCCGCCTGCCGGGCGTCGAACTGCGGCTTTCGCAGCTGCGCGAGCCCGATGTGCGCCAGGACATGGTCGGCGTCTCGGTACAGCTGCCGCTGCTTGACCAGAAGCGCGGCCCGCGCGCCGAAGCCATCGCCGAGCGTGAGCGCACCAATGCCCGTCTCGATGGCCGCCGCGCAGAACTGATACAGCAACTGGAATTGGCATGGCGCTCGGTGGAGATCGCGCGCGTGCGCGTGCAGGCGCTGTCGGAAGGCGCGATCAAAGCCGCCGAGGCCGCGCTGCGCGTATCCGAAGCGGCTTATCGTTTCGGCGAACGCGGCATCCTCGAAGTGCTGGATGCTCAGCGCGTGCTGCGCTCGGTGCGCCAGGACTTGCTGCTGGCGCGCTTCCAGCTCCAATCCTCCCTGATCGAACTCGATACGCTGGCCGGTCGCTATGCCGGCAGCGCCCGCTGAATTCACACACACCACTCTCTCGCCAACCATGCGCACACTGCACGCAATGACAACCAAGAAATTCGCGGCCGCCTGCCTGATGGGCACGGCGCTGCTGCTGGCCGGCTGCGGCAAGGACAAACCGCAGCCCGAAGCGCCCAAGGCCGAGGCCAAGGGCGACCCGATGGAGGTCACGCTGGACCCGGCGATGACGAAACAATTCCTGGTCGAGAACGCGACGCTGTCCGACATCGCGATCACGCAACTGGTAGCGGGTCGTATCGAAGCCAATGAGCAGCGCACCATGCGTATCGGCGCATCGGTGACGGGTCGCGTCGTGCATGTGCTGGCCGAGGTCGGCGATCGCGTGAAGGCCGGCCAGGCGCTGGCCATGCTCGCCAGCCCGGAGCTGACGCAGGCGCAGCTTTCCTACCTGCGTGCGCTGTCGGCCACCAAGCTGGCCGAGCGCACGGTCGAACGCGCGCAGGCGCTGGTAGCGGCCGATGTGATCGGCAACGCCGAGCTGCAGCGGCGCGAGGTCGAGCTCAGCGTCGCGCGTGCCGAGCTGCGTGCCGCACAGGATCAATTGCGTCTGATCGGCCTGTCCCAGGTACATGTGGACCGCTTGCGTGAATCGGGCGCGATCACGTCCGAAGTGCCCATCACCGCCACCCGCAGCGGCATCGTGATCGAGCGTAAGGTCAGCCAGGGCCAGGTTGCGCAGCCGGGCGATCCGTTGTTCACCGTGGCCGACCTGTCGAATGTGTGGGTGGTCGGCGCATTGCCCGAGCAGGATGCGAACTCGGTGCGGCTGAACCAGCAGGTCGAGGTGCAGGTGGCCGCGCTCGGCGCGGAAAAACTCAAAGGCCGCATCGTGTTCATCAGCGATACCGTGCAGCCTGACACGCGCACCGTGCCTATCCGCACCGAAGTCGAGAACCCGAAGTTCGAGCTCAAGCCGCAGATGCTGGCCACGCTCAAGCTCAATGGCACCTATGTGAAGCAACTGGCCGTGCCTGCGTCGGCTGTGGTGCGTGAGAACGACAAGGACTACGTGTTCGTGAAGACCGGCGAGCACCGCTTCCGCCTGACCGAGGTACAGCTCGACCCGGCCGCCGGCGAACTGCGCCCGGTGCGCAAGGGCATCGATGAAGGTACGCCCATCGTTGTCGATGGCAGCTTCCACCTGAACAGTCAGCGCAAGCGCGCCGAGCTGGAGTAAGCGATGCTGACCGGACTGATCAAGGAGGCGCTGTCGCAGCGCCTCGTCATGCTCGTGATCGCGATCGCATTGGTCGGCTTTGGCATACGCGCGACCACCCATCTGTCGGTCGATGCCTTCCCCGACGTCACCAATGTGCAAGTACAGGTCGCGACCGAGGCGCCGGGCCGCTCTCCGGAAGAAGTCGAGCGCTTCGTGACCGTGCCGCTCGAGATCTCGATGACGGGCCTGCCGGGTCTGACCGAGATGCGCTCGCTGAACCGCAGCGGCCTGTCGATCATCACGCTGGTCTTCACCGACAGCACGGATGTGTACTTTGCGCGGCAGCTGGTGATGGAGCGACTGATGGAAGTCCGCTCGCGGCTGCCGGACGACATCACGCCGGTGCTGGGCCCGGTATCGACTGGCCTCGGCGAAGTCTTCCAGTACACGCTCGACCATCCCGACGACGGCAAGCGCAAGCTCTCCGAAGCCGAGCTGATGGAACGCCGCTCGATCCAGGACTGGGTGGTGCGCCCGATGCTGCGCTCCATTCCGGGCGTGGCCGAGATCAATTCCTTCGGTGGCTATGAGCGCCAGTACCAGGTGCTGGCCAACCCGGACCGGTTGCGCCACTACCAGCTGTCGATGGCCGACGTGCGCGCCGCGATCGCGCAGAACAATGCAAACTCCGGCGGCGGTATCTTGCCGCAGGGCGCCGAGCAATACCTGATCCGCGGCCTGGGCCTGACCCGCACCGTCGAGGACATCGGCAACATCATCCTGAAGGAAGAACGCGGCATTCCGGTCTATGTGCGCGATGTGGCCGATGTGAAGATCGGCGCCGCAGTGCGTCAGGGCGCGCTGATCAAGAACGGCAACACCGAGTCCACCGGCGGTATCGTGATGATGCTCCGCGGCGGCAATGCCAAAGAGATCGTCACCCGCATCAAGCAGCGCGTCGCCGAGATCAATGGCAAGCAGATGCTGCCGGGCGGACTGCAGATCGTGCCCTTCTACGACCGTACCGAACTGGTTGACGCATCGCTGTGGATGGTCGGCAAGGTGCTGATCGAAGGCGTGATCCTGGTCGTGGTCGTGCTGTTCATCTTCCTCGGCGACTTGCGGTCCAGTCTGGTGGTGATCGCGACGCTGATCATCACGCCACTGGTCACCTTCATGGTGATGAACAAGATCGGTCTGTCGGCCAACCTGATGTCGCTGGGAGGGCTCGCAATCGCGATCGGCTTGATGGTGGACGGCACCGTGGTGGTGGTCGAGAACGTGTTCCACAAGCTCGGCCATGCGAAACCCGAAGAACGGAATAAGATCGTGCTCGACGGCACGCTCGAAGTCGCGAAGCCGACCATCTACGGCATCTCCATCATCATCCTGGTGTTCCTGCCGCTGATGACGCTAACCGGCATGGAGGGCAAGATGTTCGGGCCGCTCGCACTGACCATCGCGATCGCGCTGGCGGTGTCGCTGGCGGTGT
>CAZCDW010000099.1:0-5731 GCA_964497485.1 uncultured Bifidobacterium sp.
CCGTGTCCGGCATCGGCTCGGTGCTGCACACGATCAACCCGCGCCGGCATCCGGAGCAGATCGCCTACATCGCGAACCATGCGGAAGACCAGTACCTGTTCTTCGACCTGAGCTTCACGCCCATCATCGAGGCCGTCGCGCCGCTGGCGAAGACGATCAAGGGCTTCGTCGCAATGTGCGATCGCGACCATCTGCCGAAGGACGCGAAGATTCCGAACCTGCTCTGCTACGAAGACCTGATCGCCGCCGAATCCGATCAACTGGAATGGCCGACGTTTGACGAGAATTCTGCGTCCAGCCTCTGCTATACGTCCGGTACGACCGGTAACCCGAAAGGCGCGCTGTATTCGCATCGATCGACCATCCTGCATTCGTTCGCGTCGGCCTTGCCCGATTCGCTGAACGTGTCGGCGCGCGATGTGGTGCTGCCGGTGGTGCCGATGTTCCACGTGAATGCCTGGGGCTTGCCTTACTCGGTGATGCTGAGCGGCGCCAAGATGGTGTTCCCCGGTCCCGCGCTGGATGGCAAATCGATCTACGAGTTGTTCGAGAACGAAAAGGTCACGTTCTCGGCCGGCGTACCGACGGTCTGGCTGGGCCTGCTGAATTATGTGGGTCAGAACAAGCTGAAATTCTCGACCTTCCGTCGCACCGTGATCGGCGGATCCGCCTGCCCGCCGGCGATGATGAAGACGCTGCGTCACGACTATGGCGTCGAAGTGGTGCACGCCTGGGGCATGACCGAGATGTCGCCGCTCGGTACCGCTTGCACGCTGCTGGCCAGCCATATGGAGCTGCCAGAAGAGCAGCAGCAAGCCATCCTCGAGAAGCAGGGCCGCGCAATCTATGGCGTGGACATGAAGATTGTCGACGACGAAGGCAAGGAGCTGCCCTGGGATGGCAAGACCTACGGCAACCTGCTGGTCAAGGGGCCGTGGGTGGTCTCGGGTTACTTCAAGAGCGAAGGTGGTGACGTGCTGCAGGATGGCTGGTTCCCGACCGGCGACGTGGCCGTGATCGACCCGGACGGCTACCTGCAGATCACCGACCGCAGCAAGGATGTGATCAAGTCCGGCGGTGAATGGATAGGCTCGATCGATCTCGAGAACATCGCGGTCGCGCATCCGGCTGTCGCCATGGCCGCCTGCATCGGCGTGTATCACCCCAAATGGGACGAACGCCCGCTGCTGGTGGTGGTGAAGAAGCCGGGCATGGAGGTCACGAAAGAAGAGCTGATCAGCTTCTACGAGGGCAAGATCGCAAAATGGTGGACGCCGGACGATGTGGTCTTCGCGGACGCGCTGCCACTGGGGGCGACCGGCAAGATCCTCAAAAACAAGATCCGCGAAACCTATCGCGACTACAAGCTGCCGACGGCCTGAGACGGCAAGGTGTCGACACTTGCCGCCAATAGCCAACGCATGACGATGACTCGCCGCTCCTGCGCCGCGACCTGACCGGGACTGCCTTTGGAATTCACGCTGATCTCGCTGCTCAACGGCCTGTCCTACGGACTGCTGTTGTTCATGCTGTCATCCGGTCTGACGCTGATCTTCAGCATGATGGGTGTGCTGAACTTCGCGCATGCGAGCTTCTACATGCTCGGTGCCTATGTCGGCTTTGCGACCAGCCAGACGCTTGGTTTCTGGGCCGCGCTGGTGGTGGCGCCGGTCGTCGTCGGGCTGATCGGTGCCGCGATCGAGCGCTTCGGGCTGCGTGTCGTGCACAAGCACGGCCATGTGTCGGAGCTGCTGTTCACGTTCGGCCTGTCCTACGTGATCGTCGAAGTGGTGCAGATGATCTGGGGCCGGGCAGCCGTACCTTACAAGATACCGGCCGAGCTCGATGGGCCACTGTTCACGCTGTATTCGATGTCGTTCCCGATGTACCGCGGCTTCATGATGGCAGTGGCCTTGCTGATGCTGGGCGCGATCTGGCTGCTGCTGACGCGCACCCGCAGCGGTCTGGTGATCCAGGCGGCGCTCACGCATCCGGAAGCCGTGGAAGCGCTCGGGCACAATGTGCCGCGCGTGTTCATGGGTGTGTTCGGCGGTGGTTGCGCATTGGCGGCACTCGCCGGTGTCATCGGCGGTAACGCTTTTGTGACCGAGCCGGCGATGGCAGCAACGGTGGGCAGCATCATCTTCGTCGTGGTGGTGGTCGGCGGCATGGGCTCGCTGGCCGGAGCCTTGCTGGCATCGATCCTGATCGGCATGCTGCAGACCTTCGCGGTGGCGCTCGACTGGTCATTGCTCGGACCGCTGGGCCGGCTCGGCATCATCGTCGCACCGGATTTCTTTGCTTACCGGCTGCTGTCGATCACGCTGTCGGAAGTCGCGCCCATCCTGCCTTATCTGCTGCTGGTGCTGGTGCTGATCCTGCGTCCGCGCGGCTTGCTGGGCCATCGCGCCGATTGACGAGGACTGAATGGATACCACAATGGTCCCCGAAAAATTCCGCCACGCGCGCCCGATGCGTTACGAGCCGCTGAATCTCGGCGGCTGGCTGGTCTGGAGCGGCTTTGCACTCACCTTGTTGCTGGCGCCGCGCGTGTTCAGTTCCGGCGCCAGCATCTCGATGCTGTCGCTGATGGGCACGGTGATGATCTATTCGCTGTCGTACAACATGCTGCTAGGCCAGTCGGGCATGCTGTCATTCGGGCACGCGGTCTACTCGGGCCTGGGTGCCTTCATTGCGATCCATGCGATGAACCTGGCAGCGCAGGGCAGTATCCCTGTGCCACTGGTACTGATTCCGCTGGTGGGCGGCATCGCCGGCTTCCTGTTCGGCGCCCTGTTTGGCTATGTGACGACCAAGCGGTCCGGCACCACCTTTGCGATGATTTCGCTGGGCATCGGCGAACTGGTGTTCGCCTGCTCGCTGATGTTCCCCGGCTTCTTCGGCGGCGAGGCCGGTATCTCGGGCAATCGGGTGTATGGCACGCCAGTGTTCGGCATCAGCTTCGGCCCGCAGCTCCAGGTCTACTATCTGATCGCTTTCTGGCTGTTCGTCAGCGCTGCCGCGATGTATGCACTGACGCAGACGCCGCTGGGACGGATGGCCAATGCGGTGCGCGACAACCCGGAGCGGGCCGAGTTCGTCGGCTATGACACGCAACGCGTGCGTTATCTGATGATGATGCTGGCCGGCTTCTTCGCCGGTATCGGTGGCGGCCTGTCGGCCATCAATTTCGAGATCGTCACCGCCGAAAACGTCAGCACGGCGCGTTCGGGCGCCGTGCTGCTGTTCGTCTTCATCGGTGGCATCGGCGTGTTCTTCGGTCCCATGATCGGCGCCGTGGTGGGTATCTTCTTCACGGTCATGCTGTCGGAGTACACCAAGGCCTGGCAGCTCTACCTGGGCATCTTTTTCATCCTGATGGTGATGTACGCGCCGGGCGGCATCGCCAGCCTGGTGATGATGAACCTGCGCATCGTCGCGCACCGCAAGATAAGTCGTGTGCTGCCGTCCGGTTTGGCCGTGGCGGTATCCGCGCTGCT
This sequence comes from uncultured Bifidobacterium sp., assembly GCA_964497485.1. GTDB lineage: Bacteria > Pseudomonadota > Gammaproteobacteria > Burkholderiales > Burkholderiaceae_D > Pernthalerella. The sequence continues at coordinate 3,501 of CAZCDW010000099.1, forward strand.
GGCGACCTTGGGTGCGGTGGTCCTGGTCGAGATGGGTTACCACTGGTCGCTGGAACTGGCTGATGGCAGCCAGATGACGATCATGGGCATGGCGATCGACACGCTGAAGCCGGCTGGCTGGCTGACGGGCATCGCCATGCTGGTCGTCGGCGGTCTGTCCTTTTTCATCACGCGCAAGCCATTCGCGCACGCATGGCATACCGTGAACGCCGAGATCGAGCAGCTGGCCGCGAGGACGCCGACATGAGCCAGCCCGTGCCTTCCATGAATCCCATTCCCGCAACGCCTTCGCTGGAGCTGCGCCAGTTGCGCAAGCAGTTCGGCCAGACCGAGATCATCCGTGGCGTCGACCTCGCCATCCGCAAAGGGGAGCGACTGGCCGTGATCGGGCCGAACGGCGCAGGCAAGTCGACCTTGTTCAACCTGATCTCAGGACGTTTTGCGCCGACCAGCGGCCAGGTGCTGCTGAACGGGCAAGACATCACCGGTCTGCCCCCGTTCCAGATCAATCGACGCGGGCTGTCGCGCAGCTTCCAGATCACGAACATCTTTCACCGGCTGTCGGTCTTTGAAAACCTGCGTTGCGCGGTGCTGTGGTCGCTCGGATATCGTTACTCGTTCTGGCACAAGCTCAATGCGCTGCGCGATGCACGCGATCGGGCCGAAGAAGTGATGGAAGCGATCGGCCTCGGCTGGCGCCGTCATGTGCCGGCCGGCATGCTGACCTACGCGGAGCAGCGCGCGCTGGAAATCGGCATCACGGTCGCCGGTGGCGCTGATGTGATCCTGCTCGACGAGCCGACCGCCGGCATGAGCCGCTCCGAATCGGATGCGGCGGTCGAACTGATCGCGCGTGTCACCGAGGGCCGCACCTTGCTGATGGTCGAGCACGACATGAGCGTGGTCTTCGGACTGGCCGACCGCATTGCCGTGGTCGTCTATGGCCAGGTACTGGCCTGCGACACACCGGCCGCGATCCGCGGCAACGAAGCCGTGCGAGAAGCGTACCTTGGCAGTCACGCACCGGCGGAGGGCGCATGAGCAAGCTGCTAGAGATCCGTGACCTGCACGCCTACTACGGCAAGAGCCATGTGCTGCACGGCGTGAACCTGGACGTCGGCGAGGGTGAAATCGTCAGCCTGCTGGGCCGCAATGGCGTTGGCCCCTCGACCACCGTGAAGGCGGTGATGGGGCTGGTACAGGCGACCGGCAGCATACGCTTCAAGGGCGAGTCCATCCTCGGGTTGCCAGCATTCCGCGTCGCTCATCTCGGTCTCGGCTATGTGCCGGAGAACCGCGACATCTTCCCGACGCTTTCCGTCGAGCAGAACCTGCTGCTGGGAGAGAAATCAGGCAAGCCATCGCGCTGGAGCCTGTCCGACATGTACGGGATGTTTCCGCGTTTGCAGGAGCGCCGCGAGGTCCCGGCCGGCGTGCTGTCGGGCGGCGAGCAACAGATGCTGACCTTGTGCCGCACGCTGATGGGCGACCCGGACCTGATCATGATCGACGAGCCGACCGAAGGCCTGGCACCGAAGATCGTCGAACTGGTCGCCGAGTACCTGCAGACGCTGAAGGCACGCGGCATCTCGGTGCTGCTGGTCGAGCAGAAGCTGGCGATCGCGCTCGACATCTCGCAGCGCGTGCTGGTCATGGGTCATGGCAATATCGTGTTCGAAGGATCGCCGGCGGAATTGCGCGAGAATGCGGCGGTCCGCAAGGAATGGCTGGAAGTGTGACGCGTCATCGGTGCCGGGCATCATGTCGTCGCCCCTGAATTTGCAATGCCCTTTGTCTTTTGCTTTTTCATCGTTTGCTTTTTGATCGTTTGCGGTTCACTGAAAAAAAAACCAGGAGACTCCAAGATGTTCCATACCCGTCCGCTGCTGCTTGCCGCCACACTGGCCACGGCCTTCTCTGCGTCCGTCGCACAGGCCGAGAATGTCCGCATCGCCTTCATCGATCCGTTGTCGGGACCGTTCGCGCCGGTCGGCCAGAACCTGCTGAAGAGCTTCCAGCTGGTGACCGAGATCGCGAACCGTGACAAATGGTCGCCCGGGAATACCTTCGAGATGGTCGGCTTCGACAACAAGGCGAGTCCGCAGGAATCGCTGACGGTGCTTAAAGCAGCGATCGACCAGGGCATACGCTACATCGTGCAGGGCAATGGCTCGGGTGCCGCCGGCGCGCTGATTGACGCGATCAACAAGCACAACGAGCGCAATCCTGGC
>CAZCDW010000099.1:5741-9359 GCA_964497485.1 uncultured Bifidobacterium sp.
CCGGCAAGGAGATCGTGTTCCTGAATTATGCGGCGGTCGATCCTGACCTGACCAACAGCAAGTGCAGCTTCTGGCATTTCCGTCTCGATGCGAACTCGGACATGAAGATGGAAGCACTGACGACCTATCTTGCCAAAGACAAATCGATCAAGAAGGTCTACATCATCGGCCAGAACTATGCGCACGGCCACCAGGTCACGCGCGCGGCCAAGGAATACCTGAAGCGCAAGCGCCCGGACATCGAGATCGTCGGCGATGACCTGCATCCTATCGGCAGCGTGAAGGATTTCTCGCCTTACGTCGCCAAGATCAGTGCCAGCGGCGCGGACGTCGTCATCACCGGCAACTGGGGAACGGACCTGTCGCTGCTGATCAAGGCCGCGCGCGAGACGGGACTGAAGTCGCGTTTCTACACTTACTACGCGTACACCAATGGTGTGCCGACGGCGATGGGCGCATCCGGTGCCGACTACGTGAAGTACATCGGTACCTGGAGCGTGAACGAGGACACGAAGGCTGGCAAAGAACTGGTCGAGCTTTACAAGAAAAAGTACAACGACGACTACTACGCGATCACGACCTATTCGGCGGTGCAGGTGCTGGCCGCCGGCATCAATCAGGCCAAGACTGCGGATCCGGTCAAGGTGGCGTTCGCGATGGAAGGCCAGAAGATGAAATCGGTGAATGGCGAGATCGAGATGCGCAAGACCGATCATCAGCTTCAACAGCCGCTGTACATCGCCACCTGGGCCAAGCAGAATGGCAAGGATGTGAAGTACGATCAGGAGAACACCGGCTACGGCTGGAAGATCGAGCAAAAGATCGACAGCTACGTCGCCGCGCAGCCAACCTCGTGCAGCATGAAGCGCCCGTCCTGATCTGTTGCGTGCGCAGCAAAAGCGCGCACATTTCCATGGACAGCCACAGGCGCTGACGACACCATCGCCGCTTCTTCGGTAGCAGGAGGCGGCGATGGTAAAGCGCGTAGTGCCCACTTGTGGCAAAGGCAGGCCGGCATTTGCCGGCCTCTTGCTGTCAGTGTTTTTGCTGACGGCATCACTTATTGCGACATCTGCGGCCCCGTCGACGCCTGCGACGCCCGCGGCCCCCGCGACCCCAGTAGCAGCCGTCCACGACAACACCCCTGCTGCGCCTTCGCATCAGGCCCGGGATATGGCCAGGGAATCGGGAACCGCAGCGCCGGTGCGCATCGGCCTCAGCGGTCCCTTCAGCGGTGGTTCATCAGCGATGGGCGAGAGCCTGCGCAATGGCGTTCGGCTCGCGGTGGACGAGATCAATGCCACCGGCGGCATCCATGGCCGCGCTATCGAATTGATCGAGCGCGACGACCGCGCCGACAATGAAGCCGGCGCGCGCATTGCACAGCAGCTGGTCGCACTGAAAGTCACCGCGACGATAGGCATCGTCAACACAGGTGTCGGACTGGCGTCGATCGACCATTATCAGCAGGCAAAGATCCCGCTGATGGTGGCCGTGTCCACCGGTCCCGCACTGACCCGCAAATATGCGCCGCCTTCAGCCCCGGCCAACTACATCTTCCGCGTATCGCCGACCCTGGATCTGGAGGCTGCCATCATTGCGGCCGACCTGCGTCGCCATCATCTGCAGCGCGTCGCCTTGCTGGCCGACCTGACCCCGTATGGCGACAGCGGGGTCGCCGCGTTCAGCGAAGCGGCGCGGCAGGCAGGCATCGAACTGCTCGCGGTGCAGCGCTTCCGCATCGGCGATACCGACATGGGCCCGGCGCTGAAACGTTCACAGAGCGCCGGCGCGCAGGCGGTGGTCGCTTGGGGCATCGGGCCGGAGCTGGCGGCGATTGCGCGCGGCATGCAAGGGGGGCGGTGGAAGGTGCCGCTGTATGGCAGTTGGACGCTGTCGATGCGCAGCTTCATCGATGCCGCCGGACCGGCCGGCGAGGGTGCACTGATGCCGCAGACCTTTATTCAGGAAGCCGGTGCAACCGCCAAGAACAGCTTCCTGCTCGCCTATGCTCGCGTGTTCCGCAGTGCGCAGATACCGTCGCCCATGAGTGCCGCGCAGGGCTATGACGGCATGCACCTGTTGGCGCTGGCGATGCGGCAGGCGAAGACGCTGGATGGCGACAGCCTGCGGCGTGCGCTGGAAGATCTGCAGGTGCGCCATCAGGGCGCGATCACCAGCTATGACAAGCCTTTTTCACCTCAGGATCACGAGGCAATCACGGCCAACATGATGCTGCTCGGGCGGGTGAGCGGCGGCCGCGTCGACTATGCGTACCGCGAAGACCGACAGCGCAGCGCTCTGCTGCGCGTCAAGCAGCGCTAGTCAAGGGATAAACAAGGACTACGCAAGGGATACACAAAGGCACGGTCGTGCTCTTCTGGGGTATAGTTGCTCGTTGACCGGCTGCAGTCTCTCAAGACTGCCCGCTTACAAGAACAAACACCGGAAGCATCCGAACCTCGGGAGACCCTCGCATGACCGCCACCTATCAGGCGCACGGCGATATCGCCGTCATCACCCTTGACAATCCACCCGTGAATGGCCTCGGCCACGCGACCCGTAGCGGCATCGTCGATGGCGTGCAGCGGGCGCTCGATGATGCGGCGATCCGGGCCATTGTATTGATCGGTTCCGGCAAGGGCTTCTCGGGTGGCGCGGATATCCGCGAGTTCAATACGCCCAAGGCCTTGCAGGAGCCATCGCTGCATACCGTGATCCGTGTGGTCGAGGATGCCGACAAGCCGGTCGTGGCCGCGATCCAGGGGCTGGCGATGGGCGGCGGGCTGGAGCTGGCGCTCGGTTGCCACTATCGTGTGGCGACCGCCGGTGCGCAGATAGCGCTGCCCGAGGTGAAGCTGGGCATCTTGCCCGGTGCCGGCGGCACGCAGCGACTGCCGCGCGTGATTCCGCTGGAGCAGGCGCTGAACATGATCGTGTCCGGCACGCCGGTGATGTCGGAAAAGCTGGCCGGCACAAAGTTGTTCGATCAGATGATAGACGGCGAATTGCTGGCCGGTGCGATCGCCTTTGCCAAGGGCATTGCCGACCAGCGCCCGCTGCCGAAAGTGCGCGACATCCGAGTCCACTACAAGAATGCTGATGGTTACTTGCAGTTCGCTCGCAATACCGTGCGTGCTGTCGCCGCGAATTACCCCGCGCCGCAGAAATGCGTCGAGGCCGTGGCTGCCGCGGTCACGAAGAAATTCGACGACGGCCTGAAGTTCGAGCGCGATCTGTTCCTTGAACTCGTGCAGACGCCGGAGTCGAAGGCGCTGCGTCATGCGTTCTTTGGCGAGCGCGCGGCATCGAAGATTCCTGATGTGCCGGCCGATACCCCGCTGCGCGAGATCAAGTCGGCGGCTGTGATCGGCGCCGGCACCATGGGTGGCGGTATTGCGATGAACTTCGCGAACGCTGGTATCCCGGTGACCCTGCTCGAGATGAAGCAGGAGGCGCTGGACAAGGGGCTGGCGACGATACGCAAGAACTACGAGAACACGATGAAGAAGGGCAAGCTCACGCAAGAGCAGCTCGACAAGCGCCTGTCCCTGATCACCGGCACGCTGAAATATGAAGACCTGGGCCTGGCCGATATCGTGATCGAAGCCGTGTTCG
>CAZCDW010000100.1:0-9304 GCA_964497485.1 uncultured Bifidobacterium sp.
AAAGGCAATTCAAGAGTTCGCTGGATGATTTTCAGGGCCGTCGTGAGATCGTGTCAGCCTGTTCAAATAAACACAATCAGGAGACGCCGTGAACCCTCGCCCCCTTTATCACCCGCTTGCAAAGACACTGCTCGCGATCGCACTGGCCGGTGCCGGTGTCGTCGCCTTTGCACAGCAAGCGTCAGTCGCCCAGCAGACCGTCGAGACGCTGGACCAGTTGTCCGGCGGCCCCCACGCCGGCTACCGTGCCAATCACGCAAAGGGTGTGATTGCCGGCGGCATTTTCACGCCATCACCGCAAGCGGCGACAATCAGCAAGGCGCCGCATTTCCAGCGTGCGGTCGGTGTCACTGTGCGTTATTCCACCGGCACCGGCGTGCCGACGATCCCCGATGCGAACCCGAACAGCCGCCCGTTCGGCATGGCGATCCGCTTCGCGCTGCCGGGTGGCAGCTACACCGATTTTGTGGGCATCAGTACCAACGGCTTCCCGGTGTCGAATCCGGAGGACTTCCTCGGCCTGCTGTCGGCGGTCGCGCAAAGCGGCAAGTCGACAACCAAGCCGTCGCCGATCGAGGAATTCCTCGGCGCCCATCCGGCCGCACTGGCCTTCGTGCAGACGCCGAAGCCGATGCCGGTCAGTTTCGCGACCCAGTCGTTCTACGGCGTGAATGCATTCGAGTTCACGAACAAGCGGGGCAAGAGCGTGTTCGGCCGCTACCAGATCGTGCCAGTCGGCGGCGAACAGTCCATGCCGGAAGAGCAGGCAGCACAACTCGCGCCGAATTATCTGATGGATGAGTTGGCGCAACGCGTTGCGGCCAAACCGACCAAGTACAAAGTGCTGCTGCAGATCGCGAACAAGGAGGATGTGATCGATGATCCCACCGTGGTCTGGCCAGCTGACCGCTTGCTGGTCGAACTGGGCACGCTGATCATCAACCGCGTCGTGCCTGAAGCGAAGGATATCGAGAAGAAGCTGGCCTACAATCCGCTGATCCTGCCGGATGGCATCAAGCCGTCGAATGACCCGGTGTTGCTGTATCGCCCGGTCGTGTACGCGGTCAGTGTCGGTCGTCGCCAGTAATTCCGCACACTGCAGTCTGCAACAAAGATCGCGTCGTGCCGTCACCGGGGCGGCGCGATATCAGAATTTCGATTTGGCTTTCGAGAACGGCGATTTGACTTCGATGCATTTGCCCTTGAACAGGGTATGCGGACGGCGGTAAGCCTTTTCCAGCGCCGTGATGACGATCTCGCCGGTACCGCGGTTGAGCATGAAATCGATGTACTCGACCATGTCGTCAACCATCAGCTGTTTGTAGGGGATCGCACCTTTCACATGCGCTTCACTGACCTTGGTCGCGAAGCTGGCGCGGCCGATCATGGTCAGCACAAAGCTGGTCATCTTGGTCTGTTCATTGACCTCGACGCTCAGCATGTCGAAGTCGCTCGGGTCCGGATTGATCGGCACCCAGCTGCCCAGGTAAATCGGCATCCAGCCGCGGCAATTGAAGTGCAGCGTGTCGGCCTGTGCGACCGAGGGTGCCACTGTCATCGCCAGCGAGAGTGACAGCGTAGCCAGCGCTTGCGATGCACGACTGCGCAGCATCAGTATCAACATCAGCGCCGCGGGTGCGCGCAGCTTGTTCTGCAGGTCAGGCAATGTCAGCGACAAGTGAGTAGGGCTTGGCATCGGTTCATCGTCCGGGGAGTTCGTCAGCGGGCAAGCGCCACGGATTTTACCTGTACCCACGCCTCATCCCCGGCTTGCAGCGCCAGCTCGGCCAGCGAGCGGCGCGTGACTCTGGCCAGGATGGCCGCCGCACCGACGCTGACCCGCACCAGCGCCAGGCCTGGCGCATCATCGTCGGCAATGCCGTCGATACGTCCGTGCAGCACGTTCTGTATGCTGCTGCGGCCGGGCTCGTCTCGTGCCAGGCTCACATCCCGTGCAAGGATGCGCACGCGCGCAACCGTGCCGGCAGGCAGCTGCGGATCGCGGGTCCACAGGTGGCCGCCATCGAAGTCCATCCGCGCGAGGTGCCATTGCGTATCGATGCTGCCCACACGCGCGTCGATCACCACGCCGGCGTCTTCACCGAGGCGCACCGGCAAGTCCAGCCGTGACAGCGTATCTGTTAGCGCACCGCTGGTGACCACATGCCCGCGCTCGAGTACCACCAGATGACTGGCCAGCCGCGCGACCTCATCCGGCGAGTGCGTCACATAGACAATCGGTATCGCGAGTTCCTGCTGCAGACGGTCGAGGTAGGGCAGGATCTCCTGCTTGCGCGCATGGTCGAGCGCGGCCAGTGGCTCGTCCATCAGCAGCAGTCGCGGGTTCACGGCCAGCGCGCGCGCAATGCCCACGCGCTGCCGTTCACCGCCAGACAGCGCCTGCGGGCGGCGCTCCAGCAGCGGCCTTATGCCCAGCAGGTCGATCACATGGTCGAGTGGAATGCGTCCCGCATCCGGCGAGCGCTTGATGCCGAACTGCAGATTGCCCATCACGCTCAGGTGCGGAAACAGGCTCGCTTCCTGGAACACATAGCCCAGCGGCCGCCGGTGGGCGGGCAGCCAGGTATGGGCGTCTTGCCAGACTTCGCCATTGACGACCAGATGTCCGCGTGGCTGTTCGAGGCCGGCCAGGCTGCGCAGCAGCGTGGTCTTGCCGCAGCCGGATGGGCCGAACAAAGCGATCACACCGCGTCCCGGCAACTGCAGGTCGACATCCAGCGCGAAGCCCGGCCAGCTCAGAGCGAAACGTGCATGGATACCGTTGTTGCGCATCTCAGGCCTCCCTGCGCGCCGACGGACGCCACAGGTGCAGCAGCAACAGCACCAGGAATGAGAACGCCACCATGATGGCCGCCAGATGATGGGCTTCGCTGTACTGCATCGCCTCGACGAAATCATAGATCTGCACCGAGGCCACGCGCGTCTGACCGGGGATATTCCCGCCTATCATCAGCACCACACCGAACTCACCCACCGTATGCGCAAAGGTCATCACGCAGGCCGTCAGGAAGCCCGGCAGCGCCATCGGTACCACCACCGTGAAGAAGGCATCCAGCGGCGTCGCGCGCAAGGTCGCGGCGACTTCGAGCGGACGCGGGCCGATGGACTCGAACGCATTCTGCAAGGGCTGCACCATGAAAGGCAGCGAATAGAACACCGAAGCGATGACAAGGCCCCAGAAGGTAAAGGGCAAATTGCCGAGACCGAGCGATTGCGTGAACTTGCCGACAAAGCCATTTGGCCCCATCGCCAGCAGCAGGTAAAAGCCGAGCACGGTCGGCGGTAACACCAGTGGCAAGGCAACGATGGCCGACAGCGGCGCCTTGAGCCGGCTGCGCGTGCGTGCAAGCCACCAGGCGATCGGGGTGCCGGCCAACAGCAGGATGATGGTCACCACGGCGGAGAGTCGCAGTGTGAGCCAGATCGCTTGCAGGGATTCGGTATCGAGCATCATGTCCTTGTGATGGTATGGCTCAGGGGATCTTGTAGCCGTAGCGGTCGATGATCTTCTTTGCCTTGTCGGACTTCAGCCAGGCCAGCAGCGCATGGGCAGCCGGCGAGTCCTTGCCCGGGTTCAGTAGCACCGCATCCTGCCTGAGCTCTTCATGCATCGTCTCCGGCACGATCCAGCCAGAGCCCGATTTCAGCTTGCCGCTCTCCCACACCTGCGACAGAGCAACGAAGCCCAGCTGCGCATTACCGCTGGTGACGAACTGCTGGGTTTGCGCAATGCTCTCGCCCTGCACGACGCGCGGCTCGATCACCGTGAGAGCGCCCAGCTTCTGCATCGTCTGCACTGCGGCGCGACCGTAGGGCGCGACCTTGGCATTGGCGATCGCGATGAACTTGAACTTGTCGGTCTTCAGTACGTTGCCACCCTGGTCGACCAGCTTGTCATCCGGAGACCATAGCACCAGGCGACCAATCGCATAGGTGAACTGCTGGCCGGGCACGGCCTTGCCCTCCCTGACCAGACGCGTCGGTGTCTCGTCGTCGGCCGACAGGAAGACTTCGAACGGTGCGCCGTTCGTGATTTGCGCATAGAACTTGCCGGTGGCGCCCTGGGTCATCGCGACCTTGTGACCGGTGTCCTTTTCGAATTCGGTGGCGATATCTTTCATCGCTTGTGCGAAGTTGGCTGCAACCGCAACCTTGACTTCAGCCGCCTGCACAGTCAGGGCAGACAGCGACACGAGTAGCGCAGCGATGAGTATCAGAGGTTTATGCAGTTTCATTGCAGGCTGTCCTTGTTATTGTTTGTCGATTCAAGGGTCAGAACTTGAATTGTGCGCCGACCGAGAGTCCGCTCTGGCTGGCCTTGCTCTCCGAGAAGCCGGTCGTATTGGTGGTATCCGGTATCCATTTGTCATAGATCGTGAACGCACCTGTGGCCCCGGCTTCGCGCTTGGCCGTCACATAGTCGATGAAGAGATCCCATTCCTTGTAGGGCGACCAGGTGAGCCCGGTCGCCCACATGTTGAGACTGTTGTTCTTGTTGGTGCTGGTTTGCGTGGTCTTGTCGCTGACTTCGTAATAGCCAACGTTCCAGCTCCATTGCGGGGTGAACTGATAGATCGCGCCGGTGAACCAGGTATTGGCATCAACCTTGCCGCCGGTTTTGTCCGTTGCGAACGTGCCGCCTGAGGCCAGCGAGGGATTGCGGGTCTGCACATAGCCACCATTGATGGTCAGCTGATCGAACTTGTATTTCGCGCCAAAGAAATCCACCTGGTTATTCACGCGCGCTTGCGAGTTCGGTGTCGAACTGGTCGCGATCTTGACTTCCGAATGGTTGTAGCCGGCCTCGAAATTGCCGTTCCTGTAGCGGCCGCCGATATGCGAGCTGCCGCCGATCTCGTCATTGCCCGGCACGCCACCAAAGCTCAAGGCGACATCGACATTGAAGCCATTGAACACCGGTGAGATGTAACGGAACAATTTGTCCGAGCGATTGACACCGGACGCACTGTGGAAGCCGACATAGCGGCCTATCGGCTTCAGGCCACCGAAGTTCCAGTTCTGGCGCGCGTCGAACGCGCTGCTCAGGTCGTTCTGCAAAGTGGGGCCGCGGCCAAGGATGGCCGTGCCCCAGGTCTTGGAGATCAGCCGGAAGTTCGCCTCGCGGTCGAGGAAGGCTGCGGTCGTCGCGCCCGAGTTCGCGACGCCATAGCCGGCAGCATCGCGGCCGACGGCACCGGTGCGCGCAGAAAAATTCGATTCCAGCGTCACCATCGCGGTGGTGTCTGCATCCAGTTCGCGCGACACTTTCACGCCGACCCGGTTATTCCCTTTCGGCTGGTCGCTCATGCCATTGGCATCCTGGTTCGCCGCAGTCATGTTGCTGGCCTGGTACCAGCCGGCCGACACCTGCCCGTAGATCTGCGTCTTGAACTTGCGCTCGTCCTCGGCACGCTTGTCGATCTCGCGGTTGGCGCGCCGCACATCCTGCGCCTCATTGAAGGCGCGGATTTCTTCCAACTCCTGCGCCTTCCTGATCTTCGCGTCGTATTCGGCCTGCGTGATCAGGCCTTTCTCCATCAGCAGCTCGAGCAGCGCCTTGACATCATCGGCGGCTTGCGCCGGTGCGAGGGGCAGGCACAAGGCGGTTGCCAGCACGGCGGTGATCCGGGTGGGGAGGGGTAAGCGGATGGTCACAAGCGATCTCCTGGTATGCCGATTTCTAAATGTGTTCAGGTATATTTTGATGGGCCGAAAAATCGCGGCGAAGCCGCGTTTGGCAGGAAATCAATCAAAATATACCTTTGTATATTCGGATGCGAAATTTACCTCGCTTTATTTTGCGTGTCAAACCGACTATGATCGGGCGGCGCAAACAGAACAGGGCAAGGCCATGGCCGAACGCGATTTCGAGCTGCATGCGGAGCTGACCATACGGGTCGGCGAGGCGACGCTCGCCAACCCCAAGCGTGCCGAGCTGCTGCGGCAGATCGACAAGCTGGGCAACCTGACTCAGGCGGCAAAGCTCGCCGGCTACAGCTACAAGGGCGCGTGGGATGCGATTGACCAGATGGCGGCGCTGTCCGGCGGCACCCTGATCGAGCGGCATGCGGGCGGCAAGGGCGGCGGCGGCACGACGCTGACTGAGCGCGGACGACAGCTGCTGCGCAATTTCACGCTGATCCAGGATGAGCACCAGCGTTTCATCGCGCGCCTCAACACGCTTGCGCAGGGGCTGTCGAATGACTATGCGATGGCCAACGAGATCGCAATGAAGACCAGTGCGCGCAACCAGTTTGCCGGCATCATCGTCTCCATCGTGGCGGGGCCGGTGAATGATGAGCTTGGCATCCTGGTCAATGGCAGCCAGCAGGTGACCGCGTCGATCACGCATGGCAGCTGCCGCGAGCTGCAGCTTGATATCGGTGCCAAGGTGTTTGCGTTGATCAAGGCGTCGTCGGTCAGCATCGCGCTGCCTTCACAGGCGGCATTGGCGAAGAATACGTTTGCCGGTATTGCGCAGACAGTGATTCGCGGCGAGCGCACATCGGAAGTGGCAGTGCTGCTCGACAGCGGCCTGACGCTGGTAGGCACGTTGCCGAATGCAGGCATCGATGCACTCGCCTTGAAGCAGGGCGATGCGGTAGTCGCGGGATTCGATCCTTCCAGCGTCATCATCGGTATTGCTGCCTGAGCAGCGGTCCGCGCAGTGATGTGCTCAGACGTTCACGGATGTCCGGCGAGGATCGCCAGCGGCCAGGACACCGTGCGCGGCTGCGTCGGGTCGCCCCAGCAGCCGAGCAGTACCTTGCCCAGTGCTTCAACGGCATCCTTACCGGTCGCTTCGCGATAACGCGCGGACGCCGACCATGAACCGAGATAACCAAGTAACTGCGGCAGCGGCCAGCTTACCTGCATCGCCAGCGACGGCGTACTGATGTGCTTGAACGGGAAGGGCAGTTCGCGATAACCCGTTTCCACGTGGCGCCGCTCCGGCGGCCAGTACGGGCCAATGACCTGATAGTAGAAGTGCTGGATCGCGTCATTCACCGCATTGCCTTCGACTTCGATCATGCCGTAGCTCCACGCAGCCAGCAGCCCGCCGGGTTTCAGTACGCGCTTCGCCTCATCATAGAAGCTGTCGTCGGCAAACCAGTGGAGCGCCTGCGCGACGGTCACCAGATCAAGCGATGCATCAGGCAGACCGCTCGCACTGGCAGGTGCAATCGTGTAGCGGACATTCTGATGTGGGGTCGCATGCTCGATCTGTCCCGCGCTGGCATCGGTCGCATGCACATGCGCGAAATGCTTGGCCAGTGCGACCGAGGCCTGTCCGTTGCCGCAGCCGCAGTCCCACACCACTTCACGGGCGCTGCATTGGCCGGCAAGCCAGCCGAACAATTCGGCAGGGTAGGTCGGACGGAAATCGGCATAGCGGCCGGCGACTTTGCCGAAGTGATCGCTGAAGTTCGTCATGGTCGCCGCGGCTTGTGTCGTGATGTCGGATCAGCAGCCCGCCGCAATGGCAAGCGCTGTCGGTTCAGAGCTTGACCAGTACTTTTGCATTCGCGCCGCGCTCGACCTGCTGATGCGCGGCAGCGACGTCCTCCAGCGCATGGATCGCCACCGAAGGATGACGGAAGCCGGGCAGAGCCAGCACCGCCGACACGCCATCCAGCACCTCGCGCAGCAGGGCTGGCGGCAGCTTGTAGACGATGAAGTAGTAGAGGCTGACGAAGCCGAGGATCATCGGGCCAAAAGGCATCGCGACCTGCGGATTGTTCGTGCCATAGATGACCGCCTTTCCACCGAAGCGTAGCAGACTGCCATAGTGCGACGCATGCGCCGCTGCATCCATGTCGATGATGAAGTCGGCGCCCGTGCCACCGGTCAGTGCCTGCGTGCGCGCGACCAGGTCCTCGGTCTTGTAGTTGATGATGTCCGCTGCGCCGGTATCGCGTGCCAGCCTGGCCTTGTCGTCATTGCTGACGATAGCGATCACGCGTGCGCCGGCCATCGCTGCCAGCTGCGTCACATAGAAGCCGACACTGCCGGCAGCTCCCGGCACCAGCACTGTCTTGCCGAGCAGGCTGCCGCAGCTTTGTACCGCATGCATGGCCGTCATCAGTGGGATGCCGATCGATGCGCCGGTCTCGAAAGAAACGTGGTCGGGCAGCGGTACTACCTGCGACGCCGGCAGTACGACATATTCTGCGCAGCTGCCGTACGGCCGTTCCCATTGCGCGTTGTACATCCATACGCGCTGGTTCAGCAGTGCCGCATCCACACCCGCACCCAGCCGGTCGACGATGCCGGAACCGTCACTGTGCGGCGTCACTTCCGGGAAGCCACCGGTGCGCGCAGCGACGCCCGAGCGCGACTTCACGTCCGATGGGTTGACGCCGCTGAACGCGACCTTCACCCGAACCTCGCCCGGGCCCGGCTCGGGCACGGGCTTGTCAACGATCTTCAGTACCTCGGCCGCCGGGCCCTTGCTGGTGTAGACGACAGCGCGCATCAAGTCTTCCTCAGGTTCAGAACAAGCCAACCACTTTGCCCGATTCGTCGATGTCGATCTTGACCGCGCTCGGTACTTTGGGCAGGCCGGGCATGGTCATGATGTCGCCGCAGATCATTACGATGAATTGCGCGCCGGCTGCGAGGCGCACTTCGCGGATGTTCACGGTATGGCCGCTGGGCGCGCCGCGCGACGTTGCATCGGTCGAGAACGACGACTGGGTCTTCGCGACGCAGATCGGGTAATTGCCGTAGCCGGCGTCCTGCCAGGCCTGCAGCTGCTGCTTGACCTTGGCCGGCGCACTGATGTCGGCAGCGCCATAAATCTTGGTCGCGACCTTTTTCATCTTGTCCCACAGCGTGTCGCTGTCTTCGTACACGTAGGTGGGCTTGGCGTCGCCTTCAGCCAGGCGCACGATTTCCTTCGCCAGGGCTTCGGCACCGGCGCCGCCCTTGGCCCAGTGCTCGGCCAGCACCACATTCACGCCCAGCGCCTTCATGCGATCGGTGACCAGCGCGATCTCGGCCTCGGTGTCATGTGTGAAGCGGTTGATCGACACGACACAGGGCAGGCCGTAGTTCTTCGTCACGTTCTCGACATGGCGCTCGAGGTTGACCAGGCCCTTCTTCAGCGCGTCGAGGTCTTCGGTATTGAGTTCCTTGACATCCTTGCCGCCGTGGTACTTCAGCGCGCGGATCGTCGCGACCAGCGCGCAGGCGGCGGGCTTGAGCCCGGCCTTGCGGCACTTGATGTCGATGAACTTCTCGGCGCCGAGGTCGGCACCGAAGCCGGCTTCCGTCACCACGT
>CAZCDW010000101.1:0-2663 GCA_964497485.1 uncultured Bifidobacterium sp.
AATGCCGAGCGCCGCATTTCGCGCGTGCGCAAGGTGATGCCGGCCAAGGGTGGGTATGCGGACTGGGCAGTCACGCAGCTGCTGGCGAATGCGCTCGGCTACCCGATGAACTATGCGCATCCTTCCGAGATCATGGACGAGATCGCGCGCCTGACCCCGACTTTCCACGGTGTGTCCTTCGACAAGATCGACCGCATGGGCAGCGTGCAATGGCCGTGCAATGAGCACGCGCCGGATGGCACGCCCATCATGCACGTCGATGAATTCGTGCGCGGCAAGGGGCGCTTCATCATCACGAAATACATCGCGACCGATGAGAAGGTCACGCAGCGTTATCCGCTGATCCTGACCACCGGCCGCATCCTGTCGCAGTACAATGTCGGCGCGCAGACTCGTCGTACGGAAAACGTGCGCTGGCACAGCGAGGACAGGCTCGAGATCCATCCGCATGATGCCGAGGAGCGTGGCATCAAGGATGGTGACTGGGTCGGTATCGAATCCCGTTCCGGCCAGACCGTGCTGCGCGCGACCATCACCGAGAACGTGCAGCCGGGTGTGGTCTACACGACCTTCCATTTCCCGGAATCGGGTGCGAACGTGATCACGACCGACAATTCCGACTGGGCGACCAACTGTCCCGAGTACAAGGTGACGGCGGTGCAGGTAATGCCGGTCACACAGCCCTCGGAATGGCAGCAGCAGTATGAGCGCTTCAACCGGGAACAGCTGGAGTTGGCGCGCGTCGACGGCTGAACGCCAGCGCGCGCGGATACAACACAGGAAACCACTTCATGGGCCATGTGCCTCAGCTTGACATCATCGATCAGGATAGCGGCGCAGCTATCCTGAAGCAGGTCGCGGTCACACGTGTGCGCGATGGCCAGGCCAGCGTGGCCAGTGACCTGCTTGCCGTCGAGGTACCGGTCTCGCTCGAGTACAACGGCATTTCGCATGTGGTGATGCTCGCGTCGCCGGCCAATCTGGAAGACTTCGCGTTGGGCTTCTCGCTGACCGAGGGCATCCTGTCGCATGCTTCGGAGCTGTACGGTGTCGAGATCGAACCACGCGCCGATGGCATCGCCGTGCAGCTCGACATTGCGTCCGAACGTTTCGTGAAACTGAAGGAGCGCCGCCGCAACATGACCGGTCGCACCGGCTGCGGCCTGTGCGGCACCGAGGCGCTGGACCAGGTCGCGCGTCCATTGGCGCCGATTGCGCATCGCCATTCGGTACGCGGTGAGCAACTGCTGGCGGGCATGCGCGCGATGCAGGCGATGCAGCCCATGCAGCAGCAGAGCGGCGCCACGCATGCGGCGGCGTGGATGGATGCCAGCGGCAAGGTCAGTTGCGTACGCGAGGACGTCGGCCGGCATAATGCGCTGGACAAGCTGATCGGTGCCTTGGCTTCAGCAGGTACGGATTTCACGCAAGGCTCGGCATTGGTGACCAGCCGGGCCAGTTACGAGATGGTGCAGAAGACGGCAGCGATGGGCATAGGCTTGTTGGCCGCGATCTCGGCGCCGACCAGCTTCGCAGTTCAACTGGCCGACCATGCCGGCCAGACCCTGGTCGGTTTCATGCGCGACCCGTCGTATGTGATTTACGCGCACCCGGAACGGCTGAACGAGGAGTGACGATGGATGTGAACCATTTGGTCAAGATGGCCAACCAGATCGGCCAGTTCTTCGAGAGCATGCCTGATCGCGAGCAGGCGAAGGCGGACATCGCGACCCACATCAGGAAGTTCTGGGAGCCGAGGATGCGCAAGACGATGCTCTCAGCGCTGGACCAGGCAAAGGCGGACGGCCTCGATCCCATCGTGCGAGAGGCGATATCCACGAACAGGGGACTTCTCGAGTAATGCCTGTCAAGGGTCACCATCTCTGGATGGCTCGTCTCTTTCAGTCAGCCGGATACTAGCAGCCGGACACTAGCACGGCAAATATCGTTGATCATGGCAGCGATCTCAAGCGCTGTACCGTCCTCAAGCACCGTTTTCAGGTAACAGTCGATATCGTCCGTGGTCTGAAGATAATCCGTGACATCAAAGGGTAGGAGCGAGGGCAAACCTTTCATGTGTCGATGCAAGGTCATCCAAATGCTCAATTTTCCTTACCTGAAATCAGCACTTCATCGAGAGATTCCGCCGACAGCAATGCATCGGTCCACAATTCAAGTTCCTGCTCGCTCGCTGACTCGATTTTTCTTTTTACCCAATCCGGAGATGGTCCAAAGCGCTGGTTCAGCAAGCGCAGCAGAATCTGCACTTTTCCTTCTACGCGGCCGTCCTGCCTCCCTTGCTGTATCCCTTGCCGGATACCTTCTTCGACTCCCTCGGCCTTGGCCAGCCGTTCGTTCGATGTGACGTACCGCATTTTCATTTCCTCCTCGAAGATGGCCATTTCTTGCCTGAACGCTTGCTGCAGCCCTTGCGGAAGCCACAGCATCCAATCCAGCACTGCGTAGAGTCCAGTCGATCAGTGCATGCGCTGCAGGGAAGTAAAAGGCGAGAAAATCGGGGAGATAACGCTCGATGGCTTCCTTCCACGGGCTGTCGTAGTCGTCAATCTGAGCTCCCATGCCATCCTGTTCGCTCGTGTCGTCGCCTTCGCTGACCATGCCATGCTCCGCCGTCACCAGAATGCCGGCATCATGACGGGTAG
>CAZCDW010000101.1:2763-4908 GCA_964497485.1 uncultured Bifidobacterium sp.
ACTTCGCAGACATCGAGCTTGTAGCGCACCGACAGCGGAATGATCGCCAGCGATCGCGTTTCTTCGCTCTCGAACGGATACAGTCCGGTCGGAATCTCAGTGCTGCTCATGGGCGGAGGGGGGAAGAAGGGTGGCGGAAGAGCGTGGGAGTCGAACCCACCAAAGATTGCTGGCAACCTCTCCCGGATTTGAAGTCCGGACGTCCCACCGGGGAGCGAAGCTCTTCCATGCGCTGCTGATCAACTGTCGATGGTTGTTGATCCGAAGTCCTCGTTGCGCATTCGAGGACAGCGAGATTATACGAGTGAATTCTCCATGGCATCGTCAGCATCACGGCGTGGCGTGATGTGACCGCTGCGGGTGTCAATGTCATCCGCTGACATCTCATCGCCACATCTCCGGCTGTCGAATCACATGATGTTCACGGATACGGCGGGTATAGCCTATGGTGTCGAAGAATTCCAGGATCTGTATCGCCAGCTTGCGTCCTGTGGCGATACGGTCGCGGAAGGGCGCGGCCTTGGCGACACCGTCGGCCTCGGTCAGCGCAGCGACATGGCCGGCCAGCTCCTTCACGGCTGCCGTCAGGTAGTAATGGTCATGGGCGACGCGATAAGTCAGGCCCAAACGCGCTGACTTGCCCATCAGCCGGCGCATCTCGTCTTCGGCAATCCCGATCTCTTTTGCGAGCGGACGTACGCGCGGCGGCTGGAAGGGTTCGGCCATCAGGAGTGGCAGGACTTTTTCCCAGTTCAATTGTTCGGCAGCAGAGAACGCCACCTTGTGACCGGGCAGCGCAATGAAGCGACCCTGCGCAACGAGCACACTGCCATCGTCGACCAGCGACTGCACGAGCGCTGCAAAAGGCTCCGGTGTCAGCGTGGGCAGCGACTTGCGGCGCAGACGCTCGCGTTCGACACCGGCGATATCCGGCTCGCGCTGGTGGAATTGCTCGAGTTCGGCGATGACCTTGTCTTGCATCGCCTGCCAGCGCAGCGGCGCGCATGCATACAGGCCGGCGCTGGTGCGCAGCTGCGTGGCTTCCATTTGCATGAGCAACGCCGGCAGCGCGGATTCCTTCAGGTTGCGATTGGCCGCGAACGCCGACAGGTTGACGCCGCGTGCTTCACTGGCCAGCACGGCAGCCAGCGCTTCTCGGTCACTGACATCGCCACCACTGCCTGCCTGGTGCAAGGCATGCAGCAGGTTCAGCCGTTCTTCGCTGCGCTTGCCGCGCAGCGGCGGGAAAACATCGAGCACCGTGCAGCCGGCGATGGTGGCCTGCGCCGAGGCATCGCGCAGTACCGCATGGTCGCCATGGCAAAGATGCAGAGCCGTCTCCAGCGACAACTCGGCCAGCATGGATGTGCCGGGCTGCAGCGCATCGCCCTCGAGCAGCGCAACGCGCGCCAGCACATGCGCGGCACCAGTATGCACATGCACCGGTGTCCAGTGTTTCAGGGGCTTTGCATCCGGCAGCAAGCGCAAGTGCACGGCAAGCCGGTCACTGCGATGGCTGACCGGCTCGGCGACGGCCCAGTCGCCGCGGTGAATCTCGGACCTGTCGATGCCGGCCAGGTTCAGCGCCACGCGCTCGCCGATGCGGCCGTGTTCCGCCACGCGGTTGAAGGCATGCAAGCCGCGCACGCGCGCCGTCAATGGCTTGCCGTGCCGCGTGGACGGCAGGATCTGCAGCATGTCGCCAACGCTGACCATGCCATCGTGGACTGTGCCGGTGACGATGGTGCCGCGGCCTTCGATGGAAAAGCTGCGATCGACAGCAAGACGGAAGTAGTGATTGATCCGTTCGCCGGCGTCAGTCGATCTGCCTGCGACGCGTGCGCCGTGCCATGCGCGCGCTGCCTCATGCAGGAACGCGCGCAATTCAGATATGCCGGTACCGCTGTGTGCGCTGCATGCGAACACGGGTGCATCGGACAGGAAGGTGCCGGTCAGCAGTTCTTTCAACTGCCGTGTCACCTCGGCGACACGCTCGGGGCTGACCGCATCGATCTTGGTCAGCGCGACCGTCCCTTGTTTCAGGTGCAGCAGCTGCAGGATCTGCAGATGCTCCCTTGTCTGTGGCATCACGCCGTCGTCAGCGGCGACCACCAGCAGCGCGAGGCCGATGCCACGTAAATTCAT
>CAZCDW010000101.1:4918-8909 GCA_964497485.1 uncultured Bifidobacterium sp.
AGTGCGACGGCGCCCCGGCGGATACCGAGCAGTTCGATGATTTCCAGATGTTCACGGGTTTGCGGCATCGGGCCATCGTCGGCAGCGACCACCAGCAGCACAAAGTCGATGCCGGTCGCGCCGGCCAGCATGGTGTGGATGAAGCGCTCGTGCCCCGGCATGTCGACGAAGCCAAGCCGAGGGCCATCGGGCTGTTGCTCGTCGACCGGCTGGTAGGCGAAGCCGAGCTCGATGGTGATGCCGCGCTCTTTTTCTTCTTTCAGGCGATCGGTATCGATGCCGGTCAGCGCGCGTACCAGCGCGGTCTTGCCGTGGTCGATATGGCCTGCGGTGCCGATGATCATGGGTGGCGCTTTGGATTCGTGGGCAGGTTCAGGCGAGCGCGGGCAGGGCCAGCTGTGGCAACTGCGCAGCAAACGCCACTTCGTCCTCCAGCGTGCGCAGGTCCAGCCACAGCGCGCCGTCATGGATGCGGCCGATGACGGGTATCGGTAACTTGCGCAGCGCGGCGGCGATGCCGGCTATTGCCTGTCCGCTGCGTTTTGCTGTGGGAGCGATCACCAGCGAAAAGCTGGGCAGACGGTCGATCGGCAGCGAGCCGCTGCCGATCTGGCTCTTCGAGGCCTGCAGTTCGACGCTTGCATGCGTCGCGAATGCAGCAACCATCGCAGGCAGCAGGCGCTGGCCCAGCGCATGGATGTCATCGGTGTCGCGGTTCAGCAGTCGCAGTAGCGGCAACAGTTGCGACAGCTTGTTGTCGTCATCCGCATGGTCGTGGTAGATGCGCAGCGTCGCTTCCAGTGCGGCCATGATCAGCTTGTCGCAGCGCAGCGCGCGTTTCAGCGGATGCTTGCGGATTTTTTCTATCAGGTCCTTGCGGCCGAGGATGATGCCGGCCTGCGGGCCGCCGAGCAGCTTGTCACCGGAAATGCTGACGACATCGGCGCCGGCACGCAGCGATTCCTGCGGCAGCGTCTCGTGCGGCAGGCCAAAGCGTTCGAAGCCGATCAGCGCGCCGCTGCCGAGATCGACGAACAGCGGCAGGTTCTTCTCCTTCGCCAATGCCGCGAGTTCGGCCTCGGTCGGTGCGGCGGTGAAGCCGACAACCTGGTAGTTGGACGTATGTATGCGGGTCAGCATTGCGGTGCGATCGTTGATCGCATTCGCGTAGTCGCGCAGATGGGTGCGGTTGGTGGAGCCGATCTCGACCAGCCGGCAGCCCGCCATCTGCATGATGTCCGGGATGCGGAACGATCCGCCGATTTCTATCAGCTCGCCACGCGACACCGGCACCTCGCGTCCGGCGCCCAATGCGGCCAGCACCAGCAGCACGGCGGCCGCGTTGTTGTTGACGACGGTGGCCGCTTCGGCGCCGGTCAGCTCACACAGCAGTTGTTCGGTGTGGTCATCGCGTTCCCCGCGCTCGCCGGCCGCAAGGTCATACTCGATCGTGACCGGGTGGCGTGCGGCTTGCACCAGCGCATTGACAGCGGCTTCGGGCAGCGGGCTGCGGCCGAGGTTGGTGTGGATGACGGTACCGGTCAGGTTGAACACGCGGCGCATGCTCGGCATGGCCTCGGTCGCAATCTGGTCGGCAATCAGGCGCATCAGTTGCTCGCGTGAGGCAACGACATGCCCGTCCTGTGGCTTGGTGGCAGCGGCCAGCGATTTGCGCAGGCTGGCCAGCGAGGACTGAATCGCGCGCTTGACCAGCGCGCGGCCGTGCACGGCAATCGCATCCTGCCATTCGGGCAGGTTCAGGAGGGCGTCAACGGAGGGTAGCGTGCGCAGGGTCAGCACGCCATCGCTGCCGGTTTCGCCCGCACGGGGCAGAAACGTCGGTGATGTCATGGAGGTCTCTAGTTGTCAGGCCGGCTATCCCGATCGAGATAGCCGATGCCCGAAGTTTACCCCGGATTGCAAGGGTGGGGCAGAGGTGGCTGCGATGCTCAGCGCTCGCCGTCGTCCGATGCGCCCGGCGCGAACAGCAGGTTGGGGCCGCTGCGCAGGTAGCCGGCCTCGTCCACCAGCATGTCCAGGGTCAGTGTGGCGAGGTCATCGGCGACCACATCCATCATTGGCGCTTTTTCGCGGTTGAAGATCTTCAGGTAGCTGTGACAGGCATCGCAGGCTTCGGCGCGTGCAAACGCCACATCCTTGCTTGGTGCATTGGCCTCGGCGCCGTTCAGGCTGTAATACGACACATCCTTGGTCGATTCGCAGCAGGAGCAGGTGACGCGCACCATGTGCCACTGGGTCGAGCACAGGCTGCAGTGCAGATAGCGCAGGCTGTGCTGGTTGGGGCCGATCTCGATCACGCTGGCGACCGGGCGCGAGCCGCAGCACGGGCAGACGGTCGACGTGCCGACCAGGCCGACGTCATCGATCTTCATCGATGCCGCTTGGCGGGTGAACCAGACCTGCAGCGCGGCACCGACCAGCGGCGCCAGCAAGGCATGCGCTTCGGGATCATCGCCGGCAATGCCGCCACCGAAGATGGCGTCGGCAATCGCCTCGCGGCCCGCAGCGTCGATGGCCTGCAAGCGCTTTGCCGCATCCTGCAGCACCGCTTCCGGGCAAGCGAGCAGCGCATCGATGATCGCGTCCACGTCCTTCAGCCATGACGGGTCTCGCTCGCCCTGAAACGACAGCGCCGGCATACCGTGCTCGCGTGATTGCGCGAGCAATGCATCGGCAATCGCGACCGGGCCTTGTGCGCGGTATGCCTGATCCTGCGCAGCAGCGATGTGGCCCATGGCGCCCAGCAGCGGCGCCATCGCATGATTGCGGGCCAGGTGCGCGAAGCGGCGCGCACGGTTTTCGAATAGGGCGACATCATTCGGCAGCACGACGCTGGGGAAGGGTTCGTGCTGGCCGATCTCGCCGGGCTGCAGGATTTTCTGTGACATGGGCTGGGTCGGAGAATGCTTGTTAGTGCTGGGTATAAAGGCCAACCCCGGCCGAAGCCGGGGTTGGTTGCCGTTGCCGGCTCTTCTGGAGTTTATCCTGTTGCCAGGACTCCGGTGGGGGAGGGTCCGTTTCCGGATCTTCTTGATTGCTTACATGGCTGCGCTTACTTCGCGCCGGTCTGTTCCTTGAACCATTCCGGGTGATGATGCTTCGCCCAGTTGGCATCGACATTCCCGCGGGTCATCGCACGCAGCGTGCCCTTGACCCAGATCGCCGCATACACGTGCACGATCAGCGCCATGATGCCGGTGAAGCCAGCGAGCATGTGGATCACCATCGCAAAGCGGATCACCGGGATCGGGAAGTACATCGCAAAGTACGAGCGCCAGATCACGATGCCCGACAGCAGCAGCGCCGCGACGCTGCCGACCATGGTCCAGAACATGAGCTTCTGGCCGGCGTTGTACTTGCCGATCGGCAGCTTGTCCGGGCCGTCGCCGTTGTTGATCACTTCCTCGATCATCTTCAGCCACTCGATGTCGACCGGCTTGATGAAGTTTTCATGCCAGACGCGGCGCGCGAGGCCGACGAAGCTGACCACCATCACGATGCCGAGGAAGGGATGCAGGATGCGCGACCAGACCGGGCCACCGAGCACGTTCGAGAGGAAGAAGAAAGCCGGGTGGAAGAAGGCCAGGCCGGTCAGGGCCAGCAACACGAACAGGATCGCGACCACCCAATGGTTGGCACGATCCGACACGCCGTAGCGCTGCACGTATTTGCCGTTTTGCAGGTCGCTCATATCAGGCTCCTTCCTTCTCGGTCGCAGGGTCGTCCGCATGGACTTCCTTCGGGCCCTTGGTGATGTAGTGGAAGAAGCCACCCAGCACCGCCAGGCCGAGGCCCAGTGACAGCAGTGGCTTGGTCACGCCCTTCCAGAACGACACCATCGGGCTGATGCTCGGGTCCTTCGGCAGGCCGTGGTATAGCTGCGGCTTGTCGGCATGGTGCAGCACATACATCACGTGCGTGCCGCCGACGCCGGCCGGGTTGTACAGGCCGGCGTTCTCGTAGCCGCGCT
>CAZCDW010000102.1:0-328 GCA_964497485.1 uncultured Bifidobacterium sp.
TGGGATATGTACAAGGACGGCATCGACATCAATTCCATCCAGTGGGCGGCGCACTAAGCGAAGACCATACAACGAGACAGGTAAAGAAGGAGCACCATCCTGGCTTACTCTGAAAAAGTTCTGGATCACTACGAAAACCCGCGCAACGTCGGCGCCTTCGACAAGGGCGACGAGACCGTCGGTACCGGCATGGTCGGTGCTCCGGCTTGCGGCGATGTGATGAAGCTGCAGATCAAGGTCGGCGCCGATGGCGTGATCGAAGACGCAAAGTTCAAGACCTATGGCTGTGGCTCCGCGATTGCCTCGTCGTCGCTGGTCACCGAGTGGG
>CAZCDW010000102.1:338-8786 GCA_964497485.1 uncultured Bifidobacterium sp.
AAGGGCAAGACGCTGGACGAAGCACTGTCCATCAAGAACACCGCCATCGCCGAAGAACTGGCACTGCCGCCGGTGAAGATCCATTGCTCCATCCTGGCCGAAGACGCGATCAAGGCCGCGGTCGCGGATTACAAGGCGCGTCACGGCGACGAGCAGAAAGCAGCCTGAAGCAAGGAGCCCGGCAATGGCAATCACCCTGACCGAAAAAGCAGCCAAGCATGTGACGCGCTACATCGAGAAGCGCGGCAAGGGCATCGGCCTGCGCTTCGGCGTGCGCACCACCGGTTGCTCGGGCCTGGCCTACAAGCTCGAGTATGTGGACGAGGCCGCGAACGAAGACCAGGTGTTCGAGTCGCATGGCGTGAAGGTCTACGTCGACCCGAAGAGCTTGCCGTACATCGACGGCACCGAGCTCGATTTCGCGCGCGAAGGCCTGAACGAAGGCTTCAAGTTCTACAACCCGAACGTGAAGGATGAGTGCGGCTGCGGCGAAAGCTTCAGGATTTAATCTCCTTCATTCACGGACTTGCCGAGCCTGTTGTGCATCGACAGGCTTTTGTTTTTTAGACGAGCATGGATAACCACTTTGCGCTGTTCCAGATGACGCCGGCTTTCGCCATCGATGCCGGCGCGCTGGATGCTGCGTATCGCGAGCTGCAGGGCAGGGTGCATCCGGACAAGTTCGCGTCCGCTACCGACACCGAGAAGCGGGTCGCGATGCAATGGGCGACCCGCGCGAACGAGGCTTACCAGACGCTGAAGAATCCGCTGAAGCGTGCCGCCTACCTGTGCGAGCTGAACGGCGTCGATCTCGGCATCGAAAACAATACCGCGATGGCACCGGCCTTCCTGATGCAGCAGATGGAATGGCGCGAGGCGCTGGACGATGCGCGCGATGGCCGTGACCTCGGTGCGCTGGACAAGCTGGAATCCGAACTGCGCGCCGAGCGCAAGCGCCAGCTGGATGACATAGCCACATTGCTAGCCAGTGGCGAATTTACCAAGGCAGGCGAGCGCGTGCGTCAGCTGATGTTCGTCGAGCGCTTCGGCGAAGAAGTTGCGCGCACCTTCGAGACCCTCGAGGCCTGAGAGCCTGGCCGCCTGAACAGAACACGATAACGACCATCCATGGCACTCCTGCAGATTTCCGAACCCGGCATGTCGACCGCGCCGCACCAGCACCGGCTGGCAGTGGGCATTGACCTCGGTACCACCAACTCGCTGGTGGCGACCGTGCGCCACGGCATCCCCGAGGTGCTGGACGACGAAGACGGCCACTCGCTGCTGCCTTCGGTGGTGCGTTATCTGCCGAACGGCTATGCCAATATCGGCTACAAGGCGCAGGCGGAGCAGACCACCGACCCGAAGAACACCATCATCTCGGTCAAGCGCTTCATGGGCCGCGGGTTGAAAGACATTGCCTACGTCGAGAACCTGCCGTACGACTTCGTCGATGCGCCGGGCATGGTGCAGCTGCGAACCGTCGCCGGCGTGAAGAGCCCGGTCGAGGTATCGGCCGAGATCCTGGCAACGCTGCGCCAGCGCGCCGAGGATGCGCTGGGGGATGAGTTGGTCGGCGCCGTGATCACCGTGCCAGCCTATTTCGATGATGCGCAGCGCCAGGCTACCAAGGATGCGGCGAAGCTGGCCGGGCTGAACGTGCTGCGCCTGCTGAATGAGCCAACCGCCGCTGCGATTGCCTATGGCCTCGACTATGGCTCGGAAGGGGTGTACGCCGTGTATGACCTCGGTGGCGGCACTTTCGATATCTCCATCCTGCGCCTGTCCAAGGGCGTGTTCGAGGTGCTGTCCACCGGCGGCGACTCGGCATTGGGTGGCGATGACTTTGACCACCGCCTGTTCTGCTGGATCATCGAGCAGGCCAATCTCGCGCCGCTGTCAGATGAAGACACGCGCATTCTGATGGTGAAGGCGCGCGAGGCGAAGGAAATCCTGTCGTCTCATAACGAAACCCATATCGATGCGCGGCTGAACTCGGGCGAGGAAGTGCGGCTGACCATCAGCGCAGCCGAGTTCGCGCAGCTCACCCAGCATCTGGTAGGCAAGACGCTGGCGCCTTGCCGCAAGGCCGTGCGCGACGCCGGCCTGTCGGTCGAGGATATCGATGGCGTGGTTCTGGTGGGCGGCGCGACCCGCATGCCGCATGTGCGCAAGGCTGTCGGCGACTACTTTCAGACCACGCCGCTGGCCAACATCGACCCCGACAAGGTGGTCGCGCTCGGCGCGGCGATACAGGCCAACCTGCTGGCGGGCAATCGCGCCGCCGGCGATGACTGGCTGTTGCTGGACGTGATCCCGCTGTCGCTCGGCATCGAGACCATGGGCGGGCTGGTCGAAAAAGTCATTCCGCGCAATTCGACGATTCCTTGCGCGCGCGCGCAGGAATTCACCACATTCAAGGATGGACAGACTGCGATGGCCGTGCACGTGGTGCAGGGCGAGCGCGAGATCGTGTCGGAGTGCCGCTCGCTGGCGCGTTTCGAGCTGCGCGGCATACCGCCGATGGCGGCTGGTGCAGCGCGCATACGCGTGACGTATCAAGTCGATGCCGATGGCTTGCTGTCGGTGTCGGCGCGCGAGATGCACTCAGGCGTCGAGGCGTCGATCGAGGTCAAGCCTTCGTACGGGCTTGGCGACGATGATATTGCGCGCATGCTGCAGGAATCTTTCACCTCGGCGGAAGAAGACATGCAGCAGCGTGCGCTGCGCGAAGAACAGGTCGAAGCCGAGCGCATCTTGCTGGCGACCGCATCGGCACTGGAGCAGGATGCCGCGTTGCTGACGCCTGAAGAACGCGCAACGATCGACCGCCTGATGGACGCTGTACGCGAGACCGTCGCCGGCACCAGCCATCTGGCGATCAACTCGGCCGTCGCCGAGCTGGCGCGCGGCACCGAGGATTTCGCGGCACGCCGGATGGACCGCAGCGTACGCGCCGCGCTGACCGGCAAGAAGCTGGACGAGGTTGCCTGACGCCAGATGCAGCGGCTTTCAAAGCGCTGCCCGAGTCCCGCCAACGACCCAACCAAGAACCACACGCCTAACCAAGGAATCGCCGTGCCCCAGATCGTCGTGCTCCCCCATGAAACCCTGTGTCCTGAAGGCGCCGTGCTCGAGGTGGCGACCGGAATCTCGGTCTGCGATGCGCTGCTGGAGCATGACATCGAGATCGAGCATGCGTGCGAGAAATCTTGCGCCTGCACGACCTGCCATGTCGTCGTGCGCGAAGGATTCGCATCGCTGAACGAGGCCGAGGAAAAAGAAGAAGACCTGCTGGACATGGCCTGGGGTCTGGAGGCGACCTCGCGTCTGTCCTGCCAGGCAGTCGTCGGCACCGAAGATCTGGTGGTCGAGATACCGAAGTACACCATCAATCACGCGCGCGAGAATCACTAAGCCGAAAGGGCGAGCAGGGAGCTGATATGCGATGGACAGACACGATACAGATCGCCGAGGCGCTGTACGACAAATACCCGGACATCGATCCGCTGACGATACGCTTTACCGACCTGCACCAGTGGGTGATGGCACTTGAGGGCTTTGATGATGACCCGAATCACTCGGGCGAAAAGATCCTCGAGGCCATACAGATGGCCTGGATCGAAGAAGCCCGTTGACTCTTGCGGCGGCGAGATCTGACACAGGCAAGGCGGGCTGCTGCTGTCCTCTGAATATGTTGCCTCGCCGACGTTGCCCGACTCGCGGCTTGACGCAGGCGGGGGAAAGTAAGTTATGTTTGTGTAACTGCTACTTCTCAGTGGATGCTCGCCATGAATTTCAATGTGTATCTGGATGCCGATACCGGGCGCCGTCTCAACGAGCTGGCCGAGAGTGCTGGAGAAAGTCGCGACGCGCTGATCCGAAAAGCAATCGGCGCATGGCTGGCCGGGCAGAGGCGAACGCACTGGCCAGAAGTGGTAATGCAATTCAAGGGCTTGCCAGAGATGACGGCGTTAGAGACCGCACGCGAAGGACTCGGCACGCCCAGGCCTGACCCGTTAGCATGAGATACCTGTTCGATTGGTAGTGATGAGATCGAGCACCGCTGAGTTTTCCCAAATCAGCGGACTGAACGTCAAAGACTGGCGATGAGAAACGGGCGCCGCGATTCGCGTCGCCGTCAGGCATGTCAATTGGCGGCCAGCGTGCCGTCCACCACCTTCACACGGTCACCCGCGCGCCACGAGGGCTGGGTGTCGTATTTGAAGGCGCGCTTCTCGCCATTCTCCATACGCACGTCCACTTCCCACGCCGTGCCCTTGCGGGTGCGCTTCTCGATCTCGTTGCCCGCATAGCCGCCGCCGACCGCGCCCGCGACGGTGGCCAGCGTCTTGCCTGAACCACCGCCGATCTGGTTGCCTAACAGGCCGCCGACCACGGCGCCCGCGACGACGCCGACACCGCTGGGCTTGGCTGCGACCTCGATCGTGCGTACGCCCTCGACCTTGCCGCAGGTTTCGCAGATCGCCTGTGCCTGAACAACGGGCGGCATCGCTTGCGTTGGTGCGCCAGCCTGTACTGGCGCGGGTGCCGACTGTGGTGAGGACGCATGAGTCGCAGACTTTTTGTGCGCCGTAGTCACTTGTGGCTTCGTGGTGGCAGGCGCTGCGGCTTCAGTGACCGCGTCGGCTTTGGTCGGCGCATTGCCGGTCACGGCTCCGGGAACAGGCGGCGCTACGGCAGTCATTTCCGGCGCTTCCTTGCTCTTCGAATTGGGCAGCCAGTCCATGATCGCAGCGGTGCCGACCATGCTGACGATGATGACGGAGGCGGCGGCAGCGGCCACCAGCGGATGCATTTTTACAAAAGATACTGAGCTCATCTGGGACTCCTCTCTGTTCTGGCGAATTTCTTTCAGACCGTGATCACAGGAATTTGTTTCCAGAAACCTTGATCAATAAAAATGCTTGCCGGTCATGCCACAGCCAGACTTTGTCTGTGCCTGCAGAAATGGATGATGAGCTTGCTCAACAGGTGGGCCTATAGACGAATGAATTGCTTACATATCGCTCGAGCGGAATTCAAACAATCACGGATTCCTCGTCCGCGACTTCGGCAACCGAGGGCGTGGCCCGGTCGGTTACGCCAGGCCGGGCACGCAAGCTTGGCTCGGTCCAGCCATCCCCCCTGACCAGGTCGCCGATCAGGTCCCGGCACTGCGCGAAACAGGCATAGACACCCTGCGCAATCATGTTGGCGTCGATCACGCTGAAGCCCGCGTCCCTGAGTCGCGCGTAGACAGCATTGCGGCAGGCGCTGAGGAAATAGCGCACGCAGGCCTTGTCCGATACCGGACATGGCCGGGGGCAGCCTATGCCGACATTGGCCCTCAGGCAGTCGCGGCCGTCGACGGCGGTAAAGCGTTCCTGCCGGTGGAGCAGGCTGGTGGCCAGAGCATTCGATGCGCCGCGCACCGCATTGGCGACGGCGCCCACCAGCGCTGGTCCAATCAGATCCTCGAAGCGAATGGAGTCATAAGCAGGTTGCAATCGACCCGCCACATAGCCATTCAACACGATGGTCGCAGCGACGTAAGGCACCATGCCTGCCAATGCAACCACGACCCGGCCTTCAAGATTCAGCGCAAGGCGATCGACCGAGGGGCCACACCGCTCGAAAGAGGACTTGCCCAGCTCTATGATGGTCGACTCGACCACAAGGCCGAGATTGCGCGCCGGAAGAAGCCGGCTGTCGACTTTCCATACCGGGTCGATGCAGCCCGCCAATCCGCCGCCGATCAACCCGAAGGTGGCCGCGCTGAGCTTGAACTGCTCCGAGCTTTTTTCAGCCTCTGGACTGTTGGCAATGCGCGCAGCCAACGACGTGCCCGCGACCAATAGCGTGCAGGCGCCGACTGCGCTGATGATCTGATTGCTGCCCAGCGCCGAGACGGTGCCACCGGCCGCAGCACCCAGCACGGTACAGAAGGTAACGCCAGCCTTTTGCCAGTGTGTGTCGCTGCCGATTTGCGCCTCAGCCAGGCGAAAAGCCAGATTGCCGCCGATCAGGCTGCCAAACACGCCTGCAGTAATGCGTAAGCCCAGCTCGTCCAGCGTTGCAAGCCCGCAGTAGAGGCCGGCACTGGCGACGCGCCCGAGACCTTGTCCCACATAGTCACGCAGCGCATGCGCGACCGCCGTCCGAAGGTAATTGCGTGGCGTTGGCTCAACAGGCTTGGGTATGACTGGCAGACGTGTGAGATGCGTTTGTTTCGGCGATGCCTCCGATAGAGCATGTGCGAAGTCAGAGGCGTGCGTGGGGGGTAGGGCTGTCATTGGCAACATGCAGGCTCCTTTCATTGCGTTGCGCGCGGATTCGTAACGCGATGGCAATGAGGATTCCGGCCTCGGATAGAAGCTTTTGATATGTGCTTATGAACTTTGAAATTCAGGCTTGGGGAGTGGCGAGACTGCCCGAATGTCATGAAGCGGTCACAAAAACAAAAACCCCTGCGCGTCAGGCAGGGGTTTTGTGTGGAGTCAGCCGTGTTTTGTCAGTCTTCGCGACGCAGGTGCGGGAACAGGATCACGTCGCGGATGTTGGGCGAATCGGTGATCAGCATCATCAGTCTGTCGATGCCGATCCCGCAGCCTCCGGTCGGCGGCAGCCCGTACTCGAGCGCGCGGATGTAATCGGCGTCGTAGTACATCGCCTCATCGTCACCGGCGTTTTTCGCGGCGACCTGTGCGTGGAAGCGTGCAGCCTGGTCTTCGGCATCGTTCAGCTCCGAGAAGCCATTGGCGATCTCGCGTCCGGTGATGAACAGCTCGAAGCGCTCGGTGATGCCCGGCGTCTTGTCCGATGCGCGGGCCAGTGGCGATACCTCGACCGGGTAGTCGATGATATAGGTGGGCTCCCACAGCTTCGATTCCGCAGTCTCTTCAAACAAGCCCAACTGCAGCGCGCCCAGTCCTGCGTGCGCATGCGGCTCGACACCCAGCTTCTTCAGCTCGGCTTTCAGGAATGCGGGATCATTCAGCTGCGCAGCCGTGTAATGCGGCGCGAACTTGTTGATTGCCTCGACGATCGTCATTCGATGGAAGGGTTTGGACAGGTCCAGCTCGCGTCCCTGGTAGGACAGCTGCGCAGTGCCATGTGCATCGATCGCAGCCTTGCGGATCAACGCCTCGGTGAAGTCCATCAGCCATTTGTAATCGACGTAGGCCGCGTAGAACTCCATCATCGTGAATTCAGGGTTGTGCCGCGGCGACACGCCCTCGTTACGGAAGTTGCGGTTGACCTCGAACACGCGGTCGAAGCCGCCGACCACCAGGCGCTTCAGGTACAGCTCGGGCGCGATGCGCAAGAACATTTCCTGGTCCAGCGCATTGTGGTGGGTGATGAAGGGCTTGGCCGCCGCGCCGCCGGGGATCACATGCAGCATCGGCGTCTCGACTTCCATGAAGCCCTCGGCATCCATGAAGCGGCGGATCGATGCGATCGCGGCGGTGCGCGCCTTGAAGGTGCGGCGCGTTTCCTCGCTCATGATCAGGTCGACATAGCGCTGACGGTATTTGATTTCTTGGTCGTGCACGCCGTGGAATTTGTCCGGCAGCGGGCGCAGCGACTTGGTCAGCAGGCGGATGCTGGTGACCTTGACGGTCAGCTCACCAGTTTTGGTCTTGAACAGCGTGCCCTCGGCGCCGAGGATGTCGCCGATGTCCCAGTGCTTGAACGCATTGTGGATGTCTTCGCCGACGGCGTCGTTCGAGATGTACAGCTGGATGCGGCCGTCGCAGCGCGCGCCGGAGGCATCCTGCACGGTCGCGAACGAGGCCTTGCCCATCACGCGCTTCAACATCATGCGGCCAGCAACGACCACGGCCACGTTTTGCGCTTCGAGCGCCTCGCGCTCGGTCTCGCCATGCTGCGCATGCAGGTCGGATGCCTTGTGCTGCGGGCGGAAGTCATTCGGGAAGGCGACGCCTTGCTCGCGGATCGCGGCCAGCTTCGCACGGCGCTCGGCGATGATGGAATTCTCGTCGCGTTCTTCAAGGACGCCGTCGTGTTTGTCAGTCATCATTTTTCTGTTCTCGTTGGGCGTGGTTTTAGACGCCTTGTTTCAGCGATGCGGCGATGAAGTCGTCGAGATCGCCATCGAGCACGGCCTTGGTATTGCCAGTCTCGAAGTTGGTCCGCAAGTCCTTGATGCGCGACTGGTCGAGCACGTACGAGCGGATCTGGTGGCCCCAGCCGATGTCGGTCTTCGCGTCTTCCAGCTTCTGCTGCTCGCTCATGCGCTTGCGCAGCTCCAGCTCGTACAGTCGCGACTTGAGCATCGCCCAGGCCTCGGCACGGTTGCGGTGCTGCGAACGGTCGTTCTGGCACTGTACGACGATGCCTGACGGGACATGCGTCAGTCGCACTGCGGAGAGGCGTCACTCAGCAACCGCCTCGCCGGCAAGGCCGAGTGGAAGCTCAGCGAAC
>CAZCDW010000103.1:0-1806 GCA_964497485.1 uncultured Bifidobacterium sp.
GTCGGTCGCATGCTCGCCTTCGGTGACGAGGATGTCGAGATTCACGGTCACGCCGGTGTGGCCGGCAAAGGCCATCTCGGCCAGCGTCGCATACAGGCCGCCATCGGATCGGTCGTGGTAGGCCAGCACCTTCTGCTCACGGTTCAGGCGCTGCATCGCGTTGAAGAAGGCCTTCAGGTCATCGGCATTGTCGACATCCGGCACGCTGTCGCCAATCTGCTGGAACACCTGCGCGAGCGCTGATGCGCCCATGCGGTTCTTGCCACGGCCGAGGTCAATGAAGATCAGCGAGGTGTTGCCCAGATCCCTGCGCAATTGCGGCGTCAGCGTGCGGCGCACGTCGTCGACGGGCGCAAACGCGGAGACGATCAGCGACACCGGCGAAATCACGGCCTTCGCGCCTTCGTCATCCTGCCAGGTGGTGCGCATCGACAGCGAATCCTTGCCGACCGGGATGGACAGGCCAAGCGCCGGGCACAGCTCCATGCCGACCGCCTTCACGGTGTCGAACAGCGCCGCATCCTGCCCCGGCTGGCCGCAGGCGGCCATCCAGTTCGCGGACAGCTTGATGTCGGTGATGTCGGCGATGGATGCAGCGGCGATATTGGTCAACGCTTCGCCGACCGCCATGCGGCCTGATGCCGGCGCATTGATCACGGCCAGCGGCGTGCGCTCGCCCATCGACATCGCCTCGCCCAGATAGCCGACATGGCTCATCGTGGTCACCGCGCAATCGGCCACCGGCACCTGCCACGGGCCCACCATCTGATCGCGCACCGTATGCGCGCCGACGCTGCGGTCGCCAATCGTGATCAGGAAGGACTTGTCGGCCACCGTCGGCAACTTCAGTACGCGCTCCGCGGCGTCTTCCAGTGGGATGTCGGTCAGGTCGATGGCCGTCGTTGCGGTCTTGATGCGCGTGACATCGCGATGCATCTTCGGCGGCTTGCCGAGCAAGACGTCCATCGGCATGTCGACCGGGTAGTTGTCATGCTCGGGATCGACTACGCGCAGCTGGCGCTCCTCGGTCGCGATGCCGACCACCGCAAACGGGCAGCGCTCGCGCTCGCACAGTTCGCGAAACAGCGGCAGGCTGGACGGCGCGATACCAAGCACATAGCGCTCCTGCGACTCATTGCTCCAGATTTCTTTCGGCGCGAGGCCGCTCTCCTCGAGCTGTACCTTGCGCAAATCAAACACCGCGCCGCGGCCGGCATCATTCGTCAGCTCAGGGAACGCATTCGACAGGCCTCCTGCGCCGACATCATGAATCGACAGCACAGGATTGTCGGTGCCCATCGCCCAGCACGCGTTGATGACTTCCTGCGCGCGGCGCTCCATCTCCGGGTTTCCGCGCTGGACGGAATCGAAATCGAGGTCGGCCGTATTGGCGCCGGTCGCCATCGATGACGCCGCACCACCGCCCATGCCGATGCGCATGCCGGGGCCACCCAGCTGGATCAGCAGGCTGCCGACCGGTAGTTCTTCTTTCTTCGTGTGCAGCGCCGAGATATTGCCCAAGCCGCCGGCGATCATGATGGGCTTGTGGTAGCCGTACACGGTACCGCCGACGTTCTGCTCGTAGGTACGGAAATACCCGGCGAGATTGGGACGGCCGAATTCATTGTTGAACGCGGCACCGCCCAGCGGGCCGTCGATCATGATCTGCAAAGGCGAGGCGATGCGTTCCGGCTTGCCGGTGATTTTTTCCATGCCCTTGTGGGCGCGATCGGCCGCAGGCTGGTTCACGTCGCGCGCATTCTCCCAGGGCTGCACCGAGTGCGTGAGCATCAGGTTCGATACCGT
>CAZCDW010000103.1:1816-8710 GCA_964497485.1 uncultured Bifidobacterium sp.
CGAGACTGAAAACCCCGTCAACCCCGCCTTGGGGCGCGCTCCGCGGCCCGTCGCGCCCTCGTCGCGAATTTCGCCCCCAGCCCCCGTGGACGCGCCGGGGTAAGGCGAGATCGCGGTCGGGTGGTTGTGGGTCTCCACCTTCATCAGGATATGGGTCAGCTCCTCCGACGGACGGTAGCTGAGCCCCTCCGTCGCGCGCGGATAGAAGCGTGTGACTGTCGCGCCCTCGATCACCGACGAGTTATCCGAGTAGGCAACGACCGTGCCCTTGGGCTGCAGCTGGTGGGTGTTGCGGATCATCGCGAACAGTGAGCGATCCTGCCTCTGGCCATCGATGGTCCAGTCGGCATTGAAGATCTTGTGCCGGCAATGTTCGCTGTTAGCCTGCGCGAACATCATCAGCTCGACATCGGTCGGGTTACGGCCCGCCTTCGTGAACGCATCGTTCAGATAGTCGATTTCATCATCCGACAGCGCCAGCCCCAGCTCGGTATTGGCCTTTTCCAGCGCCGCACGGCCGCCGAGCTTCACATCGATGTATTGCAAGGGCTGCGCATCGAGCTCGGTGAACAGACCGGCGGCATCTTCGGGCGAACGGATCACGGCCTCGGTCATGCGATCATGCAGCAGCGCGGCGATGGCCTGCCATTGCGTGTCGCTGAGCGTTTTCTTGCCCAGCAGGCCGGATTTGATCTGCACGTAATACGTCACGCCGCGCTCGATGCGATGGATGTGAGCCATCCCGCAGTTATGCGCAATATCGGTCGCCTTCGACGCCCATGGCGAGATGGTGCCGAAGCGCGGGATCACGACGAATGGCTCGCCATCGGCCTGCGCCTCGAAAGGTTCGCCATAGGTCAGCATCGCGGCCAGTCGCTCGCGATCTTCTGCGCTCAATTCGGCATGGCTGGCAATGAAATGGCAATAGCGGCCGGAGACCCCAGTGATCGAGGGCTCGACGGCTTTCAGTTGCGACAATAGACGTTGGATACGGAATGCGGACAGGGCGCTGGAGCCCGGCAGAATGAGCATGACGATTAGGCTTGTGGCGTGGCGGGCGCAGGCTAAAACGACGCGACCCGACCGGGGTGATGGTCAGCCGGCATTATACCTTGCAGCCCCCTTCACTACCGGGCTTATGACCGGGCTGCCAGGTCCTGCGGAGCCCGGTACGACCCGTGTTATCGTTGCCACATGACTATCCCCACCTTGCAAGACCAGCACCGGCGCGAGCTGGTGCATGCCAGCCTGGCGCTGGCGAATGAGAGCGACTCAGTCTTTACCTCCCTCTACGAGGACGAGGCGCTGAAGGCGGCTGCACATGCCGACGTGCTGCGCATGGCTGGCCAGGCACCCAGCGCGCTGGCCGGCTTGCCGGTGTCGATCAAGGACTTGCTGGATGTGGCCGGCGAGACCACGCTGGCTGGGTCGGTGGTGCTGAAGGACAGGCCGCCGGCCACCGTCGATGCACCCGTGGTTGCCCGCCTGCGCGCGGCTGGCGCGGCCATCATCGGCAAGACCAACATGACCGAGTTTGCATTTTCCGGCGTGGGCATCAACCCGCATTACGGCACGCCGGGGAACCCTGCCGACCCGGCACGCATCCCGGGCGGATCGTCCTCCGGCGCTGCGGTATCGGTTGCCGCCGGCATCTGCGTGGCCGCGATCGGATCCGATACGGGTGGCTCGATCCGTATCCCGGCCGCCTTGTGTGGACTGGTCGGCTTCAAGCCCACGATGCGCCGCGTGCCGACCGCCGGCACGATACCGCTGTCGACCACGCTCGATACGCTGGGCCCGATTGCACGCACTGTCGGTGACTGCCTGCTGGTCGACGCGATCATTGCCGATGCGCCGCTGTCGCCGCCGAAGCTGGCGCTGCGCGGCTTGCGCTTCGCAGTGCCCGAAGACGTGGTGATGGATGACATCGACGACCAGGTCGCGCGCGCGTTCACGTCGGCGCTGTCGAAGCTGTCGGCTGCCGGCGCCGAGATCGTCGAGCTGCCGATGAAATTACTGGCAGATGCGAAGCAGATCAACCTGTTCTCGCCTATCGAAGCCTGGGGCTGGCATCAGCGCCTGCTCACCGAGCGCGAGGCACTCTACGACCATCGAGTGTCACAACGCATACGCATCGGCGCCAGCTACAGCGCGCAAGATTTGCAACGTCTGCGTGACGAACGCAAGGGCTGGATCGCGGCGGTCGAGACAACCATTGCCGACTTCGACGCGATGCTGATGCCGACCACGCCCATCGTCGCGCCGCGCACCGAGGCGCTGCTGGCCTCGGACGAAGCTTTCTTCGAGGCCAATCGCCTGCTGTTGCGCAACCCGGCGCTGATCAACCTGCTTGATGGTTGTGCGCTATCCCTGCCCTGCCATCGCAGTGGTGACTTGCCGGTTGGCCTGATGCTCGCCGCACCGGCCTTACAGGATGCGAAACTGATGGCCATCGGACGCGAGATCGAGGCGGTCCTGGTTCGCTGACCAGGGATTGCCTGTGTCGATGTTCGCGATGCGACGGATTTTTTCCCCTTCCTGCTCGACCCCGCTGCTCGCCTGAGGAGCCATGCGGAATTCCACGTTGGGCACGTCCTTGCCGTAGCGGTCGCCAAGGCTGTATTCGCCTGCTCGAAATTCACGTTGCGGGATCATGGCCACCACGGTCTTATAGCCGATCGACAGCACGAACTGAGCGATCTTTTCTGCTTGCTGGTTCGACGCCACAGGAAAGCGCGCCGATCCGAAGTTGATGATGACCTTGCCCGGATCGTCCATGTCGAAAAAAATCTCGCCGCCGACGATTGCCTCCTCCCGCATCAGCGAATGCAGCGCGATCCCGCGTGAACTCAGGTCACAAGGCGTCATTTCACGAACGATGTGCATACCCGCGTGGTCGATCACATAAAGATATTTGCAGTAGCGTTCGCCGTACGGACCGCGAACGACATGAGCAAAGGGGCCCTGTCCTGGCGCGCGCGATTCGATATGTCCGTCGAGCGCTCGCTCGTTGATATCCACAGGATTGCAGTTTGCAGCCTTGCGGCCGGCCCCGATACCCCAGCATCCCACCAGAGGGCTCAGGTAGGGATACGCCGGGGGGCACCAGTTCGGATAATTCGGACCGCACAGTTCGCGCAGGGTCGCCAGCATCACGGTGACCGTTTTCCACGGCGCTGCCAGCGTTGTGTCCGAGGCTTTCGGAGGTTGCATCCATAGCACCGGGTCAATCCGAATGCGCGACTGCCGAGCCTGTGCCCATGCAACGCGCTGTACGTGGAGCGGATCCTCGCTTGTCGCATTCCTGAGCTCCGGCGTCAGCTCCTGGTACGCCTCCAGCGTCGGTCGAAGAAGCACGCAGGATGGGCGTCGCCTCTGGATCATGCGAGGCTGTGCGATCGATTTCACCGTGCCCTGCATGGAATGATGCGGGGCGGCTTCAACGTGAACCGTGCGCAGCATGCGAGGGTAGCGAGCAAACGAGAACATGGGTCACTCCTTTCAGATACGGACACAGGGCAAGCACCCGTTACCTTTTTTGCAAATCCCGTGCCGGCTCGCAATCCATCGGACGATTGGCATCCATGGTGATTGGTGGGGCAAGCTGTTGTACGCCATGAACAGTCACCGACCTGCTTTCGTGCATGAACAGCTGAACCAGGCCCCAGTCCTGTGCACGCACCGAACCGTCGCACTGATCATCAAACCCAGGGACTGACTGAAAACGACGATTGTTTTGAAAAGGGATTGCGGCTACCCTATAGCGGTTTTTGCCTTGCGGACCCTGTCTCGCAAAGGCGCTGAACCCTGCAGGCATAGACCTGCCCCGCAGCCGATGCCCCGGCGGCGAGGTCAATCAAGTTCTGGAGCCCAATGCGCGTAGCTGTGATCGGCGGCGGTGTCGTCGGAGTTTGCACTGCCTATTTCCTCGCCGAGTCAGGCCATCAGGTGGCCGTCATCGAGCGTTACGGCAATGTGGCGCAGGAAGCCAGCTTCGGCAATCTGGACTTGATGGGCCCGGCGGCGATCCGCCCCTGGTCCACCCCCGGCACGCCCGGCCGTGTGCTGTCCATGCTGTTCCGCCCCGAATCCCCGATGGCTTTCAGCTCCCGGCTCGAGCCGGCCATGTGGGGCTGGCTCAAGCGGATGATGAGCGAGAGCGCGATCGAACGCTTCAAGCAGAACCAGAAGCGTCTTCACCGGCTGGCCGCCTACAGCCAGGAGCTGATGCAGCACCTCGTCCAGTTGCATGAACTGGATTTCCAGCAGCGCAGCGGCGTGATGATGATGTTCCGCAACCAGAAGGAACTCGACCAGGCGCTGCCGCTGATGGAAGCGCTCGGCGAGTTCGGCGCGCGCAATGAATTGCTCGATGCCGAAGCCGCGCGGCAGCTCGAGCCCGCGCTGTCGGCCGATACGCCCTTCCACTCTGCGCTGTTCATGCCCGACGACTGGGCTGGCAACTGCCCGCTGTTCGTGCGCCAGCTGAAGACCCGCGCACAGGACATGGGCGTCGAGTTCCACTTCAACAGCGAAGTCCAGGCGATACGCCCGGAGCTGGGCGGCGTCAGCTTCACGATCGATGGCAACAACATCGATGCCGATGCAGTCGTGATCGCGGCCGGCGCCGACAGCCCGCGCCTGCTGCGCGCGCTGGGCATCAGCCTGCCGATGTACCCGGTCAAAGTATATTCGGCATCGACCGCGATCCAGGAATATGAGCTGGCACCGCAGGTGTCGCTGTATGACGATACCTATCGCGTCGCGCTGACGCGTCTGGGCAAACGTATCCGCATCGCCGGCTGCGCCGAGCTGGGTTCTTCAAGCTTCGATCTGCACCAGAAAGCGATCAATACCCTGGTCCGTGTCGGCGATGACTGGTTCCCGAACGCTGCCAATTACCGTACCGCCAGCTTCTGGAGCGGCCCGACCGCGATGCTGCCCGAGGGCGTGCCCTTGATCGGCACGACGAAGTACGGCAATGTATTCATCAATGCCGGTCATGGCGCGGGTTCCTGGGCGCTGGCTGCCGGCAGCGGCAAGCTGCTGGCCGACCTGATGAGCGAGCGGCGTCCCGAAATCGACATGGATGGACTGACCCTCACCCGCTATGGCGACCGCCTGCGCTGATGCGCATCCACACGACTTGAAGCTGTACAGCGTCGCGCAGATTCGCGACATCGAGCGCGCCGCGCTCTCCACCGTTCCCCCGACTACCCTGATGCAGCGTGCCGGCCGCGCGACGGCCACGCTCGCGCTGCAGCTGCTGCATGCGACTTCGCCGACGCCGCGGGTGCTGGTGGTGGCCGGTCCCGGCAACAATGGCGGCGATGCGCTCGAGGCTGCGGCGAATCTGGCTGAACAAGGCATTCATGTCGAGGTGCTGCTGGTGGCGGATGCCACGCGTTTTTCCGGCGACGCGGCACAGGCTTGGCAGCGAGCGACGGACAGTGCGGCAAGCTTCACCGCATTCGAGGAGCTGGAAGTCATGCCTGCCGCATCCTTCCATCTTGTGATCGATGGTCTGTTCGGCATAGGTCTGACGCGCGCGCCGGAAGGAGAGTATCGCCGTGCCATCTCATGGATGAATCAGCGGCATTGCCCGGTCGTGGCGATTGACGTGCCCAGCGGGCTCAATGCGGACAGTGGTGCATTGGTCGGCGATATTGCGGTACGCGCAACCCACACCATCACTTTTCTCGGCAACAAGCGCGGACTGCACACCGCACACGGACGCGACTGCGCCGGGCAGGTGCATGTCGATGATCTTGGTACCGATCAAGCCCTGTACTTCGATCCGCGCTGCACGCTGAATCATCCGGCCTTGTTCGACCAGCATGCGCGGGCGCGCCCTCATGCGTCGCACAAGGGCAGCTTTGGCGACCTGACCGTCGTCGGCGGTGCCGCCGGCATGGGGGGCGCCGTTCTGCTGGCAGCGCGCATGGGCGCGATGGCCGGTGCCGGCCGCGTGTTCGCGGCCTTCGCCGGACCCGTGCTGGCATTCGATCCCGTGCATCCGGAACTGATGTGCCGCGATGCGCATGCGGTCTCACTCTCCCATGGCGCGGTCGTCGTCGGCCCCGGTCTGGGCATGTCGCGCGATGCAAATGACTTACTGTCGCGAGCCCTCGCATGCCGGCAGCCGCTGGTGATCGATGCGGATGCGTTGAACCTGCTGGTCGAGGAAGCGCCGTTGCAGCAAAAGCTCGCCGCACGCGCTGCGCCAGCACTACTGACCCCTCATCCGCTGGAAGCGGCACGACTGCTGGGCACGGATGCCGCGCATGTACAGGCAGACCGCATCGGCGCGGCGACGCAACTTGCGCAGCGCTTCAATGCGATCGTCGTGCTCAAAGGTTCGGGATCCGTGGTCGCGCACACCGACGGCAGGCTCGTCATCAACGGCAGCGGCAATCCCGCATTGGCGACAGCGGGCAGTGGTGACGTGCTGGCGGGGCTGTGCGGCGCGCTGCTGGCGCAGCAGTGGCCGGCTTGGGAAGCGGCACTGGCCGCAGTCTGGCTGCATGGAACGGCTGCCGATGACATGGTAGCTGCAGGCACCGGGCCGGTTGGCGTGACGGCCGGCGAACTGCTGCCATGGATCAGGACGGCATTGAACCGGCTGATTGCCTCTTCAAATGCAGCGCGCTGAACTGCCTGCCCGACGCGGACCTTGTTTCCAGCGGCAGCCTCAGGCCGCCACATCCTCCACCAGCCGGCCGGCATGCAGCGTCAGGCGACGCTCGCACATCGCCGCCATCGAGGGATCATGCGTGACCAGCACCAGCGTCGATCCCTGTTCACGGTTAAGGCTGAGCATCAGCTCTATCACGGCTTCACCTGTCGCTGCATCCAGACTACCGGTCGGTTCATCGGCCAACAGCACAGGCGGCC
>CAZCDW010000104.1:0-8474 GCA_964497485.1 uncultured Bifidobacterium sp.
GGGGCCCATGATGGCGCGGACCTCATGCTCGCGCACATAGAAAGAAATATCGGTCAGCGCCTTCACGCCGCCGAAGGACAGCGAGATATTGCGCAAGTCGAGGATAACGTCGCCGATCTTGCGGCCGCTTGCCGTTGCTTGGGTGTCAGTCAGGTTCATGTTCACGGGCGCTTCCTTCATGCCGCTTTGCGCTGCGCGCTGAAGGTCTTCACGTCACGGATCTGCAGGTCCGCACTGATCGAGCCCTGGCGGCCATCTTCGAATTTCACCTGGGTCTCGATGAACTGATTCGATTTGCCCGCATACAGCGCCTCGATCAGTGTCGCGTATTTCTCCGCGATGAAGCGGCGGCGTACCTTGCGAGTGCGGGTCAGCTCGTCATCATCCGGATCGAGCTCCTTGTGCAGGATCAGGAAGCGATGGATCTGCGAGCCGGCCAGCAGCTGGTCATGCGTGAGGTCGGCATTCACTTTCTCCACGCAGTCGGCGATCAGTTCATACACCGCTGGCTGGCCCGCGAGGTCGGTGTAGCCGCTGTACGGCAGGTTGCGGCGCTCGGCCCAATTGCCGACCGCCTCCATGTCGATGTTGATGAAGGCATTGCAGGCGTCGCGGCCATCGCCGAAGGCCACCGCCTCCTTGATGAACGGGAAGAACTTCAGCTTGTTCTCGATGTACTTCGGCGCGAACAGGGTGCCGTCGGCCATCTTGCCCACATCCTTGGCGCGGTCGATGATCTTCAGGTGGCCGTCGGTATCGAAGAAGCCGGCATCGCCGGTATGGAAGAAGCCCTGCGCATCGATGGCCTCGGCCGTGTCCTCGGGCTTTTTGTAGTAGCCCACCATCAGGCCCGGCGAGCGCACCAGTACTTCACCGTTGTCGGCGATCTTCACCTCGACATTCTTCATCGGCTTGCCGACGGTATCGAGCTTGACGTCGCCGGAACGCT
Organism: uncultured Bifidobacterium sp.; assembly: GCA_964497485.1. Classification (GTDB taxonomy): domain Bacteria; phylum Pseudomonadota; class Gammaproteobacteria; order Burkholderiales; family Burkholderiaceae_D; genus Pernthalerella. The sequence continues at coordinate 950 of CAZCDW010000104.1, forward strand.
GCATGCAGACCGTGACACAGGTCTCGGTCATGCCATACAGCTGCTTGAGGTTGATGCCGATGGAGCGATAGAAATCGAACAGGTCGGGGCCGATCGCCTCGCCGCCGGTATACGCGACCTTGATGCGCGACATGCCGAGCACGTTCTTCAGCGGGCCATAGACGAAGATTTCGCCGAGTGCATACAGCAGTCGGTCAGTGACAGACACGCCACCTTGCTTGTCCAGCAGCTTCAGGCCGGCTCGGCGCGCGACCTTCATGAAGTAATGGAACATCGTGCGCTTGATTGCGCCCGCATCCTCGATGCGGATCATCACTTGCGTCAGCGTGTTTTCATAGACACGCGGCGGGCCGAAATAATAGGTCGGGCCGATCTCGCGCAGGTCGGTACCGACCGTGGCCGGCGATTCCGGGCAGTTCAGGCAGAAGCCGGCGATGCAGGACATCGCATACGAATACAGGAAGTCGCCGACCCAGGCCAGCGGCAGATAGCACAGCACTTCATCATCGGCGCTGACCTGATCGAACTCGACCAGCGTATGGCCGGTCGCGATCATCGCCTTGTGTGAGTGGCAGACGCCTTTCGGCTTGCCGGTGGTGCCGGACGTATACAGGATCACCGCGATATCGTCGGCGCTGCCGGCATCAACCTCGCGCTGGTAGAGCCCCGGGTCTTTCTGTATCAGCTCGCGGCCCAGTGCCTGCACCGCGTCGAAGCCATGCAGGCCGGCGGTGGTGTAATTGCGCAGTCCGCGGCCATCGTCATAGATGATGTGCGACAGGCCGGGCACGGTGGCGCGTGCTTCGATCAGCTTGTCGACCTGTTCCTGGTCTTCGACCACCGCGAAATCAATCGCGGCGTTTTCCAGCACATAGGCCATGTCAGCGGCCGGCGCGTCCTGATACAGCGGCACGGCGACGCCGCCCAGACTCTGGGCGGCCGCCATCGCCCAGTACAGGCGCGGACGGTTGTCACCAACGACCGCGAGGTTCATCCCGCGCTTGAAGCCCAGTGCGGCCAGGCCACAGGCGAAGGCCTGCACTTCATCGGCCAGTCTCGACCAGGTCGTGGTTTGCCAGATACCGAGATCCTTCTCGCGAAAGGCGGGGCGGTCAGGGCGCGTGCGCGCGTGCTGTTGCAGCAGGCGCGGAAAAGTGTCGGCCTGCCGGGTGTGCGTCTCCAACATCGGCTGTCTCTTTATATTTTTGTCGGACCGGTCACCATCTAGCCTTGCGGGCCGGTTTTTCATGCCATCATAGCCCTGAACAGAATTTCCGAATGTCATTTGCCAGACAATTACCGAAGTTTTAATTTTGCAGTGCAGCACGCGCATCATCGGTGACTGACTGATCCGGGTGCAGTCGCGCCATATCGCTCTCGCTCACTGCCCGCATCATCGACCTCACCTTCGTCGCCATCACCCGAGCTGCATCACCATCATCTGCATGAGCACAGTTCTCCGTCCATCGCTGTCCGAAGCGCTCGCCCAGACCTTGTGGGCCGACATGCTGACGCCTGAGCAGCTGGCGCGTGTGCAGCGTGACACCACCGAGCGGCATTTCGAAGCCGGCAGCTACGTGTGCCGCAAGGGCGAGCCGGTGGATTACTGGATGGGGGTCACCGAAGGCTTGCTGAAGATGAGCAGCGTCTCGCCGCAAGGCAAGGCCGTCACCTTCACCGGCATGCTAGCCGGAGGCTGGTTCGGCGAGGGCTCGCTGTTAAAGACCGAAGGCCGTATGTATGACGTTGTCGCGCTGCGCGACAGTCATGTTGCCTTCATGCCACGCGCGACTTTCACCTGGCTGCTCGACAACAGCATTGCGTTCAACCGTTTTTTGCTGAAACAGTTGAATGCAAGACTAGGGTTGTTCATTTCGCTGATCGAATACGATCGCAGCCTCGATACCGATGCGCGCGTGGCCCGCTGCATCGCATCGCTGTTCAACCCCGACCTCAATCCTGCCGGTGGTGCCGAGCTGCAGATTTCGCAGGAAGAAATCGGCTATCTGTGCAGCGTGTCACGGCAACGTGCGAACCAGGCGCTGCAACTGCTGGAGCGCGCCGGCCTGATCAAGCTCGACTATCGCGGGCTGACGGTGGTGGACTTGCAAGGCCTGCGCAACTTCTGAACGGACCTTGCCGGAACTGTATCGGCATTCCCGCTGTCCATCAGCTGGCCCTGCACGTTCCGCAACCCGCATAACCAGCACAAATCTTTCGGGACGCACACCCTCGGGGTGCCGCAGGGCCGGGCAATGTCGCCCGCCTCAGGCCTGACCATGCGCCCGTTCCAGATATCGCTGCGTTTCATCTTTCCCCTCGCTCTGGTGCTCGGCGGTTTTGCGCTGGTGATCTTGCCGCTGGTCGATGAACTGACGCAGCGCTGGTTCCTGCGTGACCTCGATACCCGCGCCGAACTGCTGGCGTCATCCCTGAATGCGCCACTGCTCGACCTGGTCACGCTGCAGGATGCGGAGGGTGTGCATCAGTTGTTCGATCGCTCTGTGCATGATGCGCATGTCCGTGCACTCGCCTTTTGTGATGTATCCGGCCGCCTGTTGTACGCGAGTGGCAGCTTTCCGAACGGACTGGGCTGTCAGGGCAGGGCACCAGCGGGCTTGCGCGTGACCGAGAGCGTGCTAGAGCAGGACGGGCTGACGCTGGGCAAGCTGGTGCTGGCGCAGGACACCAGTTTCATCGAGCGTCGCAGCAATGAGTTCCGCAATTACCTGTTTGCGCTGTTCCTGTTGATGTTCATCGCCATCTCGGCGCTCGGGGCCTGGATGGCGCACTGGAGCTGGCAAGGATGGATGCGCTCGATCAAGAGCCTGCTCAAGCGTGACCCGGCACGCGGGCCGCCCATGAATACGCCACCGGAATTTCGTCCCCTGTTCGGCGACTTGCGCGCGATGCTGCACGAGATGCATATTGATCGGCGCGCGCGGCAGGATTCTCCACAGGCATGGACGCCCGAGAAATTGCGTTCGCTGCTGCATGATGAACTGGCCGGCGACCAGGTGCTGGTGGTGTCCAACCGCGAGCCTTATATTCATGAGCAGCGCGAGCAGGGCATCGTCGTGCGGCGCCCGGCCAGCGGCCTGGTGACCGCGGTCGAGCCGGTGATGCGCGCGTGCTCCGGCACCTGGATCGCGCATGGTAGCGGTTCGGCCGATCGCGTGACTGTCGATGCTCATGACCGCGTCAGCGTGCCGCCGAAGCGACCCGCCTACACGCTGCGCCGGGTCTGGCTCAGTGAAGACGAAGAACAGGGCTACTACTACGGTTTTTCGAATGAAGGCCTGTGGCCGCTGTGCCACATGGCACATGTGCGGCCGGTGTTCCGCACGTCGGACTGGGAGCAGTATGTGACCGTCAACCAGCGTTTCGCCGATGCGGTGGTTGCCGAAGCGAATACGGACGACCCGGTGGTGCTGGTGCAGGACTATCACTTCGCACTGCTGCCGCGCATGGTGCGAGAGCGATTGCCGAAGGCGACCATCATCATGTTCTGGCACATACCCTGGCCGAACCCGGAGTCCTTCGGCATTTGCCCGTGGCGCGAGGAATTGCTCGAAGGCTTGCTCGGCAATACGCTGCTCGGCTTCCACACGCCTTTCCACTGCAAGAACTTCATCGAGACCGTTGACCGTTACCTTGAGACCCGCATCGAGCACGAGGCATCGACCATCTCCTATGGCGGCGAGCTGACCCAGGTCGAACCTTATCCGATCTCGATCGCATGGCCCGACACCGAGGTTCCGCTCGATGTCGTGCAATGCCGGCACGACTTGCGCGATGAATTGTCCTTGCCGCATACGCACCAGCTCGCGCTGGGCGTCGACCGACTCGATTACACCAAGGGCATCGTCGAACGCATACAGGCGGTCGATCGGCTGCTGACCCTGCATCCGGAGCTGGTCGGCCGATTCTCGCTGCTGCAGGTGGCTGCGCCGAGCCGCTCGTCGCTCGATGAATACCAGTCGCTCGAGGCGCGCGTAAGGAAGTTGGCATTGCAAGTGAATCAGGACCATGCGAACCCGGTCGCGCCGCCGATACTGCTGCGCATCGAGCACTTCGATGAAGACCGTCTGGCCTCTTGCTACCGCGCGGCCGACGTCTGCATGGTGACCAGCCTGCACGACGGCATGAACCTGGTGGCCAAGGAATTCATCGCCGCGCGCGACGATGAGCTGGGCGTGCTGATCCTGTCCCAATTCACCGGCGCCGCGCGCGAACTGCATGAGGCACTGATCATCAATCCTTATCACATCGAGCAGGGCGCGCAAGCCTTGTACCGATCGCTGACCATGCCCGAAGCCGAACAGCGCGAGCGCATGCGCAGCATGCGCAGCGTGGTGCGCGACTTCAATGTCTATCGCTGGGCCGGGCTGATGTTGCTGGATGCGGCCCGCCTGCGGCGGCGGCAGCGTGTGACCGAGAAAATCCACTCTCACAGCCGCCAGGGGCTGCGCCGGGCGATATGAGCGACCCGCCATGAGCGAGCGCCGCTCGGTTCCGCGCGCGGCGCGGCATGAATCGCCGGCGTGGCAGGGCGCGGCATGAAAGACCTGTTCTCGCCCGAAGGCCTGCAAGCCTTGCGCGCGTTCGTCACGCAGCCCTTGCTGTGCCTGTTCGATTTCGATGGCACGCTGGCGCCGCTGGTGGCCGACCCCGATGCCGCCTTGCTGCCGCCGGCGGTGCAGGCGCAATTGCAGTCGCTGCAGCGATGCGCGCCGGTCGGCATCGTTACCGGCCGCGCGCTGGATGACCTGCGGTCGCGGTTGTCCTTTCGGCCGGACTATCTGGTCGGCAACCATGGCCTCGAAGGCGTGCCGGCCGCGCCCGCGCCGGCTGATCTGCGCGACCGGGTCGTGCGCTGGAAACAGCAGCTCGAACCGGTGCTGCTGAGGCTCGATCCCGGCATTCGCATCGAGGACAAGCATTACTCGCTGTCGCTGCATTACCTGCATGCGCAGGACCGGCAGCGTGCCGGGCAGGCGCTGCTCGCATGTCTCGAAGCGCTGCAGCCTGCGCCGCGCATCATCCACGGCAAATATCTGTTCAATGTGCTGCCGGCCGGCGCCGGCGACAAGGGCAGCGCGGTGCAGGCGCTGCTGGCATCGTCCGGCATCGCGCAGGCACTGTATGTCGGCGACGATAGCACCGACGAGGATGTGTTCCGGCTGCCGCTGCGCGGACTGTTTACCGTGCACGTCGGCGACCCCGACAGCGTCCACAGCGACGTCAACATCGGCGAGCGTGGTGGCGGCACCGCCAGCGCCGCACTGTGGTGCCTGCAGACGCAGGCGCAGGTCGGGCAGCTGCTGGACTGGCTGCTGCGCGAGATGCCGGCAGGCCGGCGATGAGCCATCTCGACCTGGCCCTGATCGGCAATTCGCGCACCAGCGCGCTGGTGGACTTGACCGCGCGTATTACCTGGTGGTGCTATCCGCATTTCGACAGCAATCCGCTGTGCTGCAGCCTGCTGCGTTCCAACGAAAAGAATGCCGCCGCCGATGCCTTCGGCTTCATCGACCTGCTGTTCGAGGGCAGTCACACGGTGCGCCAGTTTTACCAGCGCAACTCGGCCATCCTGCAGACGCGGATGCAGGATGGCGAGGGCAATGTGATCGACGTCACCGACTTTGCGCCGCGCTTCTACCTGCACGGCCGCATGTTTGCGCCGGCGATGCTGGTGCGCGTGATTCGCCGCGTGGCCGGCCGGCCGCGCATCGGCGTGCGCCTGCGGCCGGCGCTGAACTATGGGCAGTCGCGCGCCGCGTCGCGCTGCGGCGCACATCATGTCACCTACTACGGGGGCGCGCAGTCGATGCGCGTGACCACTGATGCATCGGTGACGGCGCTGACCGAGGAAAGGCTGTTCTTCCTGCATGACACGGTCACCTTGCTGATGGGGCCGGACGAGACTGTCGACGGAGCACCGCGTGAACTCGGGCGCAGCTTCTATGAGGCGACCGCTTCCTACTGGCACCGCTGGGTACGCAACCTGGCGATACCCTTCGAATGGCAAGACGTGGTGATACGCTCGGCCATCACGCTGAAGCTGAATGCCTTTGACGATACCGGCGCGATCATCGCCGCCTGCACCACGTCGATACCGGAGTCGCCGCATTCGGGCCGCAACTGGGATTACCGCTATTGCTGGCTGCGCGATGCGTACTTTGTCGTCAATGCGCTGAACCAGCTCGGTGTGACGGCAACCATGCAGCACTACCTCGAGTACATCCTCAACATCATCGCCGACTCGCGCGACATGCCGCTGCAGCCGGTCTACGGGATACGGCGCGAGACGGCGCTCGAGGAATGGGTCGCACCGTCGCTGGATGGCTTTCGTGGCATGGGCCCGGTAAGGGTCGGCAACCTCGCGTGGAGCCAGGTGCAGAACGATGTGTTCGGCGCTGCCGTGCTGGCCAGCACGCACGCATTTTTCGACACACGGCTAGAGCGGCCCGCAGGACGGCAGATTTTCACCGATCTGGAGCGCCTCGGGGAGCAGGCCATACAGTGCTACCTGCAGCCCGATGCCGGCATCTGGGAATTGCGCGGCAAGCGGCGCGTGCATACCTTCTCGTCGCTGATGTGCTGGGCTGCTTGCGACCGGCTGGCGGCTATCGCGGCGCGGCTGCGGCTGCCGCAGCGCGCGCATCGTTGGGCACAGGAAGCAGGCCGCATACGGCAGGCCATCATCGATCACGCGTGGAACCCGGCGCTGGGCAGTTTCGTATCCACTTTCGGTGGCGAGAACCTCGATGCCAGCCTGCTGTTGATGGGGGAGTTCCAGTTCCTCGCACCCGACGATCCGCGCTTCGTCGGTACGCTGCGCGCGACCGAGCGCCGGCTGCAGCGCGGCGACTTCCTGCTGCGCTATGACGAAGCGGATGACTTTGGCCGTCCCGATGCCGCCTTCACCGTTTGCACGCTCTGGTGGATCCTGTCACTGGCGCGCAATGGCGAGCGCGTGCGCGCCCGCGAGCTGTTCGAGCGCGTACTATCGCGCCGCAACCATGTCGGCCTGTTGTCGGAAGATGTGTCGCTCGACGGCAGCGAGCTGTGGGGGAACTTCCCGCAGACCTACAGCATGGTCGGGCTGATCCAGTGCGCGGCGCGCTTGTCGATCTCCTGGGAGGAGGCTTACTGAGCCTCTGTTCGCGGGCGTCTGGTGGTCTCGCCGCAACAGCTATTGGTGCATCTCTGATGCAGCGCCGTGCTGTCGCTGCCGCTGTTCCCTTTTTATGCTCGGCTTTCACGATCGCCATACCGGCGCAATGGGGAGAGCCATGAAAAAAACTTTGTATGCATTGCTGGCCTGCGGCCTGATGTCGTCATCATTGGCATTGGCGGACGACCCTTACCTGAAACTGGGCGTGGGTCGTACCCAGTTCGACTTCGGCTCAGGTTTCGGCAATGAGTCCACGACCGGATTCTCTATAGCTTACGGTGCGAAGTACGACAAGACATGGGGACTGGAGGCAGGTTACATGTACCTCGGTCGCTCTCTTGGCGA
>CAZCDW010000105.1:0-2027 GCA_964497485.1 uncultured Bifidobacterium sp.
AGCTGGCGTTCAGGTTCGCATGCGGCGCGATCAGGCCGACACAGTTCGGGCCGAGGATGCGGAACACCGCATCGCGCGACGCCTCCAGCATTGCCGCGCGGTGCGAACGGCCATCGCCGTGGTCGCCGTCCATGCCGGCCGTCAGCACGATGCCGGCGCGCGTCCCCTTCTGCGCGAGCTCCCGTATCAGTCCGGGCACGCTGGCTGGTGGCGTCGCGATCACGGCGAGGTCCGGCACGGCCGGCAGGCTGGCCACGTCCGGATAGACCGGCACGCCGAGCAGTTCGGTATGACGCGGATTGATCGCCATCACGCTATGCGGCCGTGTGTCCCCGCGACGGCTGGCGATCAGGTTCGCCAGCACGGTCGCACCGACACTATGCGGCCGGTCACTGGCGCCGATCAGCACGACAGACTTGGGCGAGAACAAGTACTCGAGATTGCGTATGCTCATGGCGGCGGGGTGAGGTGGGGGTCGTACCTCTGGCAGGAGCGGCAGAGGCGCTTGACCTGAGTCAAATTCTACAGAAACATTCCTGACAGACCATGCCCTCGACCGTGGACGCGAATGTCGGTACGGAAGTAGGCTTGCAATTGCGGTCGTAGTTCGGCGATCTGCTAACCTGCATTCGTCAACGCAAACGCACAAGCCGGTGTCGGCCGCCGGTGCCGTGAACAAGATTCCCGCAGAAAGGATACTCATGAGCTACAAGACCGTGCTGGTCCATGTCGACTCCTCCCGCCAGGCACCGGTACGCCTGACGGTTGCCGCCGAGATCGCGCGCGCGCAAGCGGCCCATCTGGTCGGCGCGGCCATGACCGGCATCTCGCGCTATGTGTTCGACAGCGGCGCCTTCAACCCGAACGACCCGACCTTCGCGCACCATCTGCAGCACCTGCGCCGCTATGCGCATGACGGCTTGGTCCGATTCGAGTCCGTCGCCCAGTCGGTCGGCGTAGACGAGGTGGAGTCGCGCGTGGTCGATGATGATGCCGCGGGCGGTATCGCGCTGCAGGCACGCTACGCAGACCTGACCGTGATCGGCCAGTTCGATCCGTCGGAATCAGTGCCGGGCCTGATGTCGAATTTCCCCGAGCACGTGATCCTGCACAGCGGCCGCCCGGTACTGGTGGTGCCGTATGCGGGCACATTCGACGGCCGCTTCCGCAAGGCCGTGATCGCGTGGGATGGTGGCATGCCAGCCAGCCGTGCTATCTCGGGCGCGCTGCCGCTGCTGGCGGCGGCCGACGCGGTCGAGATCCTGGTGTTCAATCCCGAGCAAGATCGCGACGCACACGGCGAGCAACCGGGTGCGGATCTGGCGCTGTTCCTCGCGCGGCACGGCGTGAAGGCGAATGTGCATGCGCACCGCAGCGACATCGACACCGGCAATGCGGTGCTGTCGGCGGCAGCCGACCTCGGCGCCGATCTGCTGGTGATGGGTGCCTATGGCCATGCGCGCTTCCGCGAGGTGGTACTGGGCGGGGTCACGCGTACGGTATTGGCGTCGATGACGGTGCCGGTGCTGATGGCGCACTGACCACAACGCGCGCCAACCCGCGGGCGGCAGCGCGTTCGCAGCGCGCAATCAGCGGTAAACCAGAACAGGTATCGACGCGTGCGACAGCACGCGCTGGGTCTCGCTGCCAAGCAGCAGCTTGTCGAGGCCCTTGCGACCATGCGAGGCCATCCAGATCAGGTCGCAGCCGCGACCGGTCGCGGCCTTGATGATTTCTTCGTAGGGATGGATGCCGCGTGTGGACAGCACCTCGCTGCTGACCTTGGCGGCAGCGGCGGCCTTGCTGAACTTGTCCATCGCCTGCTGCGCGCTCTTGTCCTGTATCTCCTCATAGGTCGACAGGTCCACCATCGCGCCGGCCTCGGGCATCAGCATGAACGGATACAGCTGCGCCACCGACAGGCCGACGACGCTCGCGCCAGTGGCCGCGGCAAAGTCCAGCGCCGCCTGTACCGCCTTGTCCGACAGCGCCGAGCCATCGGTAGGTACCAGGATTTTCTTGAACAT
>CAZCDW010000105.1:2127-4712 GCA_964497485.1 uncultured Bifidobacterium sp.
GGCCACAGCGGCGGCTCGTCCATCAGCGCTACCTGCTCGCGCAGCTCGAGGATGCGGTCCTGCCAGTAACGGACCGTGTTAAACCATGGGAAGGCGTGCGGGAAGGCCGGGTCGTCCCAGCGCATCGCCAGCCAGGCCGAGTAATGCAGCAAGCGCAGCGTGCGCAGTGCTTCCAGCAGGTAGAGCTCGCGCGGGTCGAAGTCGCAGAAGTCTTCATAGCCGGCCAGCAGCTCGGCCAGCTGTCGCTGCATGTCGGCGCGCTCGCCCGACAGCAACATCCACAGGTCCTGGATCGCCGGTCCGCTGCGGCTGTCGTCGAAATCCACGAAGTGCGGACCGTCATCCGTCCACAGCAGGTTGCCGGGATGACAGTCGCCATGCAGGCGCAGCAGACGCACCTCACCGGCGCGTTCATAGCAGCGCCGCACGCTATCCAGTGCCAGCGCGCTGACGCTCTCCCAGCTGGCGCGCAGCTCGGCCGGCACGAATTCATGGGAGATCAGCCACAGCCGCGGCATCTCGCCAAAGCTGTCGGCATCGATCGCCGGGCGCTGCGTGAAAGAGTGCACAGCACCGATGGCATGGATGCGCCCCATCAGCCGGCCTATCCATTCCAGCGTGCCGGGTGCGTCGAGCTCGGGCGTGCGACCGCCCTGCCGCGGGAATACCGCAAAGCGATAGCCTGCGTGCAGGTGCAGGGTGCGGCCGTCGATCTCGTTCGCGGGTACGACCGGGATCTCGGCGTCCTTCAGCTCGCGCACGAACCCATGTTCTTCGAGAATGGCCGCATCGCTCCAGCGCTGCGGCCGGTAGAACTTGACGACCAGCGGTGGGCCTTCTTCCATGCCAACCTGATAGACACGGTTTTCGTAGCTGTTGAGCGCCAGCAGGCGGCCATCGCCATGCAGCCCGAGCGCATCCAGCGCGTCGAGCACGGTGCCGGGCTCGAGGCCGGCGAAAGAGTGGGTGGGAGATGCATTCATCGGCGCGATTGTAGTCGCTGGCGCGGTAAACTCTGTTTAATTAACTGTTTATCTGATTGGAAAGCATGCACCATGGCCCACGAACCTCTGCTGAGCGAGAAGGAATTCGACGAACTCGATCGCTTCCTGATGTCCGAGCACTGCAGCGACGAGACGATGGCAATGGATGCGCTGCACGGCTACCTGACCGCGATCGCAATTGGCCCTGAAACCATCCCTGTCGATGAATGGCTGCCGCATGTCTGGGGCCCGGATGACGAAGACACGCCGCAGTTCAAGCATGCCCAGCAAGCCGAGCGCATACGCTCGCTGGTGACGCGGATGCTGGAAGAGATCGTCGTCACCTTCGAGGTGGCGCCAAAGGATTTCGAGCCGCTGTTCAGTGAATACCCTTACAAGGGCAAGAGCGTGCTGGATGCGGAGGCCTGGTGCTGGGGCTTTCTCGAGGGCGTGAACCTGCGGCCGGAAGCCTGGGCACCACTGATCGATTCACCGCAATCGAGCCTGCTGCGCGCGATTCAGCTGCTGGGCGCGGAAGAGATCGATGATGAGGAAGTGGCACTGGTCGATGATCCGGCCAAGTGCCACAAGCTGGCGATCGAGGTCGAGGCCTCGGTGCCGCAGATACAGCGCTTCTGGAAAAGCGTCGCTCGCTGAATGCAACGCCGGGGTCAGGACTTGATGAAGTGCTCGCGGTAGTACTTCAGCTCCTCGACCGATTCACGGATGTCCGCCAGCGCCGTATGCAGCTGGTGCTTCTTGAAGCCGGCAATCAGTTCCGGTTTCCAGCGGCGGCACAGTTCCTTCAGGGTTGACACATCGAGGTTACGGTAGTGGAAGAAGGCTTCGAGCTTCGGCATGTGACGCGCCATGAAGCGGCGGTCCTGGCAAATCGAGTTGCCACACATCGGTGATTTCCCGGCAGGTACGTACTGCTTCAGGAATTCGATCATTTCCAGCGACGCCTGCTCTTCGGTGACCGTCGATGCCTTCACGCGGTCAATCAGTCCGGATCGACCATGGGTGCCCTTGTTCCAGGCATCCATGCCGTCGAGTACCGCGTCCGGCTGGTGGATGGCGAACACCGGGCCTTCGGCCAGCACATTGAGCTCGGGATCGGTGACGATGGCCGCGACCTCGATGACCCTGTCGTTGTCGGGGTCAAGGCCGGTCATTTCCATGTCTATCCAGACCAGATTGAACTCGTTGGGACGCATGGCGGGCGCAGCGTGGGCTTCGTTTGCTTGTGACATAATCCTTTTCCGCTCTGGCGCGGGCTCTGCCGGCTTGCAAGACTGCCGGGCATGCCCTCGCAAAACCCGCATTTTCTCATACGAATACAATGGATACCCAAAGCTTCTCCCTGCTGTTCGCTGCCTTCCTGCTGGCCACGCTGACGGTCAAGCTGTGGCTGTCTTCGCGCCATATCCGGCATGTCGCACGTCACCGCGATACCGTACCGGCGCAGTTCGCGCAAAAGATCCCGCTGGCCGCGCACCAGAAGGCGGCCGACTACACGATCGCCAAAAGCAAACTGAAGATCGTGCTGCTGACCGTGAACGCGGTCGCGGTGCTGGGCTTCACGCTGCTGGGCGGCCTGCA